>DASZFR010000001.1:0-23549 GCA_035939635.1 Solirubrobacteraceae bacterium
GGCCTGCTGCCCGGCGAGCGCGGGCAGCGTGATGCTCAGCCCGAACCCCTGGTGAAAGCCGAGCCGCGCGAAGTTGGCGCTGAGGCGCGAGCCCGGGCAGGCGACGCGAAAGTCCGCCGACAGCGCCAGGCCGAGACCGCCGCCGACTGCGGCGCCCTGGACCGCCGCGACGACCGGGCTACCAGCTGCGAAGAGCCTCAGCGCTTGGCGGTACAGCGAACGCGGGTCGTCAGCCGGGCTCGACGCCGCGCCGAAGTTTGCGCCCGCGCAAAAGTGCTTGCCCTCGGAGCACAGCACGAGCGCACGGCACGAGGGGTCGGCGTCGAGGCGCTCGTAGGCGTCTGCGAGCTCACGGATGAGCGCGGCGTCGAAGTAGTTGGCGGGCGGGCGGTGAATCTCGACCGTGGCTACGTGTTCATCGTCTAGCGAAACGGTGAGGTCGCTCAAATCCCCTCCAAAAACTCGTGCACAGCCGCGTTGAAGGCCTCCGCGGCCTCGATGTTCGCGGCGTGGCCGGCACCCTCGAGCACGACCTTGCGCGCACCGGGAATCTTGGCCGCCATGTAGTCCGCGGCGGACAGGAAGTCCTCGTCGAGCGCCCCCACCACGGCCAACGTGGGCACCGCGATCGCCTCCAGGGAGTCGATCACGCGGGCGTCGCGCTGCGCCATCACCTGGCGCGCCGTGTGCGCCAGCCCGATCGCCTCGCGATGGCTGCCCGCCTCCGGGCTCGCGCGCATAGCTGCGAGGCCGTCGCGCTCGAGCGCCGCGGCGGTGCGTTGCGCAAACGCGTTCCAGCGCTCGCGCGGCTGGTCGCGGCGAAAGCCGGGGCCGGTGTCGACGAGAATCAGCGCGGCGACGCGCTTCGGGTGCGCAGCTGCAAGCGCGAGCGACAGGTAGCCGCCGAGCGACATGCCGCAGAGCGCGGCGGGCTGCGCGCCGAGCACATCGAGCAGCAACAGCATGTCCTGGATGCTGTGCTCGACGCCGTAGTCAGACGCATCTGCGGGGACGTCGCTGCGAGCGTGACCGCGCATATCCCAGGCGAGGACCTCGCGATCGCCGCACAGCGCTCCCACGTTGTGCTCCCACATTCGCGCGCTCGCGCGGAATCCGTGGCTCAGCAGCAGCGGCGCGCGGTTGGTGTGTGAGCCGCTGACCTCGTAGTGGATGCGAACGCCGCCGCTCAGCACGTAGGGCATCTAGATCGCCGTCGAGCCGCCGGTGATGGCGGGGTAGAGGCTGTCGGGACCGGCGGTCGTCGCCGCGCGCCCGAGCTGTTGCGCCCAATGGTGCTCATCGCCGTACTCGGCTCGCCACGCCCACAGCCGCCGGCTGAGGTGGTGGAGGCGGTACTCCTGGGTCATGCCCATCGCTCCGTGCACCTGATGTGCGGCGCGCGTCGCTGTCAGCGCCGCGCGCGAGGCCAGCGCCTTGGCGGCGGCGATCTCAAAGGCGCCCGCAACCCGCGCCGCACCCTCGGCTGCCGCGCCCACGAGCGCGGCGTCCTGCGCGATGCTCACCAGGTGTTGCTGCACCGCTTGGAAAGCCGCGATCGGGCGCCCGAACTGGCGCCGCTGACGCGCGTAGGCGACGGTGAGCCGCGCCATCGCGGTGAGCGCCCCCGCCATCAACGCGGCCCGCGTCAGCGCGCCGCGCTGGTGCAGGTCACACGCGACCGGTCGCACAAGAGCAGGCTCGGTCTGCTCAAAGACCAGCGTGTCGCGCGGCTCGCCTGCGAGGTTTACGTGGCGCTCGACGCGCGCGGCCGATGCAACGGTCACCACCACGGCCTGTTCGTCGACAACGGCGACTACACGTTCGACGGCGTGCCCCCAGGGGACGCACACGGCGCTGCCGTTCAGCTTGCCGGCGTCCAGGCGCAGATCGCCGGCGCACACGACGCTCACGCTGCCCGGGAGGGACTCCTGCAACAGCCACCCGGCGAGCGCCGCCTCGGCGAGCGGCACAGGCGCCGCGTGTTCTCCGGCGACCGTGAGCACCGCGAGCGCGTCGGCGAGGGCCAGCTCCGACAGCGAGGCGTAGCCCGCCGCTTCCATGGGGTCCCAGACGATCGAGCACCAGCCGTCAGCCTCGGCGGCCTGCACGGCGGCGAATGTGCAGGTGTCGGCCAGCAGCCGGCGCGCGCCGTCGATCACAAGCCAGTCGCTCACAGCGCGCTCAGTCCCTTGGCCGCGACCGAGCGCAGAATCTCGTTGGTCCCGCCGCGGATCGTGAAGGACGGCGCGCTCAGGACCGCCTCGAAGAGCAGCCGCTCAAACAGCGAGCTCGAGTCGCGCAGCGGCTCGAGCGCCACCAGCTCCAGCACCGACGAGAGCACGTCCTGCTCAAAGCGCGTGCCCAACTCCTTCACCAGCGCAGACTGCGCGGCCGGCGCCTGGCCCCTGTCGATCATGCGCGCGACCGACAGCGACAGCCGCCGCAACGCCCACCAGCGCGCGACCGCTTCGCCCACCATCAGCCGGGCCCGCTCGGAGGCAACCAGCTCCGGGCGCGACCGCACCAGCTCCTCCACCACCAGGTAGGTCGACAGCCAGCGCTCGGGGCCGCCGCGCTCGTACGCGAGCTCCGAGGTGTTCTGCGCCCAACCGTCGCCGATCTCCCCGAGCACGAGTGCGTCGGGAACGAACACGTCCTCTAGCACGACCTCGTTGAACTCGCGGTGACCGGACAGCACCTGGATCGGCGCGATCGTCAGACCATCGGAGCGCAGGTCGACGATCAGCTGGCTGAGACCTGCGCGGCGATCCTCCGAGGCGTCGCCCGTGCGGCATAACACGACAAACCAATCGCTCTCGTGCGCACGGCTGGTCCAGATCTTCGTGCCGTTCACCACCCAACCGCCCTCCACGCGGGCCGCGCGCGTTCGCACCGACGCAAGGTCGCTGCCGGCCTCCGGCTCGCTCATCCCGATTGCGAACGACAGCTCGCCACGGCAGATCGCAGGCAAAAAGCGCTGCTTTTGCTCCTCGCTGCCGAAACGGTTGATCACCGGGCCCGACTGGCGGTCTGCGACCCAGTGGTAGCCGACCGGCGCGCCCCAGCGCAGCAGCTCCTCGCTGACCACGAAGCGGTCCACGGCGCTGCGGTCGTGGCCGCCGTAGCGCTCGGGCAGGGCCATCCCGAGCCAGCCGCGCCGCCCCAGCTTCGCCGAGAACGCGGGGTCGCGCGGCGCCGCCATGCCCAGTCCGGGCGCGAACGTCCCGCGCGGCAGCTCCCGGGCAAGAAACGAGCGCACCTCGGCCTGAAGCGCCAACTCTTGTTCGCTGAGGTCGGCGGCCGCGAACAGCAAGCGGGCTTACGGCGCCATCACAACGCGGCCGAAGGCCGCGCGGCTCTCGACGTAACGGTGCGCGGCCGCCGCTTCGTCCAGCTGAAACGTGCGGTCGATGTGTATGCGCAGGTCACCCCGCGCTACGCGTTCGATGAGGTCGGCGATCAGCGCGCTCACGCGCGGATACTCCGCCAGCAGTGCGCCGCCCAGAAAAACGCCGCGCAGCGTGTTGTTCTTTGCCCACAGCTCTCGCGCCTCGATGGTCGACCCGGATCTGCCGGCGACGCCGACGCTGACGAGGGTCCCCCGGTACGCGAGGGCCGCCACACTGTCGACGAGGTTTTTGCCGCCGATCGAGTCGAGGATCACGTCGGCGCCGCGCCCGTCGGTCAGCTCACGGGTTCGCTCCACGAAGTTCTCGCTGGCGTAGTTGATCCCGTGATCGAGCCCATACTCCTTCAGGCGCTCGAGCTTCTGGTCGCTGGACGCCGTCGCGAGCACCGTGGCGCCTGCCTGCTTGGCGAGCTGGATCGCGGCCATGCCCACGCCTCCAGCCCCCGCGTGGATCAGCGCCGTCTGCCCCGGCGCGAGGCTTGCGGCCGTGAACAGGCAGTCGTGGGCGGTCCCGAACGCAACCGGCACGCACGCAGCGTGGCCGGCGTCGATCTCGTCTGCAAGACGCCACACCGAGATCGCCGGAACCGCGCGCAGGGACGCGTGCGAGCCCGCTGCGTTGAGGGTCACCACCCGGTCGCCGACCGCAAACTGCTCGACGCCGGGGCCGAGCTCGACGACCTTGCCCGCGGCGAGGTAGCCCACCACGTGCGGCGTCGACGCGGGCGGCGAGCTCGCGCGAGCGAGCACATCGCCGCCCTCGATGCTTATCGCCTCGACCGCGACAAGGACGCAGCCCTCCGGACAGGCGGGGTCGGCGACGTCCTCGTAGCGCAGCACCTCGGGGGGGCCGTTCTCGTGGATCACCGCCGCCTTCACGTCGCACGCAACTCTATTCGTCGGTAACACTCGGGCACGACCCGACGCTCGCGACCCGACGGGGCACGACCCGGCCGTGACGCAGCGAACAAGAGAGGAGCTGGCGATGGCGGCGAACAAACTTCCGGGGGGCACCTTTGCGATGGGCCCAGATCTCACGGTCACTCGCGTGGGCTACGGGGCGATGCAGCTCGCCGGGCCTGGCGTGTTCGGGCCGCCGGCCGACCGAGCCGAAGCGGTCGCGGTGTTGCGGGAAGCGATCGACCTCGGCATCACCCACATCGACACGAGCGACTACTACGGCCCGCACGTCACCAATCAGATCATCAGAAAGGCGCTTTACCCCTACCCGGAGGACCTGCGCATCGTGACAAAGGTCGGAGCCCGGCGCGACGCGCAAGGCGGGTGGCTGGACGCGCGATCCGCACAGGAGCTGCGCGGCGCGGTGCAGGACAACCTGCGCAACCTCGGTGTGGAAGCGCTCGACGTCGTAAACCTCCGCGTCGGAGGGTTCGCCAGCCCCGAGCCGGGCTCGATCGCCGAGCCGTTCCTCGCACTTGCGCAGCTCCAGCAGGATGGGCTGATCAAGCATCTCGGCGTCAGCACCGTCTCTGCGGAGCAGGTCAGCGAGGCGCAATCGATCGCGCCAATCGTGTGCGTGCAGAACCTCTACAACGTCGCCACCCGCACAGACGAGCGACTGGTGGATGCGCTCGCCGCGCAGGGCATCGCCTACGTGCCGTACTTCCCGCTCGGCGGTTTCACGCCGTTGCAGTCCGACACGCTGCAATCGGTAGCGGCGCGCATGCAGGTGACGCCGATGGCCGTCGCACTCGCTTGGCTGCTGCAACGCTCGCCGAACATCCTGCTGATCCCGGGCACGTCATCGGTGACGCATCTGCGCGAAAACGTAAACGCAGCCGCAGTGAGGATTCCCGACGAGCTCCTGAGCGAGCTCGACCGTCTCCACTCGCCGTCGGCGTAGGGACAGCGATGCGGCCATGCGGTCGCCTCCCCACGCGCTTTAGCCGAAGGTGAACACGTACGCCTCGGCGCCGGGCTTCAGAAACGTGATCTCGAGCGTGCGCTCGCGGACCTCGCCGCGCTGGCGCACCAGCTGATACAGGCGCCCTTGTTGCAGGAGCCCGCTCCCCTCCTCGTCGACGTCTGTGCCGCCGGCCGAGCCCGGCGCCTCGCCATCGAGTCGCACACGGAAGGGAATCGGCTCGAGCGCCGGACGCGACATCACCAGGTGCGCGTCGCGAGCGTGAAACCGGTAGGCGATGCTCGCATCGGCCTGCTCGGCCACGACGCTCTCGCGCCCGACCATCCACTCACCCGCGATCGCCCACTGGTTGAAGCCCAGCCGGTCGGGGAGCTCGTAGGTGGCGCGCTCGTCGAACGCGGCGGCGTGCGGCGACGCGAAGCGCTCGCCGCGCGCGTAGCCGAGGTACGTCTCAGGCGAGCGCAGGTGGTCCCAGTCGGCCTCCGCCTCGACGCCGCGCCCTTGCACCGAGGCGAGCTCGCGCTCGACGCCGAGCAGCTGCTGGATGAGGCGCTCGGACTGCTCGTACCGGCCCTCGCCGAAGTGTTGATCGCGCACGACGCCGTCGGCGTCGATGAAGTACAGCGCCGGCCAGTAATGGTTGTCGAACGCGCTCCAGACCTCGTAGTCGTTGTCGACCACGACCGGGTAGTCGATCTCCCGTTCTTGCGTCGCTTGTCGCACGCGCTCGATGTCGTGCTCGAACGAGAACTCCGGCGTGTGAACGCCGATCACCACGAGCCCGTCGTCGCGGTAGGCCTGCGACCAGCCACGGATGTAGGGCTCCGTGCGCAGCCAGTTGATGCACGTGAGCGTCCAGAAATCCACGAGCACGCCCTTTCCCCGCAGCTGCGCCGGCGTCAGCGGCTGCGCATTCAGCCACGCGCTTGCACCGGCCAGCGACGGGAACTTGCTTCCGAGCGTCACAGCGGGCGTTGTGGACATCGCCTCTCCAATCAGATAAGGGGACGGCGCGTGCAAACGACGCCGCCCCGGATCGACTAACGCAGTGATCTGAAGCTCGCGCGTATCTCCTCCGCGAACAGCTGCGGCTGTTCCCAGGCGGCGAAGTGGCCGCCCTTGTCGAGCCTGTTGTAGTGCATGAGGTTGTGCGGATATGCCCGTTCTGCCCAGCTGCGCGGCGCCTGATAGAGCTCGTCTGCAAACACGCTGATCGCAAACGGGATCGAGATCTCCTTGGCCTCGAAGAAGCCCTTCTTGTTCTCCCAATACAGGCGGGCCGCAGAGATCCCGGTGTTGGTCAGCCAGTACAGCGTGATGTTGTCGAGCAGGTCGTCACGCGTCAGCTCGCCCGGGGGGTGGCCCTCCAGCACGTCGTCTACGAGCCCGGGCTGTCCCCTCCCGTCGCCGTGGTCGAGCATGAACGCAGCCAGGTCGACGGGCGAGTCGGCCAACCCGTACAGCGTTTGCGGGCGCGTGGACATGATCTGCGCGTAGGCAACGTGCTTGGCGTAGAAGGCGCTCAGCTGCTCGTACGCGCGCCGCTCTTCGTCTGACAGCCCCGGCGGCGGGGGGTCGCCATGCAAAAACCCGTCGGCCAGCTCGGCCGGCGCGGTGCCCGCCATGTTGGAGTGGATTCCCAGCAGCCCGGCGGGCGCCGCTTCACCCATCGCCTGCGTCACGGCCGCCCCCCAGTCTCCCCCTTGGGCGACAAAGCGCGTGTAGCCAAGGCACTTCATCAGCTCCGCCCACGCGCGCGCCGTGCGCGTGGGATCCCAGCCTGTGGCACTCGGCTTTGCCGAGAACCCGTGGCCCGGCAGCGAGGGGATCACCAGGTGAAAGGCGTCGGCCGCGCCGGCGCCGTGCGCGCCCGGGTTGGTCAGCGGGTCAATGATCTTCAGCTGCTCGATGATCGAGCCCGGCCAGCCGTGGGTGACGATCAGCGGCAACGCATCGTCGTGCTGTGAGCGAACGTGCAGGAAATGAATGTCGAGTCCGTCGATCTCGGTGACGAAGTTCGGCCGCGCGTTCAGCTTCGCTTCGCAGCTGCGCCAGTCGTGATCCGTTGCCCAGTAGCGGGCGAGCCGCTGCATCGTCTCTAGCGCAACGCCCTGGGAGTCATCGCTCACGGTCTCGCGCTCGGGCCAGCGGGCTGCGCCAATGCGACGCCGGAGGTCGTCGAGCGCCTCGCCTGAAAACTCAACTTGGAAGGGTCGGACCGCCGCGGCGGCCGCCGACCCGTTTGTCGCGGCGGGGGTGGTCTCGGTCGTGACGGGCATCTGCGGCTCCTAGGTTGGGGACGCTGCAAGCATGGTCCTTCTCGCCCGCGCGTCGCGCCCGTGGACGCGACTGGTCTGCCCCCTGGTCTGGCCGCGTCACCCGCCCACCGCGCGGCGCGGCGCGGCGAAGCTCTTTGGGCCAAACTGTGCGCGATGGCGCTTCCACGCACTCGCGCAGGGCGCGCGTTGCTCGTGGCGCGCGCCACCCTGGGCGCGTCCACGTTGCTCGCTCCCCGCCTTGCGGGCCGCGTGTTCTTCCTCGATCCCGAGCAGAACCCGCAGCTGCCCGTCATCGGCCGCATGTGGGGCATCCGCAACCTGTCGCTCGCGGCGGGCATGTACGGCGCCAGCGGCGCGAGCCGTGCGCAGTGGTGGCAACTGCAGCCGGCGATCGACGTGCTCGACTTCTCGGTAATCGTCGCGGAGTGGCGGCGCGGCGCGGTCCCCAGCCCGGCGGCCGTGCTGATGGCCGGGACCGCGCTCCTCGCGACCGCGCTCGGATCGGCGGCGGCGCCTGCGGAGGCTGAGCTGCCGCGCAGCTGACCGGCCCCGCATGACTGCGTACGAGGAAACGGTCGCGACCGTGCGCGCTCTAGCCGCGCGCGCCGCGACGAGCGAGAACGTGCTGTTCTGCGAGCAACGGCCGCTCACCTCTCTGGAGGCGCAGTTCGCCGGTGTGAACGATCTGGCCGGAACTCTGCGCCCGATCGAGGACGACGCGCTGCGCGCGCTCGCGCGCCTGGTGGAGGCCGAGCAGGGATATGAAACGGCGCTGCGGTCGATAGAGGACGCGGGAGCGGACGCGACGAGCTGGTTGCGGGCCGTGATGCTGGCGAGATCGCTCGAGAGCCTGCCTGACACATAGGCCTTCGCCAACGGCGGTCGGATAGCATCCCTCGCCCCGCCGGGAAGCTTTCCGTGAAGAGCAGACACTCTGCCCATAACGAGGGGCCGAAAGCGTTCGCGCAAGCAGCCGAGGTCGAGCTGCGCAGCGTGAGCAAGCGCTACGAGGGCGAGCAGGAGCCGGCGATCAAGGACCTCTCGTTCACCGTGCCCGCGGGCGACGTGTGCGTGCTGGTGGGACCTTCTGGCTCGGGCAAGACGACCACGATGCGGCTAATCAACCGCATGATCTCGTTGACCTCGGGCGACATCCTGCTGGGCGGGAGCAGCGTGCTGCGACGCGATCCGCGTGCGCTGCGCCGCGAGATCGGCTATGTGATCCAGCAAACCGGACTCTTCCCGCACCAGACGGTGGCCGAGAACGTGGCCACGGTGCCACGCCTGCTCGGCTGGGACAAGGCTCTCGTGGCAGCACGGGTGCGCGAGCTGCTCGAGCTCGTGGACCTCGATCCGGGGGAAATGAGCCACCGTTATCCCGCTCAGCTGTCGGGCGGTCAACGCCAGCGCGTGGGCGTGGCGCGGGCGCTCGCGGGAGATCCACCGCTGATGTTGATGGATGAGCCGTTCGGCGCGATCGACCCGATCAACCGGGCGCGCCTGCAGGACGAATTCCTGGCGCTGCAGCGGAAAGTTCGCAAGACCGTGGTGTTCGTCACGCACGACATCGACGAGGCGATCAAGATGGGCGACCGCATCGCGATCCTGCGCGAGGGCGGCGTGCTCGCGCAGTACGACACGCCAGCCGCGATCCTGAGTCGCCCGGCAGACGATTTTGTCGCGCGGTTCGTCGGCGCCGACCGCGCGCTCAAGCGACTCGCGCTCACAACCGTCGCGGAACTGAACCTGGTCGCGCCCAACGGAGACGCCGCCCAGCCGGCGCAGCGCGTGCCTGGAACGACCTCCGCGCGCGACGCGCTTTCGATGTTGTTGGTCGCAAACGGCCAGCCGCTGCAGGTCGTCGACGGCCACGACCGCGTCGCGGGTCTCGTGACGCTGGAGCTGCTCGAGCGGCTGGTGTCCAGCGAGGCGGCCAAGGAGCCGCGATGACCCAGGCTTCGATCTGGCCCATCGGCGCGGCAGCGCCGGTCATCCCCAACTATGCCGCCGGCAGCTCCAGCTGCGCCGTGCACAATCACTTCTTCTGCACCGATTGGGTGTCGCAGAACTGGGGGCCGGTGTTGTGGCCGGCGCTGCGTGGCCACATCGTCCTCACGGTGGTCGCGGTGGCGATCGGATTTGTGATCTCGATGGCGCTGGCGCTGACGGCGCACCGCTACCGGCTGCTCGAGCAGCCGACGATCCTTGTGACCACGTTTCTCTACACGATCCCCTCGCTGGCGCTCTTCGAGCTGTTGGTGGCGCCGGTGGGCGCGAACGTGTACACGGCCGAGATCGCCCTGGTCTCCTACACCTTGCTGATCCTCTTTCGCAACACCCTGACGGGACTGCGAGAGGTGCCCGACGACGTGCTCGACGCGGCCGAGGGGATGGGCATGAGTCGCACCCAGCTGCTGCTGCGCGTGGAACTGCCGCTCGCGCTTCCCGCGATCATCGCGGGACTGCGCATCGCAGTCGTCACCACGATCGCGCTGGCCACGATCGTCTACACGATCTACAACGCCGGGCTCGGCGTGCCGATCCACACCGCGCTCGGAGAGGGGCCCTTCAAGACCGAGCTGATCGCCGCGGGCGGGCTGACGATCCTGCTGGCGCTCGTGGCCGACGGCCTGCTGGTGCTCGTGCAGCGGGCGCTCACGCCCTGGGCGCAGGTCAAGGGCGGCTGACTCGATGCACTCCTTCGCGGAAGCGTTTCGCTTCATCGCGCACAACGGAGCGGTCGCCGGCCAACCGGCGCTGCCGAGCCTCGTTCACCTTTCGCTGGAGACGCTCAAGGTGGGACTCATCGGCCTGGCGATCGCGCTGGTGATCGCTGTTCCCCTCGGCGCCTGGCTGGGGCACCTGCACAAAGGGTCCTTCCTGGCGATCAACCTCGGCAACATCGGGCGCGCCTTGCCGAGCCTGGTGATACTTGCGATCGGCGACGCCTTCCTCGGACTCGGCCTCACCGTGGTCGAGGTCGCGCTGGTGATTCTCGCGGTGCCGCCCGTGATCACCAACACGTATCTCGCGGTCGACAAAGTCGATCCCGAGATCGTGGACGCCGCGCGCGGAATGGGCATGAGCGGCGCGGAAGTCCTCGGGCGCGTGGAGCTCCCGCTGGCGGTGCCTCTGATCTTCGCCGGCATCCGCACTGCGTCGGTGTTCGTCATCTCCACCACGACGATCGCGTCCCTCGCCGGCTTCAGCGGAAGCCTCGGCGACATCATCGCCAACGAGACGACCTACCGCTTTTCCGGCGTGCTCGGCGCGGCGATCTGCGTCGCCGCGCTGACACTAGCCGTGGATGCACTGCTTGCGCTACTTCAACACGCGCTCACGCCACGCGGCCTGCGACTGCTCGCGCGCGAGCGCGCGGCGGCCAGCCGCGCGGTGCGAGCGGTCACCGTCTGACGTGATAGGAGAAACCCCGCATTGACCACATCCAGTCACCAACCCAGGAGGACGACTATGCCGTACAGCACCGGGAGCAAACCAGGGCAACGCCGGGCGCGAGCAGTGTCTTTCGTGCTCGTCGCGGCCTTGAGCATCGCGATCGCCGCCTGCGGCAGCAGCAAATCCAAATCGTCGTCCAGCGCGAGCGCCAGCACGCCCGCCGCCGCCACGAGCGGACCTGGAGTTGGCAAGCCGGCGGTGACGATTGGCGACAAGAACTTCTCCGAGGAGAACATCCTGGGGGCGCTCTACTCGCAGGCGCTGCAGGCGAAGGGCTACAAAATCACGCTCAAGGACAACGTCGGCTCCACTGAGCTCGCCTACAAGGCGCTGACCGCAGGTCAGATCGACATGTACCCCGAGTACACCGGAGTGCTGCTGTCGGTCGTCGCCGGCCAGACGCGCAACCCGGCCAGCGCGGCGGCGGCGTACAGCGAAGCGAAGGCGTTTGTCGAAAAACACGGGCTCACGATGCTCGAACCAACCCCGTTCTTCGACACCAACGCGTTCGCGACGCTTCCGGCGTACGCCAAAGAACACAATCTGAAAAGCATCGCCGACCTCAAGCCGCTGGGGAAAGGCGTGAAGCTCGGGGGCGCACCTGAATTCGCCACCCGCTTCCAGGGGCTACCGGGCCTCAAACAGGAATACGGCGTGACTCCGACGTTCGTACCGGTCGCGATCGAACTGTCCTACAAAGCACTGGAAGGTGGGCAGGTGAACGTGCAGAACGTGTTCACCACCGACGGGCAGCTGCTCAGCGGGAAGTACACGGTGCTGAGCGACCCCAAGAACCTCTTTGGGTTCCAGAACGTGGCGCCTCTGCTGCACCAGAGCGTGCTCGCCGCCGAGGGCCCGGCGTTCGCCGAAACGCTCAACAAGGTCAGCGCGCTGCTGACGCTCAAGGCGATTCAGCAAATGAACGCCGGGGTGAGCATCGACAAGCAGACGCCCGCGAGCGTCGCGCAGCAGTTCCTGCGCGCCAACGGCCTGTCGTAGCGACAGACACCGAGGGAGGTCCAACCTCCCCGAACGCGCCTCCGGGCCGGCGCCATCACGCGCCGGCCCGGAGGTCGGGCCAGGGCTCTCGGGGCAGGACCGCGACGCTCGAGCGGCCCACGTGCTGCGCCTAGTCGCGCTGGCTGCCGCCGGCCAGCTCGAGGAACAGCAGGAAGATGTTGCGGATGTCGAGAAAGATGCTGGTCGCGATCGAAACCGCGCTTTCGCTGCCGGCGCGGCGGAGCCGGTTGAAGTCAAAGAGCGTGAATCCGCCAAAGACGACCAGCCCGACAATGCAGGTCGCTAGGTGGAGGAGGTCCTGGGCGTAGCCGCGCTCTGAGCCGGGGCCATCGTTACTCCCCTTGGTCGCTTGCCGAGTCCTGCGATGAGAGGACGCGGCGGGCGTCGGCCCCGTCCGCGGCGCTCACGTAGACGTAGCGCGAGCCCGATGCGCCCCATTCGGGTCCGCCGATCGTCCGCTGTGCGATTGCCGATATGCCGGCCTGCTCCAGCAGCTGGCTGATCACCTCTGCCTCCGGTTCGCTGCCCGCCACGGCGACGACGACTAGCTGCTGCCTCTCGTGCGAGTCGTCGCTCATCGCGAGCCAGACCGCATCGCCTCGCGCCCGGTGGCGATTTCTCGGCGCAGCGCCCTCAGCGCGTGCCCGTAGATTTCCGAGAAGCTCGGAAACGGCTGGATCGTGTCGCGCAGCACCTCGAGCGGCACGCGAGCGCGGATGGCGAGCGTGGCCTGCTGCAGCCACTCGCCCGCCTCCGGTCCCAGCGCGTAGGCGCCGGTGAGCCGTTCGCCGTCGCTGAGCAGCGTGAGGAAGCCGTTTGACTGCGCGTACGCGTGCGTGTACGTGGACGTCTTGGGCACGTCGGTGAGCGCCACGGTGGCGCTGAAGCGCGCCTCGGTCGCGCCGACAGCCGCGGCCTGCGGGTCGGTGTAGGTGACGCGCGGGACCGCCTCATAGTGGGCCTCGCGCGGTTCGCCCAGGATGTTGGATGCGACGACCTCGCCCTCGTACTCGCCCATGTGGGTAAGCGGCCAGATGCCCGTGACGTCGCCGATCGCCCACAGCCGCTCGCCTGCCTGCATGCGCGCATCGACGGGCACTCCATGCGGGTCGGGCTCGATCCCCACAGACTCCAAGCCGATGCCCTCGACGCGCGGGCGTCGGCCCGTGGCGATTAGCAGGCGGTCGCCCTTGACCTCGTAACCGTTCGCGAAGGCCAGAACGAAATCGTCGCCCTCGCGCTTGGCTGAGGTGGCGTGCATGCCAAGGAAGACCTCGATTCCGTCACGCCGCAAGACCTCGCCCAGCGCCTCGCCGAGCGCGGCCGGCTCGCGGGAAAGCACGCGATCGGCGCCCTCGACCAGCGCCGCTTCGCCACCGAAGCGGCGCACGACCTGCGCCAGCTCCGTGCCGGCGGGCCCGGCGCCCAAAATGAGCAGGCGCCTGGGGACCTCCTTCATCCCCGTCGCCTCGCGGTTGGTCCACACTCCGTCCAGCTCGCGCAGCCCGGCGACCGGCGGGATGACCGGGTCCGCTCCGTTGGCCAGCACCACGTGCCCGGCGGTGTGCGGCACGCCCTCGACGTCCACCACTCCCGTCCCGGCCAGCTTGCCGCGACCGCGCAGCAGCGTGATTCCATTGTCTGCCAGCCAGCGCACCTGGCCGGCGTCGGAATATTTGGACACCATGAAGTCGCGCCAGTCCAACGCCGCCTGCACGTCGACCTCCGCGCGCGCGCCGGCTTCGCGCGCTCCCCACACGGCCTCACCCGGTCGCAGCAGGGCCTTGGACGGAATGCACGCCCAGTAGGAGCACTCGCCGCCGACCAGTTCGCGCTCGACGATCGCGACGCGCAGGCCCCCTTCGGCCAGCGCACCGGCGCAGTGCTCTCCGGGGGCGCCGCCGCCCAAAACGATCACGTCGTAGTCGCTGCCTGCGCCGCGGCTGCTCATCGTCACCTCCATCGCTTTGCCGTCGGAACCGCCGGAACGCCGAGTTGGGCCGCCGCCGGACGCGAGTGTCCCACTTCGCGCCCTGCGACGTCCCGGTGCCCAGCCCCGGTGGATGCCCTCGCGACGAAGCCCGTTCCGCGACCGACGACTAAGCTGCTTCTTGTGTCGGCGCGCCCTCCCGTCGCTGGAGGCTTGCCGGATTTGCGAGGGCGAAACAGCGAGTGCGCCCTGCTTGACGGCTTGGTCGGGGCTGTTCGAGGGGGCGAGAGCCGCGTGCTCCTGCTGCTCGGCGAGGCAGGGATCGGCAAGACCGCGCTGCTCGATCACCTGATTGAGTCCGCGTCGGATCTGCACGTCGTACGGGCCGTCGGGGTGGAGTCCGAGATGGAGTTGGCCTACGCCAGCCTGCACCAGCTCTGCGCCCCGATGCTCGAGCATCTGGACCGGCTCCCCGCGCCGCAGCGCACCGCGCTTGAGATCGTGTTCGGGTTCAGCGCGGGAGCGCCGCCGGACGTGTTCCTCGTGGGCCTGGCGATGCTCAGCCTGCTTTCCGAGACCGCCGAGGAGCTGCCGCTGCTGTGCGTGATCGACGACGCGCAATGGCTGGACCAGGCATCGGCGCTCACGCTCGCCTTCGTGGCGCGGCGGGTCCACGCAGAGCGCGTCGGGCTGGTGTTCGCGGCGCGCACTGCGGGCGACGAGCTGCGAGGTCTGCCCGAGCTCGACGTGCAGGGATTGCACGACGGCGACGCTCGGGCGCTGCTTGTGCTGTCGGTGCCGTTTCTCCTCGATGAACCGATTCGCGACCGCCTGGTGGCCGAGACCCACGGCAACCCGCTCGCGCTGCTCGAGCTGCCACGAGGGTTGACCGCGACGCAGCTGGCGGGCGGGCTGGGATTGCTCGGCGCACACACGCTGCCGGGTCGCATTGAGGAGAGCTTCGAGCGCAGGCTGCAGGCGCTTCCGGCAGAGACGAGGTCGCTGCTGCTGATCGCGGCCGCGGAGCCGCTCGGCGATCCGCTGCTGCTGTGGCGTGCGGCCGAGCGGCTCGGGATCGGCGTGACGGCGTCGGCGGCCGCGGAGGCCGACGGACTGCTCTCGATCGGGGCGCGGGTCACCTTCCGCCACCCGCTCGTGCGCTCAGCTGCGTATCGGGCTGCGCCTTCCGTTCAGCGCAGGGCGGTGCACCTTGCGCTCGCTGAGGTTACCGACCGCCAAGCCGATCCCGATAGGCGCGCCTGGCATCTCGCGGCGGCCGCCGCCGGGCCCGACGAGGCGGCCGCGGTCGAGCTCGAGGAGTCGGCGGGCCGGGCGCAGTCGCGCGGTGGCCTCGCGGCTGCGGCGGCGTTCTTGGGACGCGCGGTGGCGCTCTCGATCGATCCGGCGCGACGCACCGACCGCGCGTTGTCGGGGACAGAGGCCAGCTTGCGCGCGGGCGACTTCGAGAGCGCGCTGAGCCTGCTCGCCACCGCCCAGGCGGGCTCGCTCGACGACCTGCAGCGCGCTCGCGTCGCCGTATTGCGCGCCGAGGCCGCCTTCTCTCAGAGACACGGGCGCGACGCACCCCCGTTGCTGTTGCGCGCCGCACAGACGCTCGAGCCACTCGATCCAAAGCTCGCGCGCGAAACGTATCTCGACGCCTGGAGCGCAGCCCTGTTTGCCGGACGGCTCGCGACCGATGGCAACCTCATCGAGGTCTCCCGCGCCGCTCGCCGCGCTCCGTTGGCGACAGAGCCCGCGCGCCCGTCTGACCAGCTCCTCGACGGCTTGACGCTTCTGCTCACCGACGGGCGCGCCGTCGCGACGCCGGTCCTGCAGCGCGCTGTGACCGCATTCGCCGGCGACGGGGTCGCGGCCGAAGAGCTGCTGCGCTGGGGCTGGCTTGCGACGATCGCCGCAGTTGTGGTGTGGGACTACGACGCTTGCGTCGCGGTCGCGAGCCGGGCGGTCCAGCTGGCGCGCGAGTCCGGTGCGCTCACCGTGCTGGGCGTGGCATTGAACATCTTGGCCCAAGCCGTCGCGATGGGCGGGGAATACGGCAGAGCTGCGCAGCTGATCTCGGAGGCCGACGCGGTGACCGAGGCCACGGGTACCCAGATCCTCCCCTACGGCGCCCTCTACCTCACGGCCTACCAGGGCAGAGAAGCAGACGTGTCCAAGCTCGTGGACGCCACCATCCGCGCCGCGACCGCGGGCGGCCAGGGAAACGTGCTCGGCTTCGCAAGCTTGGCCAGAGCGGTGGTCGCCAACGGCCACGGGCGCTACCGCGAGGCCGTGGCGCCCAGTCAGGACGCAAGCGAGGACATGCCCGAGCTCGTGGTCGCGATGTGGGCGCTCACCGAGCTCGTCGAAGCAGCCGTCAGAAGCGGCGAGCCCGCGCTGGCGCAGGTCGCCGTCGACCGGCTCGCGGCGCGTAACGACGTCGATACCAACGACTGGGGTCGCGGCGTGGAGGCGCGCTCGCGCGCCCTGCTAGCCGAGGGCGACTCGGCCGAGCCCCTTTATCGCGAGGCGATCGAGCGTCTGCAGCGGACGCGGCTGCGTCCCGAGCTGGCGCGGGCGCACCTGCTCTACGGCGAGTGGCTGCGACGCGAGAACCGGCGTGTTGACGCGCGCGCGCAGCTGCGCACCGCGCACGAGCTGCTGAGCGCGATCGGCATGGCGGGGTTCGACGAGCGGGCGCGCATCGAGCTGCTGGCGACCGGCGAGAAGGTGCGCAAGCGCACCGTCGAGACGCGCGACGAGCTGACTGCTCAGGAGCGCCAGATCGCGCTGCTCGCGCGCGACGGCCTCTCCAATCCCGAGATCGGCGGACGTCTGTTTCTCAGCCACCGCACGGTCGAGTGGCATCTGCGCAAGGTGTTCACGAAGCTCGAGATCGGCTCGCGCAGGGAGTTGGGCAAGGCGCTGCCAAGCGCCGAAGGCGAGCTCGTATCGGTCTGACCTCGGCGCCTCTGACGCGCGCGGCCGTTTGACCGCGCGCACCCCGCCGAGCCCGGCGAGCCCGTGGGTGCGTTGGACCCAGCGCGGAAATCCCGGACGCCGCGTCTTGTCAGTGGCGGTGCACCACAAGCACCGACCCGTGCGAGTGCGCCACAACCGAGCTCGCCACGCTCCCGACCAGCACGCTCGCGACCCCGCTGCGGCCGTGCGAGCCGAGCACGATCAGGCTCGCGTCTCGCTCGTCCGCCAGCCCAGTGATCGCCCGCCACGCGGGCGCGCCTTCGATCGCGAGGGCCTCTGCGCGAAACCCCGCCGCGGTCGCCGCTGACGCGCCCGCGGCTGCGGTCAGCTCGGCCGCGTTTCTCACCTCGGCGACCTGCTGGGCGTCGAACTTCAGCCCCCCTGGGGGAATGAACCCAACGTCAAACGGCTGCCACACCGTCACGGCGAGCGCCTGGCGAGCCGTGTCGCCGATCAGCTGCCCGGCCTCTTCGATCGCGAGCTTGGCGAGCTCCGAGCCGTCGTAGGCGAACACGACCGGGCCGGAAGCTCGCGTGGCCGTCATGGGCTGGTCGGCTCCTCGGCGAGGTGCGAGCGCAACGCCGGCTCGCGCACGCGCGCGAGCAGCGGCGGCGAGTACCATGCGGAACCGTCGCCGCTCATGAAGCGCTCGAGGTCGGGCGTCTGCGGCCGCGCGCCGCCGAGCACGTAGACCACCACCGCGACCAGCGCGCCGCCGACCGCGAGGGCAAGACCGATCCACAGTGCGATGCCGGTTCCGGCCTCTACGCTGCCGCCGACGGTGAAGGCGAAGTGGGCGAATATCGGCGCGACCATGAACGCGGCCACTGCGCGCAGCAACTCGATGATCGCGAAGACGCGCTGGAGGTTGGCCGCCGGCAGCGAGAAGCCCGCCGCGAACAGCCCTGGCGCGACCGCGGCGCCGAGGCCGATCCCGATCAGCGCCGCGCCCACGAGGGTGAGCGCCTGGCTCGGCGGCAACTGCACGCGAAACACGCCGATCCCGGCGGCAAGGAAGATCATGCCCGCCAGCGGCACGTACTGCAGGGCCCGCTTGTTGATGACCACGCCGAGCACAACCGCGGTGAGGATCGCCCCGCCGAGCTCGGGCAGGTACAGCAACCCCAGGTGCACAGCGCTGTAGCGGCTGGCGAGCAGGTTCGCCGTCAGGGCGCTTGCCGACACCGACGGCGCGGCCGCGGAGAGCGCGATCACGATCCCGGCGACGGGAATCGTGCTCGACAACATGCTGCGAATGGTCAGCAGCGGGCGCCGAGCGCGGTACTGGTTTATGACCAACAGCACGATCAGCGCCAGCCCGCCGAGCAGCGGAACGACAGTCTGCGCGTCGAGGAACGGGTGCGTCAGAAGCTGCGACGCTCCGTAAAACGCGGCCAACGAGCCCGCCGTCGCGAGACCGATCGCGACTGGATCCCGCGGAGCGTCCGGGTTTGCGGGCGGCGTGTCCTCATAGGTGAGCAGCGACAGCACCAGCGCCCCCGCCGAGATCGCCGCGATCGCCCAGAACAGCGGCCGCCATTCGTGCGAGCTGGCTTGCAGCCCACCGATTGTCGGGCCGAGCGTGACGGCGCCGAAGATGCACATGCTCATGATCACCGCGGTCGCACGCAGCTTCTCGGCCCCGAACCCGAGCGCCAGGGGCGGCACCGCGGCGATCAGCAGCAGGCTGGTGCACAGCCCCTGCAGCACTCGCCCGGCGATGAAGACGCCGGGACTGTGCGCCGCCGCCGCGAGGATCGAGCCGATCACGAGCAGCGCCACGTACAGCACCATCACCCTGCGCTGCGGCAGGTGTTGGGCGAACTGAACCGCGAGCACCGTCCCGATCGCGTAAGCCGCGTTGGCCAGGCCAGTTCCCAGGCTCATCGTCTGCAGGCTCGTGTGCAGGTCGCCGGCGATGATCGGCGTCAGCGGCGTGATGGCCGCCGACAGCGCGAGGTACGGCACCAACGCGAACACCACCATCGCGGCCGCGGCTGGGTAGCGACCAGCGAGCGGACCCTGTCGCATCAGCGCGCTGCCTCGGCGGGCGCCCGCGCGGCGCGTCGCGCGGCGGAGCCTGCGCGGTCGCCGGCAGCTTCAGTTGCGCTGGTCACGTTGTTCCGAGGCTGCTCATCGTCGAAGGATGGTCGCTCGATCGCCGCGATCCGCGCCACGAGCAAGCGTATCCACGCCCCACACGCGCCACCGAGGGAAGCGCCGCGTGTGGGCGTGTACTACCCGACCATGCACGACCCCATACAAACGGAAGCTCCGTCTCCGCTGTGGGGCGCTCAGCCGGCGGTGCGCTCGTCGGCTGCCAGCCAGTAGTCGATCCACTGCTCGCGCGTCGCGCCAACGCGCTCGTACACCGCCTGGGCGCGACGATTGTCCGGCGCGGTCTGCCAGGTCAGGCGGCGCGCTCCCTTGCGCGCGCACTCCACCCGGCACGCCGCGATCAGCCGCTCGGCCAGCCCTTTGCCGCGGAAGGACGCAGCCACGAACAGGTCGTTCATCACGGCGATCCGACAGGCCGTTGTGGTGGACCAGCTCCAGAACAGCGTCGCGAACCCGACCGCCGAGCCGTCCTCGTCTCGCGCCAGCAGCTGAACGCCCTCGCGGTGCGGATCGCCGATGAGCGCCTCCGCGAGGGCGAGGAGGTCGGCATCGCTGGGCACGACCTCATAGAACTCGCAGTAGGCGCGCATTAGTACGAGCAGGTCGCCCAGGTCCGCCCGCCGCACGCGTCCGATCGTCTGCATGCCGGCACGCACGCTAGCGACCGGCCTCGCGGGCCCGCTGCGCGCGGCGCCGCTGCGTCGCTGCGGGCGGGGCCCCGGACTGCGGACCGGAGGCAGTCGTCGTCAACGAACTCCCACCCGGCGTCACGACGTGTCGCCGAGCGCCGCCCGTCGGGCCAGCGGGGCCGGCAGCGGCACGGGGCGTCGATCGCCTCGCTCGCTTCCCAACAGCCTCTAGTCGAGATTCTCGACGATCTCGTTGGCGCGCGACCACTGCTCGCCGGGCACCACGAGGTAGATGTCACCGCGACCGAAGCGATCGAGCGGGTGATCGGCGGCGCACTCCGCCGCCACGCCCATCGCGCGTAGCTGGTCACGCCACGCGATCGCGGTCGTTCGATCCTCGAAAGTGCTGACGGTCTCCCAGTCGTCGAGCCGCGGGTCGGCGATGAATACCTGCGGCTCTCTCGCCCAGCCGCGCTTTGGAAACCTCGGGATCTTCATCGCTGTGGCTCCTGCCACCGAGGCTAGCGCCGATTCGGATACGCCGGCCGAGGGCCGTCGCTGACCCCGCGATGGCGGCCTTGCGGCCAGGAGGCGGCCCCGCGCCCTGCTGCGTCCCACCAGTACCCGGAGCGCTAAGTGTTCAGGCACGCCGAGACGGCGTTGAGCATCCAACCGGGCTCGCTGGCTTCGCCTCGCAACACCTGCCTCTGGCTCGCTTCGAGCGTCGCCTGCGACACGTGCGCTTCCAGGTAGGCGAGCGTGCACACGCACCGGGCGTGGGCGCGCGGGGCGCCCGCGGCGGCAGCGTCGCACGTGTGCACCCACGTCGAGCGTACGCGCGACGAGTACGGCGGCTTCGCCGCAGGCGACCCAGCGGTCGTCGCGCGTCTGGGCGGATGACCGCCGCCGCCGCAGCCTGCGGCGAGCGCGGCCGCGCAGGCGCACGCGAGCAGCGAGCCGATACCGCTAGTGCTCAGGCGCGCGGCGCCGGTGCGTGCGCTCCGTGGTTCTGCGCGTCTTATGCGACCCAGCATGACGATGCCGGCACGACGAACCTGATCAGAGGCCCCACGACCACGCTCTTAGGTTGCCCGACGGCGGCGGCTCGCTGGCGCAAACGTACGCCGTGACCGGCGCTCGCGGTGGCGCGAAGCGCTGCGCCCCGAGCCGGATTGCCGGGTGCGCAGCCCGCGGCGCGCCCAGCCAAGCCCGCAGATTACACTCCCTCGCCTTGGCGCCGCCAGAGCACGACATCCGCTTCCCCGGCGAGTCCGGGGACTACCGCAGGGCGCGCAACGAGCTGCTCGAGGCCGAGGTCGAGCTTCGGCGCACGATCGAGCGAGTCGCCGAACAGCGGCGCGCGCTCCCGCTCGGCGGCCCGGTGCCACAGGACTATGTCTTCGAGCGCGCCGACGACGGTGGCGAGGTCTCCTTCTCCAAGCTGTTTGCAGACGGCAAGGACACGCTGGTGATCTACAGCTTCATGTTTCCGCGCTACTCGGGCGACACGCGGCCGGGGCCGAGCGGCGAGACCGGAGAGCTGCCGCTGGCGGAGACCCCTTGCGCGTCGTGCACGTCGATACTCGACTCGCTCGACGGCGCCGCTTCTCATCTGTCGCGGGCGATCAACCTCGCGGTGGTGGCGAAGTCAGATCCGCAGCGGATTCGCGCATTCGCGCGCGAGCGCGGCTGGCAGAACCTGCACCTTCTCTCCTCCCGTAGCAACTCCTACAACCGTGACTATCAGGCCGAAAGCGCCGATGCGGAGCAGCTCCCGGTCGCCAACGCGTTCGTGCGCGACGGCGATCGTCTGTATCACACGTGGTGCAGCGAGCTGATGTTCGCGCCGCGCGAACCGGGCATCGAGGCACGGCACGTCGACTCGATCTGGCCGGTCTGGAACGTGCTGGACATGACGCGCGCGGGACGGGCGACGGAGTCTCCTTTCCCAAGCCTCTCCTACGAATAGAGCGAAGCGTCCGCGCTAGCGGTGGGAGAGCTGCACGATCGGGATCTCGCGCCCGGACCGCCCGGCGGAGGCGCGATAGCGCGCAAACGCCGGGAACACCGCGTCGGCGAGCTGCCACAGACGCTCGCGCGCTGCGCGGTCTTGCACGATCTCGGCGTGAAAACGCTCGCCGCCGAGAACCACGTCGGGGTTTGCACGCAGGTTGTGAAACCAGTTGGGGTTCTCTGGCCGGCCCGCCTGCGACGCGACGATCGTGACCCGCGCGCCGTCATGGAAGTAGATCACCGCGTTGCGGCGCCGCAAGCCGCTGCGCGCGCCGACCGTTTCAAGCAACGCCGTGGGGACGATCAACCCGGTGCCTAGGCGCCCGCGAGTGAGCCGCAGCAGGTGCGGGTCGATCTTCCACATCACCGCGCTCCAGGGCTTGCTTCTCGACACGCGGGTCATCGCGCGGGTCGCGATTATCCGCACGAACAGGCCGTAGATGCGCCCGCGCCGGACGTTCGGGTCGACGTAGCGAAGCGCGGCCACCGCGCAAGATTGACACAGCGGGTGCGCGCGTTACGCGCCGGGCGCCGGGCGCGTCGACGAGCTGTTACGGTCGCGCGGTGGAGCTGGAGACCGCCGTCAAGCACCACAGTGCGGACGCTCACGCCGGGGAGACGCGCAGATGATCCTCGAGCGCCTGGATGTCGCTCCACCGGAGCTCGAGCGACGCACGGGGTGGTCGATCAAACCCGAGGGCGCGTGCCGTGGTGACGTGTGTGTCCCGCTGAGCGCTCCTTTTGACGTTGGCGACCTTGCGCAGCGCCTTGGCATGGCACTCGAGCACGACCAACGACACCGGCTGTGGGCGCTTGGCCCGGAGTCTGGCGGCAAGGCGCTCGCTAGCGCACAGCTCCCCGACATCGTGCTTCCCGATCGCGAGGGGCGCGACTTCGCGCTGCGCTCGCTTCGGGGAACGAAGGTGTTCATGATCGCCTGGGCCTCCTGGTGAGGGTGCCGCTTCGATCTGCCCGGGTGGCGGAAATTGCGAGAGGAGCTCCATCCGCAGGGGCTCGAGGTGGTGAGCATCGCGCTCGACAGCGGGGGCGCGGATGCGGCTGCTCCGTGGATAGACCGGGCCAAGACCACGCACCCTGCCCTGGTCGACGAGGCCCACGTGCTGGACGAGCTGCTTGGCGTGGTCAACGTGCCCACCGGCATCTGGGTCGACGAGCGCGGCGTGATCGTGCGACCGCCGGAGCCGGCGTTCCCGTGGCGCCCACGCGCGCCGAGCGAGGAGCTGCTCGCGGCGCTGCCCGCGATCGCCGCCGAACAGCTGCGCGAGGCGCAGCGCATCAAGATCGACCCAGACCGCTACACGGCCGCGCTGCGCGACTGGGTGGTGCACGGCGCGCGGTCGCGCTATGCGCTGTCGCCCGAGGAGGTTCTCGCCCGGTCCCGGCCCCGCGATATGGACCACTCGCGCGCGGCCGCGTGCTTTGAGCTTGCGCAGCACCTGCAGCGCGCCGGGCACCCAGACGATGCGGTGGGCTGGTTTCGCCAGGCGCACGCGCTCGCGCCCGAGAACTGGACGTACAAGCGCCAGGCGTGGTCCTTGGCTGATCCGCTGCAGGGACCGACCGACGCGTACGACGCCGACTGGCTCTCGGAAGTGCGCCGGATCGGCGCCGAGAACTACTACCCGCCGCTCGAGCTCTGACGCGCCCGGCGGCGAACGGGCTCAATAGTCATCGCTCACCACGTTGACCAGCGGCTCGCCGCGCACGTAGCGGCGCACCTGCTCGCCGGCGAGCGCGAAAGCTTTGCAGCTGGAGGCCGGGCTGTCGCCGGCGAGATGAGGCGTGATCAGGGCGCCCCGTGCGT
>DASZFR010000002.1:0-3029 GCA_035939635.1 Solirubrobacteraceae bacterium
CGTCAGCGCGTCGGCTTGCGGCGCTGACGACGCTCGACCATCACCAGCGAGAATCCTGCGCTCAGGAGAAGCAGGCCGCCGCCGATGACCCAGCGGAGGTCCAAGCCCGTGAACGGCAGCGTCGCCGCTTTGCTGCTCGTCGACGTTGTGCCGGTGGGCGAGGTTTCCCCGCTCGGAGTAGTGGCGGTTTTTTCCGGCGTGGTTTTTTCTTCTTTGGAGGGCGACGTGCCCGTCGTGGGCGTCGTCGCCGGCGTGGTGGTGGTGGACGTTTTTGGCGTCGGCGTGGTCTGGCTGTAGCCGGTGGTGGGTTCCGCGGCAACCGCTGTCGCAGGCACGAGCACCGCCGCCGCGATCAGCGATGCGATCACTGCGGTGGGGAGCCTGCGCCACGTCCGAGACGATCCTGTGCTCAGCCGGCCGTAGGAGGCCACCGAGTCCGTACGAGTCATGCCAACCTCCGGTCGATGATCGGTGGAACGCCGCGGCCCATCCTGTGGCCCCGTGGCGCAAGTTGCAAGTTGCATTGTTGTCGCTTCATGTCAATTTCGCCATCGGCAAGGCGACGCCTGCCTTTAGGCCTGCAAGGTTGTATCACTTGCGACGGTCGCCCATCCGCCAGCCGCCTGTCCTGAAAACACGCACTTTGCGGCCTTTTTTGGGTCTTGGAGGGCGTGAGGGCTGCTCGCGCGGCCGCTAGGGCCGCCTAGCCGCGGCGACGCCCGCCGCCGCGGTCACGCCACCGGCACGCTCCGCTGCAGGCTGCCGTCGGCGAGCCTGGCGCGCAGCACCTTCTTGTCGAACTTGCCCACGCTGGTCTTCGGAATCTCCTCCACGAACGCGAACTCGTCCGGCAGCCACCACTTCGCCACCCGGTCGCGCAGGTGCTCGCGCAGGTCATCCGCAGAGACGCTTGCGCCTTCGCGCAGCACCACGCAGCACAGTGGCCGCTCGGCCCAGCGCTCGTGTGGCATCGCGATCACCGCCGCCTCCACCACGTCGGCGTGCGCCATGACCTCGTTCTCGAGCTCAACCGATGAGATCCACTCGCCGCCTGACTTGATCACGTCCTTCGCGCGGTCGGTGATGCGCAGGTAGCCCGCCGAGTCCAGCGAGCCGATGTCGCCGGTCCGCAGCCACCCGCCGCGAAACTTGTCGTCTCCGGACGGATCGTTGTAGTAGCGCGACGCGATCCACGGGCCGCGCACCTCGATCTCACCGGTGGACTCGCCGTCCCAGGGCACCTCCTGGCCATCGTCGCCCATCAGCCGCAGCTCCACCCATGCGACCGCGCGCCCCTGCATCGCGCGCAAGCGCCAGTACTCATCCTCGTCGTCCAGCCGCGGCGGGCGCGACAGCGTGCAGATCGGGCTTGTCTCCGTCATCCCCCACGCGTGGTGGATCACCACGCCGTGGCGCTCCTGAAAGTCGCGCAGCAGCTTCACCGGCGCCGCCGAGCCGCCGCAGATGCAGTTCGTCAGCGACGACAGGTCGGGGCCGTGCTCGTCGGCGTAGCGCAGCAGGTCGCCGAAGATCGTCGGCACCGCCGCGAGCATCGTGGGGCGCTCCTGTGTGATCAGCTGCGTGAGCGGCTCGGCCTGCAGGTAGCGGTTGGGCATGATCAGGTCCGCGCCCGCCATCGCCGCCGCAAACGGCAGCCCCCAGGCGTTTACGTGGAACATCGGCACCACCGCCAGCACCCGGTCGCGGGAGCTGATCAGGTTCGCGTCAGGGCCCATCACCACCGTGGAGTGCATCGCCACCGAGCGCTGCGAGTACAGCACGCCCTTCGGGTTTCCGGTGGTGCCGCTGGTGTAGCACAGCGCTGCGGCCTGGCGCTCGTCGAGCTCGGGATAGTCGAACTCGCCCGGACCCGCCGCCTCCAGCAGCTCCTCGTAGCGCAGCGCGTTGGGTAGCGAGCCCGTATCGCCGTCGCCCATCACCACGTAGTGCTCCACCGGCGCAAGCTCGGGCGCCAGCTTCTCGAGGGCCGGCACCAGCGAGTCGTCTACGAAGATCAGCTTGTCCTGCGCGTGGTTGACGATGTAGGTGACCTGCTCCTCGAACAGGCGAATGTTCAGCGTGTGCAGCACTGCGCCCAGGCACGGGATCGCGAAATACAGCTCGAAGTGGCGCTGGCTGTTCCACGCAAACGTCGCCACGCGGTCCCCGTCGCGCACGCCCAGCTCGCGCAGCGCGCGCGCCAGACGGTCGATGCGCTCGCTCAGCTGGGCGTAGGTCGCGCGGGTCAGCGAGCCCGGCTGCTCGAGAGTGATCACCTGCGCCTGCGAGCTGCGCAACCGTCGCAGCGCGTGCTGCAGCGTCAGCGGAAAATCGTTCTGCATCAACCCTTCGAGCATCCGTTCATCCTCTCCTCACGCGCTCGCGGCGGCCGGCCAGCTCCGACACCGAACTGTAGATCGCCCGCGTGCGCCTGGCCACGTCGTCCCAGTCGAAGCGCAGCACGTACTCCGACGCCTCGGCCACCAACCGGTCGCGCAGCGCGTCGTCCACCAGCAGTCGCTCGATCATCACGCCGAGATGCTGCGCGTCGCCGCCGTTGAAGCGAAGCCCCACCCGCTCTCCGCGCGGCACCACCTCGCGCAGACCGCCGGTGTCGGCCACGATGCACGGGCACCCCGAGGCCATCGCCTCCAGCGCCACAAGGCCGAACGGCTCATAGATCGACGGCACCACGCACAGGTCCGCGATGCGGTACAGCGAGTGCAGCGCGTCGTCGCCGATCCAGCCGAGGAAGCTGCCGTGCTCGAGCAGGCCCAGGCGCTGCGCCTGCTCCTTCAGCGCCGCCTCGTGCGTACCGCTGCCGGCCACGAGGAAGCGCACGTTGCCCACCTGTGCGATCACGTCGGGGAGCGCGTCGAGCGCCAGCTGAAAGCCCTTCTCGTACACCAGCCGGCCGACCAGCAGCACGAGCTTTTGATGCGGCGCGGCGAACTCGCACCGCAGCGCCCCCAGATCGCCGCCCGGCTTGAGGTCCTTGGGGTCGATGCCGTTGGGGATCACCGCGATGC
>DASZFR010000003.1:0-5600 GCA_035939635.1 Solirubrobacteraceae bacterium
GAAGTCGATGCGATCGCCGCGTATGCCTCCGAGCTCGAGCGCTGCTACCTCATTCCGATCAGCGAGGTCGCCGGCATGTCTGAGATTCGTCTGCGGCTGGACCCGACCCTCAACAATCAGGCCCTTCGAATTCGCTGGGCGCACCAGTACGACTTCGAACGGTCTATGCAAAGCAACTGGCTCAGCAGGCTTGGGATCAGCACCTGACGGCCTGCTGGTCTGGCGGTAGCATGAGCCGTCACGGGGCTATAGCTCAGCTGGGAGAGCGCGTCGCTGGCAGCGACGAGGTCGTCGGTTCGAGCCCGACTAGCTCCATCTCAGAGTCGCGCACTTACGCGCCCTACCTCCTGAGCGTGAAGCGGCGAACGACGACCACAGGGGAAGCTCCCGCCGGCGCGAACGTTCCCTTGGCGGTCAACGCGACTTTCTTCACGCGTTTGAGCAGCGCCTTGCCCGCCTTTGTGAGCCGAATCTTGATCGTCGCGCTACCGGCTGAGGCGAACGTCAGCCGCCCGGCCGCGACCAGTATGGGCTTGGCCTTCTTGGCGATTTTCGCGCCGGCCGGCACCTGATACCAGCTGATCGTCGCGGTGCCGTTCTCCAGCACCCTGATGGCGCGCGAGAAACCGCCCTTCTTCAACAGCGCCGCGATCTTTGCCGCCTTGCCGGATGGCACGAGCTCTTGACCGAGGAGTGTGGCGATCTGGGCCCTGCTGATGACGGCGGTCGTGCTGCCCAAAGTGCCCGTGGCCGGACCCTGCGTGGAACCGGGCGTGCTCGAAGTTGGCCCAGCCCCGCTGTGCACGAACACGAACTGCGTCGGTGAAGTCGACCCCCCGAAATTGGGATCGCCCGGATAGGACGCGCTCACGAACGCGGTGCCGCCCGAGATGTAGGTGAGGGTGCACGTCGCCTTCGCGACCGAACCAACTTCAAGAAGAATTCGGTGTTGGCAGACGGACATCGGGCTGCCTCGGTCCAGGAACGCGACCGAGCCTGAAGGCACTTCGAGCCCTGGGTGCATCGGCGTAACGGTCGCCGTGTAGGTCACCGGTGTGCCGGTCGCCGGCGTTGTGTTGGAGACGGCAAGCGTGGTCGTCGTCGAATCTCTACCGACTTCGAGATTGACGACGGGCGATTTCGAGTCTTGAACTGCTTCGTTGGACGATTCGAACGTCGCGCCTAGCTTCTCGGGCGAGAAGAACGCGTCGAACGTGGTTTCGCATGTTGCAAGCGAAGCGGTGCCCACTTTCGATAGCGGCTGCGATTCGCAACCGAAAGTTGGGAGGAAGCCGAATTCCGTGAACGTGACTGTTCCTTCCGGCGTGCCACCCCCGGTTATCGAGACCCCGGATGTCAGCTTCACGTTCTGGTTGGTCACTGTCGTGTTCGGGCTGACTTCGAGACTCGTGGTCGTGACTTTCGGACAGGGCACTTTTGAGGTCGCCGAAACGGTTTTTGCCGGAATGCCGAACCCCGGTTCGCCGCCGAACGTCAATTCCGTCTTGAACGAGAGACCTTCGGTCGGGCACGCATTCGGCAGCGTGAGGTAGGGGGTAGGTTCTTCACCGTGTTCGGCGACCGAGCCGAGCTTGAGGTGGATGGTTTTGGTGGACGCAAGCGGCGCGCCAGGCACGGAGGCAACGGGCGGAAGTTCGCTCGTTAGCTCTTCTCCGAAGCCCGTTAGGCCGGCGCTGCCGAAACGACCCTTCCACACGACTTCGAGCGCCACGGGCGAGTGCCCCGCCTCGTAGAACAGCAGCCCGCCTTCACCCAGGAATGCTTTCAATTCAGCTTCCTCGGGCACGCGTTCGGCCCCGAAGCTCAATTCCTGCAGCGTGCTGCCAAAAGGACTGACCGACGCGTTTTCCGGGCAACCGCTCGGACCGATGTTCCGCAGCGTTGCCGCCGTGCATTCGCCAAACCCCCCAGGGTGCTCTTGCAGGCCTTCGGGCAGATATAGCTTGATTGCAGAGAGAGGGGGAATGCCGCCGCTTGGATCAGCCGGCGTAGCACCGTAGCCTTGGCCTTCCAATTCGTATTCGAGATTCAGCTGCACTGCGGCGCCGCAGCCCGCGCAGGTATTCGGACCGTCGAGCTGCCGCTGCACTGCGAATGTCTTGATCGCCGCCGTCGGTTCGGCGGCCGCAGCGCCCGACGCCTGAACCAATGAAGCGATCGCCACCGACGTGGCGAATGCCGCGACTCGCCCTCCGCGACGTGCTGCCGAAACAACCGACGCCCGCTCATTCATGTGTTCCCCCTGACTTCCGAGTTCTTCGGCCGTCGCGCCAGGCGGTTCTCGCTACACCCACCCTCAACAGAGCGATCGCTCCCCCAAAGCACGGTCGCACGTAACTATCGCCGCAAACTACATCACAGATCGCGCTCGTAGTAATAGTTCACCGAGCCGTCTGGCTTGCCTTCGCGGTCGCTGAAGCCGAGGCTCTCGTACAGCCCACGCGCACTGACGTCGTCCTCGCCGGTGTTGAGATCCATGTAGTCCGCCCCCCGGCCACGCGCGTAAGCAATCGCCTCTTCCATCAGCGCTCGCCCGAGGCCGCGACCGCGACGCAAAGGCGCTACGTAGAGCTCCGCGAGGTAGCACTCGAGTCCCTCAGACCAGATGGAGGGACGAAAGCGCAGCAGCGCCAGCCCGTCCGGACCGTCGCCCACGAGCAGTACGGCCGTGTCGCCTTCGCCGAGCAGGCGCCTGATCCGCTGCGCCAGGCGTTGCGGCCCCGGAGACGGATCGTTGTATTCGCGGTTGAAATCGTCCAGCAGCCGCCCGACGTCGTCGGCGTCCGCCTCGCGGGCAACCCGCACGGCGGGCTGCGCGCTCACAGCTCGGGCAGGTGCTCGATCTCGGGCGAGCGCAGCGCGATGCCAAGCCCGCCCAACGACACTCGCCCGCTCTGCGGGTAGAAGCACATGTCGCTTACGTCGCGCGTGCCGTAGGCGAGGTAGGTGATCCCGCGCTCTCCGGGGCGCAGCGCGTGAGCGACACCCGTTCCGGCGGGACGAGACACGACGTCGCCCGCTGTCAGCGTGTGCTCTTCGGGCTCGGTCGCACCGCGCTGCCACAGCTCGAGTACTCCGTCGCCGTCGAGCACCGCGAAGATCTCCTCCTCGAGCGAGTGGCAGTGCGCCGGCGCGCCCGAGCCGCCCGCCGGCAGAACGACGTAATTCAGCCCCGTCGCCGACGCGCCGGCCGCTTTTCCGAGACGGCGCGCGCGGCCGTCGAAGATCGCCTCCACGTCGCGCACGTTGACCACGTTTGCAGGCCGCTCGGCTTGCGGCGGCGGGCACTCCGGAGGGCCTGCCGCAGCCTCGCGCGCAAACGGCGAATCTCCCGAGCTCAGCTCCACCCAGCGTGGAAACGCCCACGCCACGCCTGCCCGCGGCAGCGCCGTCAGCGACGTGTCCAGCCGCTGCCCGAACACGAGCACGTCGAGCCCGCCCGCGCCGCCGCGCAGCGTGTGCGTGCCGCGCCGGGGCTTGTGCACCATGCAGTCGTCGGCACCGACCTCGAACGTCTGCCCGTCCTGCCACAAAAGCCCGTGGCCGCCGAGCACGAAGAAGATCTCCTCATCGGCGCCGTGGTCGTGCGCCGGCGTCGAGAAATGGTCCTCCGCGACCTCGATCCGACGTAATCCCACCGTGCGGGTGCCGGCGGCACGGCCAACGTCGCGCCAAGTGCCCTTGATGTGCCCGAAGGCGAGCTCGCCCGCCCGCGCGTCGTCGTTGAGGTTCGCGAAGTTCATCTGGCCCCCATCTTGGCCGCGACCCTAGCACCCGCCTCGCGCCGGCTTCGTGCGAGGATCGGGCGGTGCGCCGCGTACTCGAGATAGGCGGCAGGCGACTGCCGTTTCTGCGCTGGTCGGCGTTGCGCTTGATTCTCGGCGCGCGAACGCTCACCCGCACGTGGCAGGTTGGCGACGGGCGCGAGGAGGCGCTTGCCGACTACGTGCTCGCCACGTCACCGGCGAATGATCTCGATGGCGCGATCGATGCCGTGGACGACTTCTGCGCGACGCGCAGCATCATGATCAACGTCGGCGACGAGAAGGGCGGGATCCTCGACAACGCCGTGCGGCGCTGCACTCCAAAGCTGCTGCTCGAGCTCGGCACCTACTGCGGCTACAGCGGCCTGCGCATCGCCCGCGCGATGCCCGCGCACGCACAGCTTTACTCGATCGAGTTCAGCGCGGCCAACGCCGACATCGCCCGGCGCATCTGGGCGCACGCGGGCGTGGCCGACCGTGTCACCGCGATCGTGGGCACGCTCGGCGACGGAGGCGCCACGCTGCAGCGGCTGCGCGACCACGCCGGCTTCGGGCAAGGGGCGCTGGACTTCGTGTTCCTCGACCACGACAAGAAGGCCTACCTCCCCGACCTCGAACGCATTCTCGCCGAGCGCTGGCTGCATCGGGGCTCGATCATCGTCGCCGACAACGTGCGGATCCCGGGCGCCCCCGCTTACAAGAGGTACCTGGACCGGCGCGAGGCAGTCAGTTGGCACACCAGCGCGCACAAGACTCACGTCGAGTACCAGTCGCTGCTGAAAGACGTGGTGCTCGAGTCCGAATACCTCGGCGAGACCGATCGGGCTTAGGCGCACCTGTTCCTCGGGAGTAACATCGGCCGCTCTCGACCCGCCTCACGAGAGCGAGGAGCCGCCATGAACGCTTCGCTGCCACCGGGCCCGCGGATGCCGCACCCACTGCAGACGATCGGCTGGTGGGCAAGGCCCACCGCCTTCCTCGAGCGCTGCCGCGCGCGCTACGGCAAGCGCTTCACGATCCGCCTAACCGGCCAGTCCCCGTTCGTGATCATCTCGGACCCGGACGAGATCAAGGCGATGTTCCAGGCTCCTCCCGACGTGCTGCATCCGGGCGAGGGAGCGCACATCCTCGAACCCGTCGTTGGTCCCAACTCGGTGATCCTGCTCGACGAGGGCGCGCACATGGAGCAGCGCAAGCTGCTGCTGCCCGCCTTTCACGGCGAGAAGATGCAGGCGCTATCCGGCGAGATGGCAGAGATCGCCGAACGCGAGGTTGCATCGTGGCCGCTGGATGAGCCCGCGTGGCTTCACCCGCTGCTGCAGCGCCTGACAATGGAGGTGATCCTGCGCACCGTCTTCGGCCTGCAGGGCGGCGCGCAGCTAGAGCGACTGCGTGAGCTGCTCACCGAGATCCTCGCCTTCGGCGACAACCCCATCTCGCTGCTTCCCCCGGCCCAGCGGCTCTTGTCGGGATGGGGGCGCTTCGGGCGCTTCGAGCGCACCTCCCAAGAAGCCGACGAGCTCATCTACGAGCTCATCGAGCAGCGCCGCGCCTCAGACGCCGAAAGCGACGACGTGCTCGCGCTGCTGCTCTCGGCCCGCCACAGCGACGACTCGCCGATGAGCCCGCAGGAGCTGCGCGACGAGCTGGTCACCGCGCTCGTGGCCGGACACGAGACCACCGCGTCCGAGCTCGCCTGGGCGGTGGAGCGCCTCGCGCGCGAGCCCGCCGTGCAGCGGCGCCTCACCGACGAGATCGATGTCGGAGAGGACGAGAGCTACCTCGCGGCCACGATCAACGAGATCCTGCGCCACC
>DASZFR010000004.1:0-1519 GCA_035939635.1 Solirubrobacteraceae bacterium
ACGCCTGGGCGTTTGCCACGACGCGCCAGTTGGGAGCAGCGTTCGAGGCTGCGGCACAGAACCTGAAATGGCTGATGAGCTACGGACAGCCGGGGGTCGCCGACGCTGCGCTCGCCTTCACGCAGATCTCGGACACCGCCAAGACCTTTATCCTCAAGGGCGCGCGTATCGCAAGCAGCAAACGCGCCTTCGAGGGCGCCGCGATGTTCGACTCTCTGGCGCAAGCCTGGAACAGCGGGATGAAAGTCATGGACGCATGGCTGTGAGCGCCGAGCCGATGTTCTTCGGCCCCGAGGGACGGCCGCTCTTCGGGTGGCTGTATCGGCCGCCGCCGGAACGCGCACTGGGCGCGGGCCTCGTCATCTGTAACCCGTTCGGGAACGAGGCGCTCTGTGCACATCGCACCATCCGTCACTTAAGCGCGCGCGCCGCCAGCGCTGGCTTCGCAGTGCTGCGATTTGACTACGACGGCACCGGGGATTCCGCCGGACACAGCTTCGAGGCAGAGCGCCTGACGTCGTGGGTCACGAGCGTGCAGAGCGCTGCCGACACCCTTATCGAGGCGAGCGGTGTCGGGCGACTGTACTTCGCCGGCTTTCGGCTGGGAGCGACGATCGCCGCCCTTGCCAGCGTAGCGCGCAGTGACGTGTACGGCCTCATTGCGATCGTCCCGGTCGTGCGTGGCGGCGCCTACGTGCGCGAGCTCCGGCTCCTGCAGCGGGCGATGGACGCCCGGCGCGATGTTGCACCCCACGAGGATGCGCATTTCCTCGAGAGCGCAGGCTTTGCGCTGACGGCCGCGACGCAGGAGAGTCTCAGGCAGATCGATCTCACGCGTTTGCAGCAAGCACCGTGCGAGCACGTACTGATTGTCGATCGCGGGGAAATGCCGATCGATCTGGCGCTGGTGCCAGCGTTGCGCGAGCTCGGGAGCGCGGTCGACCACATTGCTGAGCGCGGTTACACCGCGATGATGCTCGATCCGCACGAGAGCGTCGTACCGGAGGAAATCCTCACGGCAGTGCTCGGCTGGCTGGAAAATGCTGAACGCACCGCCACGCCCGCGGCCATATCTCCCGAACCCAGCCCCCCGACGTCGAACCCGGCGCGCCGGAAGGTAACTTTGACGCCGCTTGCGATCGCGGACCCGGCCACGGGAGCCGAGCCCCAGGTCGCGGTGGAGGAAACTCTCGTGCAATTCGGCGGCGCCGCGCAGCTCTTCGGCGTACTGAGCGCACCCGCGGGAGGGGACGCCGCGCCCACTGCCGCGAGTGCCGTCGTACTGCTCAACGCCGGCGCCGTGCATCACGTGGGACCGAACCGCTTATACGTCGCTCTCGCCCGTCACCTCGCGCGGCTCGGCCACACGGTGCTGCGCATGGACCTCGCCGGCCTCGGCGACAGCGCTCCGCGGGCGGGAGAGCCCGACAACGTCGTTCACCCGCACGCGGCGCTGCAGGACGTGCGCAACGGCATTGATTTCCTGCGTCGCGAGCGCGGCGCGCGCGACGTACGCGCG
>DASZFR010000005.1:0-6644 GCA_035939635.1 Solirubrobacteraceae bacterium
CCGCGTTCAAGCCGGGCGCGGGTGGCAAAGAAGAAGGCGCTGCCAAAGCAGGCCCTGGAGGCGGCTCGGGTGCGTCACCGGCAACCGGCCAGCCGACGTTGGCCCCGCCACACTCCTCGCCGTCGGCGCCTGCGCCGACTCCCACTGTGCGCCTCGCCAGGGTCTCCGCGCTGGCGCTCACGCGCGGCGCGATCATCGCGCTCAACCGCCTGCGCCCGCGGGTCTCGGCGCTGAGCTACGCCTTCGCGCTGAGCGCGCCCGCGCAGGTGCGGATCACGCTGTCGCGTTGGACGCGCGTGCGCCGGCACCGACGCTGGGTGACGATCGCGCGGCCAATCGTCCTCGCCGCCGCGCCCGGGCGCGTGTCGGGGCGCCTCAGCGGCACGCGCACGATCACGTCCGGCCGCTATCAGCTGACGGTCACGCCACGAGGGGGCACACCCGACTCGCTCGGCTTCCAGGTGGGCTAGCGCGTGGCGCACGCACGCATGCGCGGCGGTGCCCGCACGCCTCGCGTCAGCCCGCCGGTCTGAGATCCGCAGTCGCCGGGGCCAGCTCGCTCGGAGCGCCGTGCGCACGCAGCGCTTCGGGCAGCGCCACGCTCCCGTCCTCGCGCTGGCCGTTCTCCAGCAGCGCGATGATCGTGCGCCCCACCGCGACAGCGGTGCCGTTGAGCGTGTGCACGGTCTCGGTGCGCCGCGCGGCGCCGCGCCGGGCCGCCTCGCCGGCCGAAGCCGCGCGCATACGGATGTCCAGGCGCCGCGCCTGGTAGTCGGTCGTGTTCGAGCACGACGTCAGCTCGCGGTAGCGCCCCTCGCTGGGGATCCACGCCTCGCAGTCGAACTTCTTCGCCGCGGAGCTGCCGAGCTCGCGCACGGCGATGTTGACCACGCGATAGGGCAGCCCCAGCTCCTGCAGGATCTGCTCCTCGATCGCGAGGATCCGCTCGTGCTCTTCGCCGGAGCGCTCGGGCGCGACGAAGCTAAACATCTCGACCTTGTCGAACTGGTGCACGCGAAAGATCCCGTGCGTGTCCTTGCCCGCCGCGCCCGCCTCGCGCCGAAAGCAGGGTGAGAAGCCGCCGTAGCGCAGCGGCAGCTGCTCCTGCTCGAGGATCTCGCCGTCGTGCAGCGAAGCCAGCGCCACCTCCGAGGTGCCGACCAGAAACAGCTCGTCCTCGGGCAGCGTGTAGATCTGCTGCTCGGTGTCGGGCAGAAAGCCGGTGCCCAACAGCGCCCGTTCGCGCACGAGCACCGGCGGGATCACGGGCTGGAAGCCGCTCGCGGACAGCTTCGCAAGCGCCCAGCTCACGAGCGCGAGCTCGAGCGTGACCAGCTCGCCTTTCAAATACGCAAAGCGCGAGCCCGACAGTCGCGCAGCGCGCTCCATGTCGATGCGCCCGCCGGCGAGCGCGAGATGGTCGCGCGGTGCAAAGTCAAAGCGCGGCACCGCGCCCACCTCGGTGATCAGCTCGTCGTCGGGGCCGTCGGCGGCGCTCGGATCGGGCAGGTTGGGCAGCAAGACCAGCGCCGCCTGCAGGCGCTCCTCGGCCGCCCGCGCGAGCTCGGTCGCGGACTTCACCTCGACGCTCAGCTGCTTCATGTGCGCCAGCGCGTCCTCGGCGTCTGCCCCGCTGCGCTTGGCGCGGGCGATCTCCTCGGAGCGCTCGCGCTGGCGCGCCCGCAGCGTCTCGGCCTCGGTGGTGGCGCCTCGCCACTGCGCATCCAGCTCGAGCACCTCGCTGACCGCCTGCTCGAGCGCCGCGTCGCGCCGGCGCAGCGCCGCTCGCACCCCGTCCGGGTCCTCGCGGATGCGCCTGAGATCAAGCACGCCGGCCCGCCGGCCGCCTACGGCGTCGGCTGCGACGGCGCAGCGCTGCGGCCCGAGTACTGCGCGAGGAAGTTCGCCACGGCGTGGGCATCTTCGCCCACCACGATGTTCTCGGGCATGATCGCGCCGGAGAAGCCGCCGTTGCGGATCGCGTAGAGGATCTGTTCGGCGTTGTCTTTGCGGAAGTTGAAGTTCGGGCCGTTGGTGGGCTGGCGGTCGGTGATCTTCGTGGCCGAGCCCTGCGCGCCCACAACCGACAGCGTGTGGCAGCCCGAGCAGTGTTCGCGGAAGAGCACCGCGCCGTGGTAGTAGGGGCTCGAGCTGGGAACCTCGATCGCGCTCGTCGAGCCGCACCCGGCGCCCAGCAGCGCAGCGCCCGTCAGCGCGATCGCGACGCTCGCGTGGGCCTTCATGCCCGGCCGGGTAGGGCTGCCGTCATGCGCGCGGGAATATATAGAGCGAGCCCCACGAGCAGGCGCTCAGAAGCCGTGCGCAGTGCTCGCCGCGCGCAGCGCCAGGAACGCCACCACGAGCGCCGAGAGCGCCATCACGCCGATCTCGCGCCGCACGATCTGCGCCACGATCCCGCGTTGCTGGTCGGCGGGCAGGCGCCCCACGGCAGGCGCGTCGGAGAGCCCGCGCTGGTCGAGCACCGCCTGCGCCGAGGCCGCGCGCAACTGCTCGGCGATGAACGCCACCGCGAGCGGCAGCAGCGCGTACAGATAGAACAGCTGTTCACGGGCGTGGTGCCCCGCGGCCGCGAGCGAGCCCACCGCGATCGCGAGCACGAGCGCCGCGCCCTGACCCGCGCGTAGCGTCACCCAGAAGGCGCGCGCGCCCTTGAGGCTGGGCTCGCCGACGTAAAAGATCCATAGACCGAGCAGGGCGGAGACCGCATTTATCGCCGCCACCGCGATCGCGGCGGCTTCCACCGCGCTGCTCATTTCGCCCCCCCGAAATGCCCGCTGGAGCCCGCGATTTCGAGCCGATTGCCACTATGTAACACTTTGCCACAAGGTGGTATAACAGCGCGCGGTGCTGCGTAGCTACCTCCCCGCGATCGTCTTCCTGGTCCTTGGAGGCGTCGTTGGAGCGGCCTTCTCGGCGCTGAACTCGTTCATCGGCCCGCGCCGGGCGGTTCGCCACAAGCACGACCCCTACGAGTGCGGCTTGCCCTCCGAGGTCAAGCGCGAGATGCGCTTCGGGATCAGCTTCTATTTGATCGCGATGCTGTTCATCCTGTTCGACCTCGAGGTCGTGTTCCTGTATCCGATCGCGATCGAGCTGCGCGCCTTCGGGCAGTTCGCTCTGATCGAGACCGTGGTGTTCGTGGTGCTGCTGCTCGTCGCTTTCGGCTACGTCTGGCGCAGGGGAGCGCTGGAGTGGAGGTAACCCGGCTCAGCATTCGCGACCACACAGCCGGCCAGCTACTGCGCGGCAGCGAGCTCGAGGGCGCGACACCGCCGGCGCAGTTCGAAGCAGACCTCGAACGCCATGTGCGCGAGCGAGTTCTCACCACCACGCTCGATCGCGCAGCCGCCTGGGCGCGATCCAATTCGTTCTTCCCCGCAACCTTCGGACTGGCGTGCTGCGCAATCGAGATGATTACCACCGTGGCGTCGCGCGTGGACATCGCGCGCTTTGGCTATGAGGCATTTCGCGCCTCCCCGCGCCAGGCCGACCTGATCATCCTGTCGGGCCGCGTCTCGATCAAGATGGCGCCGATCATCCGCAGGCTCTACGACCAGATGCTCGAGCCCAAGTGGGCGATCTCGATGGGCGCGTGCTGCAGCTCGATGGGCGTGTTCAACAACTACGCGCTCGTGCCCGCCGACAAGTTCATGCCGATCGACGTGCACGTGCCCGGCTGCCCGCCGCGGCCGGAGGCGCTGATGCACGGCATCCTCAAGCTGCGCAAGATGGTCCAGGAAGACCCCGACGCCGGCTGGCGCGAGCGCTATGACGCGCGCGGCACCGAGGAGGTGCTCCCGGGGGACACCACAGCCAACGCGGTGAACGTGCCCCTACCGGGGGACACCGCCGGTGCCTGACGCCAGCGGGCTCGAGCTGATCGCCCGCGAGCTGCGCGCGGCGCGCGGCGGCAGCGACCCCGCCCAGGGAAGCCCGGTTCTCGGCACCGTCCACTTTCGTGACCGCGCCACCCTGGACGTCGAGGCCGAGCACATCCGCGAGGTGCTGGGCAGCCTGCGCGCGCGCGGGTACGGGTTCTTGTCGAGCGTGCACGGCGTCGACTACTTCCCAGACGAGCCGCGCTTCGGGGTCGTCTACGAGCTGCTCGACATGGAGCAGGTCGACCGCATCACGGTCAGGCTGCGCGTGCCGAGCGACGCCTGCGAAGTGGATTCGGTGACCGCCGATTGGCCGACCGCAAACCATCAGGAGCGTGAGGCCTACGACATGTTCGGCGTGCGCTTTCGCGACCATCCCAACCTCCGACGCATCCTGATGCCCGAGGACTACGAGGGGTATCCGCAACGGCGCGACTTCCCGTTGGGCGGCGAGCCCGTGCGATTCACGTTCAACGAACACGACATGATCGGCCCGCGGCCGTGAGCGCCGAGGGTCCCACGCTGTCGGAGTACAGGCGCCGCGAGCAGAGCATCACGCTCGCGCCCCTGCAGGAGCAGCTGCAGGCGCGCCAGGCCGGCGGCGACGACGCGCGCCAAGAGCTGCTGACGCTGAACTTCGGCCCCCACCACCCCGCCACGCACGGCGTGCTGCGGCTGCTGGTCACGCTCCAGGGCGAGGTCGTACAGGACGTCAAACCGCTCATCGGCTACGTGCACACGGGCATCGAGAAGACCGCCGAGGACAAGTCCTACTGGAAGGTCATCCCGGTGATCGAGCGGATGGACTACCTGTCGTACTACTTCAACGCGATGGCCTACTGCGGGGCGGTGGAGAAGCTGCTCGCGGTCGAGGTGCCCAAGCGCGCGCAATACCTGCGCGTGATCCACATGGAGCTCAACCGCATCTCCTCGCACCTGTTTTGGCTGGCGACGGGCGCGCTCGACCTGGGTGCGATCTCGATGTTCTGGTACAGCCTGCGCGAGCGCGAGAAGCTCGCAGACCTGTTCGAGATGTCCTCAGGTCAGCGCATGCACACGCGCTACATCCAGGTCGGCGGGGTGATCGAGGACATCCCGCAGGGCTTCGAGCAGAAGGTGCGCGCCTTCACCGCCGAAATGCCCCAGCGCGTGGACCAGTACGAAGCGTTGCTGCGCAGCAACGAGATCGTGCTGCAGCGCCTGCGCGGAACCGGCGGGCTGGGTGTCGAGCAGCTGCTCGCGATGGGCGTCACCGGTCCGCTGCTGCGCGCGGCCGGCAACCCGTGGGACCTGCGCAAGGCGGCTCCATATAGCTCGTACGAGGACTTCGATTTCAAGCTGCCGATCGGCACCGTGGGTGACAACTACGACCGCTTCGTGGTTCGCCTGGCGGAGATGCGCGAGTCGGTGAAGATCGTCGAGCAGGCGCTGGACGGGCTGCCCGAAGGCCCCTACATCACGGCCGACCGCAAGGTCGCGCTGCCGCCGCGCCACGAGCTTGCGACCTCGATGGAGGCGCTGATCCACCACTTCAAGCTCGTCACCGAGGGCTTCCGGGTGCCGCCGGGCGAGATGTACTTCGCGGTGGAGTCCCCGCGCGGCGAACTCGGCTGCTTCGTGCGCTCCGACGGATCGTCAAAGCCGGCACGCGTGCACATGCGCGACCCCTCGTTCGTCAACCTGCAGGCCTTTTCGGCGATGTGCGAAGGCGGCTACATCGCCGACATGATCGCCTCGGTGGCGATGCTCGACCCGATCCTCGGAGGCGTCGACAGGTGAGCGCTCCCGAGCAGGAGGCCGTGCTCGCCGAGGCGCAGGCGCTGCGCGCGGCGCCGGGCGAGCGCAGTGCGCTTGTCGTGCCGCGCTTTGCGCACGGCTCGCGCGTTCCCGGCTGGGACGACCCGGTCGATCTCAACAAGCCGCCCGCGGAGGTCCCCGACGCCGCGCAGGTCGATGTCCCGCCCGAGCTGCGCAGCGAGATCGAAGCGCTGATGGCGCAGTACCCCGAGCGCCACTCCGCCGCGCTGCCCGCGCTGGCCGCCGCGCAGCGCGTGCACGGCTGGTGCTCGCCCGAGGCGATCGACCAGGTCGCGAGCGTCATGCGCGTCACGCCGGGCTACCTGGAATCGCTCGTGACCTTCTACGACATGCTCGAGACCGCGCCGGTTGGGCGCCACAGCGTGTACGTGTGCACCAACATCTCCTGCTCGCTGCGCGGCGCCGACGACCTCCATCGCGCGCTGCTCGAGGCCGCGGACGCGCGTTCAGATCTCAACGTGCGGGCATTCGAGTGTCTCGGCGCATGCGACATCGCCCCGATGGCTTCTGTCGACGGCGTGTATCTCGGGCCGCTCGGTCGCGAGGACGTGCCGGCCCTGCTCGCCGACCTCGATGGCGGAGGCGAGGTACTGGCCGACAAGCAGCTCGTGCGCCGTCCGGTCGCCGACCCGCACGCCGACGACGCCACACAAGCCGGCGAGACCCCGCACAGCCGGCGTCTGCTGCTGGAAGGGATCGACGAGCCGGGGCTGGCCACGCTCGAGGTCTACGAGCGGCGCGGCGGCTACGGCTCGCTGCGCAAGGCGCTGTCGATGACCGCGCAGGAGGTGCTCGCGCAGATCGAAGCGTCGAACCTGCGCGGCCGCGGTGGCGCCGGCTTTCAGACGGGCAAGAAGATCTCGTTTTTGCCCCACGGCGCCGTGCAGAAGTACCTGGTGTGCAACGCCGACGAGTCAGAGCCGGGAA
>DASZFR010000006.1:0-7072 GCA_035939635.1 Solirubrobacteraceae bacterium
TCCCAAAAGTCGATAACGCCCCAGCCCCCGTCGATCGGGCCGGCTGAGTGAACAAGCAAACCGTCGGCCCTGCCGAGCGGGCTACTCGCGTTCACGGTGTCGTGCACGGCTTGGTACTGCTCCTGCGTTCCGCCGGCGAACTTGAGTCTTATCCCGACTGCCATCGTGTGTCCTCTCCTCGGGGGTTCGGGCGAGCATATCCGCGGCACCGTAGCCGCGCGCCGTGGGCGAACGCGGAGCCCGTGATGACCGCCCGAGGTCCGCCCCGAAGCCGGGCCGAGCGGCGCAGGCGGCGCTACGCGCGCAAACGAACGACACGCGGGCATCTCGTCGAGCGCGGGTCAGACTTCCGCTTTCGGCGTCTGCGACGCCAAAGCGAGCGTTGCGCGGGCCGGGCACCGGACGAGTGCTCGTCGTCCAAGGCGATAGCGCGGGGCCAGGCTCGCCAGACGCTCGCTTGGCAGCGAAAGCACGCGGTCCGCGATACTCAACGCACGATGCCCGAGGAGTCCACGACCCCGGACCTGGTGGAGCTTATGGGCATGGCGTTTGAGGCTGCGAATCGTCGTGATCTCGACGCGGTGACCAGCAGCTTCGCAGAAGATGCAACCTTCGACGGGAGGGGGGTGCCGGACCACTACGAGGGGCGGGCGGCCATTCGCAGCATGCTTGAGGGGTGGTTTGGCTCGTACGAGGAGTTGGAGTTCGGGCTTGAGGAAGTCCGCGACCTCGGCAACGGGGTTGTGTTTGCCGTGGTCACTCAGAACGGCCGTCCGGTTGGCAGCGCCGGTCACCTCCGACAACGCGAGGGATGGGTCTTCGTCTGGGTACGAGGTTTGATCGCACGCCTTAGGACCTCCGACATCGACGAGGCTCGCGCTGCCGCCGAACGCCTCGCGCAGGAACGCGGGTAGGCCCTGGTCAGCTGATTGTGCCCCTTTGATCAATGCAGAGAAGAACGGCCCGCATCTGGTGCGCGTGGGGTCGTGCCATGAGGCCTTGCACGTTAGACTCGCGCTCGACCTTTAGGGAGCGGTGACCGAAACCAGCATGGGTAGCAGGCGGCGAATCGCACATAGGCTGCGTGCAGCAACCTTCATCAGCGGGCTGTTGCTCGCGCTCTGGTGCGGCTCGATCGTCACCGCCGCCGCAGGCGACACTTGGGAAGGCACGTGGGAACGGGCCGAGATACCCGGGAAGCGCTTGTTCTTGAGGCAAACCGGCTCGCAGGTGAGCGGGCGCTACGACTGGAATGACGCCACCGGCACGCTGCGCGAAGGAAAAGTGTCCGGAGCGTCGTTGACCGCCGGCTTCACAGAGACTCGCTACGAAGGAAGCTTCACGCTGACGCTCACGGGCAAAACGTTCAGCGGCAAATACACGGGCAAAAACCGGGAAACGGGCGCACCGATCGAAGGTCCCTTCAACGGCACCTGCGTGGAAGGAGCCTGTATGAGCAACGGGGCGCCCGCGCCGTCCGTGACTCCCATCTCCACGCCTCCGTCGATCGGGAAGACAACTCTCTATGCAGCGCCCGCACCGGGAGCTGATGCGAGCTATCCGCTGCCAAAGATCGCCAAGGGGGCCCGCGATCTCGAAGGCAGGATTGGCTTCGTCGACAACCAAGGCAACCCCGTAGCGGGGCCCGACGCCGCAGCCATCGAAGCACAGGCCGGACGAGCAGGCGAAATCTGCAGTGTATTTATCTTTGCGACGAACTCGAAAGAACAGGATGAAGCCTACAAGGCATTCGGTCTTGAACTCCCAAGTCTTGCCACCTGCGTGGACGCCGTGTCGCGGGTGCTGGCGCGCGCAGACGAAATCAAGCGCGCGAAGGGGGCGCGGGTCAGCTCCGCCGCGCGCACCTGCGCGGTGCTCGTAGGCGGCAGGGGCAGAAGGCATTCGCCGCTGCGCGTCAGCTGTAAGGCGTCAGCGACTGGCCTGAAGTTAGTCATCCGGCCACGATCGTCAAGACAGACAATCGCAGGCGCGTTGCACGGACGCTCGCCGAAGCTGATCGTAGGTCGCAGCGCTGTTACGCCAGGGCCCGCGTCGCTACGCACAAGCGAGCTCTGGCGCGCGAAGTAGCGGCGCTCCCGATAGGCGCGCGATCTGGCGCGCTCCTAGCCGGCGCATGGTCCCGTGCGCGTCCGCTCTGCCTCAAGGGACCGCAGGTGTCCGCGTGCCGTGAGCCGGGAGATCACGATTCCTGCAAAATCGGGGCGCCGAGATTCGAACTCGGGACCTCACCGACCCGAATTGCGAGCAGCTGCGAGCTCGCCGTCGCGAAATCCCCGCACAATGCGCATGGCTCAGCTCTCACGCCGCGTTCTGGATGCCACGCGATTCAGGCCGATTGCTCCCGGTTTGGGCACTCGATCCGCGCGGTGCCTTAACGGGAGCAGAGCGCCGATCGGCATTGCCGCGGGAGGGAGAGCGAAAGCGGAGATTTCTATCCGTAGCATTCGCGTCCAGCTAGGATCGCACCCGACCGGACGGGCGCGATCGGGGCGCCGGTCAAGCGACGAAAGGAGAACCGCATGCAGCTCGAGAAGAAGAGTTTCTCGTCACCTGACGAGGTGCGGCCGATGAGCGGTAAGGGGCAGGTCGAGATCTTGAACGTCGGCGACGGCGTGGTCGGCAAGGCAACATTCGAGCCCGGGTGGCGCTGGTCGGACCACGTCAAGCCGCTGGCCGGTACCGACAGCTGCCAGGCAGCGCACCTGGGTTATGTCCTTTCTGGGCATCAGAAGATCGTCATGGATGACGGCACCGAGCTCGAGTTCGGTCCCGGCGACGTGGTCGCGATCCCACCTGGTCACGACGGCGAGGTGGTCGGCGACGAGCCGTGTGTCGTGCTCGACTTCGCCGGCATGGAGCACTACGCCAGGGCCTGACGAGCGGCGAGCGACCGTTATCGGCCATCGGCGTCTCCGGCGCCCCAACAGGCCTGTCATCAATCCGGGCGCCGAGATTCGAACTCGGGACCTCACCGACCCGAATTGCGCGTCTCGATGGACTATCCGCTCGGAACTGATGGTGGTTGGCATAGTCTGAACATATGGCGAATTTCGGCGATTTTCAGCTTGAGATTTATCTGCGTGGCCTCGAGGGCGCGCACGAGGATCTGCCGCTGACTTACGTGGAGCTCGAGCGCCGCGCGACGGCGGCGCTCGCGCCGGAGATCCTGTCCTACGTCGCTGGTGGCGCTGGCAACGAGCACACGCAGAGGGCGAATGTCGCGGCGTTCGACCGCTATGGCCTGATCCCGCGGATGCTCGTCGCTGCCCCCGACCGCGAACTGTCGGTCGAGCTGTGCGGCTTGTCGCTGCCGTCGCCGCTAATGATGGCTCCGATCGGAGTGATCGGCTTGTGCGCGCAGGATGGTCACGGCGATCTTGCGACCGCACGCGCCGCCGCGAGGACGGGTGTCCCGATGATCGCCTCGACGCTGACAGTGGATCCGCTCGAGGACGTGGCCGCGCAGTTCGGCGACACGCCCGGGTTCTTCCAGCTGTATACGCCGAACGACCGCGAGCTCGCGGAGTCGTTCGTGTCCCGCGCGGAGGCGGCCGGCTTTAGGGGGATCGTCGTCACGCTCGACACTTGGATTCCGGGTTGGCGTCCGCGCGACCTAAGCCTCGGCAACTTCCCGCAACTGCGAGGGAACTGCCTGGCTAACTACTTCACCGATCCGCTGTTCAGGGCCAAGCTCGAGAAGTCGCCCGAGGAAGACCCGCGTGCCGCCGCGCTGCGTTGGGCGGTGACGTTCGGAGACCCGACCCTCAGCTGGGGCGATCTGCCGTGGCTGCGATCGCTGACCAAGTTGCCGCTGTTGCTGAAGGGGATCTGTCACCCCGACGACGTGCGGCGTGCGACGGCCGGCGGCATCGACGGCATCTACTGCTCAAACCACGGCGGCCGTCAGGCCAACGGCGGAATCCCTGCGATCGACGTCTTGGCCGATGTGGTGGCAGCAGCGGGCGAGACGCCGGTCGTGTTTGACTCCGGCATTCGTGGCGGGGAGCACATCGTCAAGGCGCTGGCGCTGGGAGCGACGGCGGTCGCGGTCGGCCGGCCCTACGCCTACGGTCTCGCGCTCGGCGGCGAGGACGGAGTCGTCCATGTCCTGCGATCACTGCTGGCCGAGGCCGACCTGCTGATGGCGGTCGACGGCTACCCAACGATCGCCGACCTCACGCCCGACGCGCTGCGCATCCGGCCCTGACCGGTCCAGGACCGCTTTTGTGCGAGCGGCTCTCCCAGGGACAGCATTTGTCGACTGCGGTCAGCCGGGAAGGCAGGTTTGTCCTGCGAAATCGGGGCGCCGAGATTCGAACTCGGGACCTCACCGACCCGAACGGTGCGCGCTACCAGGCTGCGCCACGCCCCGACGCAGTGGGAGTATTCCACACGCCGTCTGGCGCTTTGCTCAGCGATGCCCGCCGCGACCAGCGACATCCTTGCCGAGATCGACCGGCTGCTTGAGCCGGAGCGCTTCGACGACTACGGCCCCAACGGCCTGCAGGTGCCGGGCGCGACCGAGGTGCACGTAATCGCCACGGGCGTCTCTGCGCACGCTCAGCTGTTCGAGCTCGCCGCCGCCGAAAGCGCGCAGCTGTTGCTCGTGCACCACGGACTGTTCTGGGGCTCGGGGTTTCAGCTTGTCGACGCCGCGCTCAAGCGACGGTTGAAGCTTCTTTTCGACGCCAACATCGCGCTCGCCGCCTACCACCTGCCGCTCGACGCGCACCCCGAGATCGGCAACAACGCGCTGCTCGCGAGCGCGCTCGGCGCGGTCGAGCTGGAACGCTTTGCGCTTCACCGCGGCGAGCCGATCGGCATCCTCGCGCGCTTCCCGGGCGAGGGACTTGCCGCCGACGACCTCTTCGCGCGCGTCGCACAGGCCACCGCGCGCGACCCGCTCGTGCTCGCGTTCGGCCCCGCTCGAATCTCCTCGCTGGCGATCGTGTCGGGCGCGGGCAGCGACTACCTATCCGACGCGGCCGCCGCCGGTGCGCAGGCGTTTCTCACCGGCGAGCCGGCCGAGCGCGCGATGGCGATCGCGCACGAGTCACACCTTCACTTCATCGCCGCCGGGCACTACGCCACCGAGACGCTCGGCATTCGGCGCCTGGGCGAGCATCTCGCGCAGCGCTTTGCGCTGCGACACGTGTTCCTCGACGTTCCCAACCCGATCTGAGTGCCGCCACGCCCGCGACGTTGGCGAGACGATCTGGCGTCGGCAACGCGGACATCTCTCCCGCACCGGCTGGGCGGGGACGTCTAAGATCTCAAAGACCTTAGCTTCGCCGTCTTACGAGGAGGAGAGCCCCTGATGGAGGCCACGGCCACCACGTCGTCGACCACTGCGTCGCGCACGATCGCAGACCTGATCCCCAGCGCGGTCGCCGCGCACTCAGACCACACCGCCATCCGTTACAAGCGGGACGGATCCTGGCACGACGTCAGCTACACCGAGCTCGCGCAGATCGTGCAGGAGATCGGACTCGGCCTGATCGACCTCGGCATCGCCCCCGGCGAGCGCGTGTGCATCCTCGCCAACACGCGTCCGGAGTGGTCCTACGCCGACATGGCCGCCACCTCCGCCGGCGCAGCGGTGGTCCCCATCTACCAGACCAACTCCCCCGAGGAGTGTCTGTGGGTGATCTCTGACTCCGACGCCTGCGCGATCATCTGCGAGGACGCAAGCCAGCTGGCCAAGATCGCCGCGATCAAAGACCAGGTTCCAAACCTGCGCACCGTGATCGTGATCGACCCCCCCGCCGGCGACGGCAACGGCGCAGCGGGGGCGATCGAGGCGATGCCGATCGAAGAGGTGCGCGCCCGCGGGCGCGGGCGCTCGCCCGAGGAGCTCGACGCGCGCCGCGCCGGCGTGCGCCCGCAGGACCCGTTCACGTTCATCTACACCTCCGGCACCACGGGCCCGCCGAAGGGCTGCGTGCTCAGCCACGGCAACTACCGCGCGATCGTCGACATGATCGGCGAGGTCGGCGAGATCCAGGGCGACGAGGTCACCTATCTGTATTTGCCGCTCGCGCACTCCTACGCGCTGCTCATCCAGCTCGCAGCGTTTGACCTCGGCAGCACGCTCGCCTACTTCGGCGGCGACACCAAGCAGATCGTGCCCGAGCTGCAGGAGGTCAAACCCACCTACCTGCCTTCGGTGCCGCGCGTCTTCGAGAAGATCTACACGCTCGCCCACGGCGCGATCGAGGCGCAGGGCCCGGAGGAAACAGCCCGCGCCGAGCAGGCCGTCAAGGTCGGCGTGCAGGTGCGCGACATGATGGCCCACGGCGAAGAGGTGCCCGCGGAGCTGCAGAAGCAGTTCGACGAAGCCGACGAGCGCCTGTTCAAAAACGTCCGCGCGATCTTCGGCGGCAACGTGCGCCACGCCACCAGCGGCGCCGCTCCGATCGCGCGCGAGATCCTCGAGTTCTTCTACGCCGCGGGCATCCCGGTGTTCGAGGGCTACGGCATGACCGAGACCGCCACCGCGGCCACCATCTCAACGCTCGAGAACCACCGCTTTGGCACCGTCGGTCGCGCGCTGCCCGGCGTGGAGCTCAAGATCGCCGACGACGGCGAGATCCTCATCAAAGGCCCCAACATCTTCCAGGGCTATCACAAGCGCGCAGAAGAGAGCTTTGGCGCGATCGAGGACGGCTGGCTGCACACCGGCGACCTGGGTTCGATCGACGCCGACGGATATCTCTCGATCACCGGCCGCAAGAAGGACATCATCATCACTGCCGGCGGCAAGAACCTCACGCCCGCCAACATCGAGAACGACCTCAAGCAAAGCCGCTGGATCTCACAAGCGGTGATGCACGGTGACGCGCGCCCCTACCCCGTCGTGCTCGTCACGCTCGACGAGGAAGAAGTCCCAGCGTACGCGCGCGAACACGGCCTCCACGAGGACATCCCCTCGCTCTCGAAGGAGCCCGCGATCCACGAGCTGATCCAGGCGGAGATCGACAGGGCGAACGCCAAATACGCTCAGGTCGAGCAGGTCAAGAAGTTCGCGATCCTCGACCATGACCTCTCGCAG
>DASZFR010000007.1:0-25173 GCA_035939635.1 Solirubrobacteraceae bacterium
ACCAGCCCGTCAGCTTGCGCCACGGCCGTCTCGACCGAGTCGGCCAGTCGCTTGCGCACGTCGTGGCGCATCACCAGCCGGTCCACCACGATCGAGATGTCGTGCTTGTAGCGCTTGTCGAGCACGATCGACTCCTCGAGCATGCGCACGCGCCCGTCGATGCGCACGCGCGCGAAGCCATCCGCGCGCATCTGCGTGAGCAGCTTGCCGTACTCGCCCTTGCGCCCCCGCACCACCGGCGCGAGCACCATGAAGCGCGCGCCCTCCGGCAGCTCCATCACCTGATCGATGATCTGCTCGGCTGACTGCCCCGAGATCGGCCGCCCGCACGTCGGGCAGTGCGGCTTGCCCACGCGCGCCCACAGCAGGCGCAGGTAGTCGTAGATCTCGGTCACCGTGCCGACCGTCGAGCGCGGGTTGCGCGAGGTCGTCTTCTGGTCGATCGAGATCGCCGGCGAGAGCCCCTCGATCGAGTCCACGTCCGGCTTGTCCATCTGGCCCAAGAACTGGCGCGCATAGGCCGACAGCGACTCCACGTAGCGGCGCTGGCCCTCGGCGTAGATCGTGTCGAACGCCAGCGAGCTCTTGCCCGAGCCCGACAGCCCGGTGATCACCACCAGCGCGTCGCGCGGCAGCTGCAGCGAGATGTCCTTGAGGTTGTGCTCCCGCGCCCCCGAGACCACGATCTGATTCCCCGCTGCCATGCGAGGTCATTCTATGACGGCGAACAGACGTTCGCCCGCTAGTGATCTGCCGCCACGCGCGCGTGGAAGTCCGCGGTGGTGTTCTCGTGCGGGAACGGCGCGTCGGGCACGGGCAGCCCGAGGGCATCGCAGATCGGCTCCCACCCGCCGCCCGGGCGCCACTCGAGCAGTCGCCCGGGATCGGCCGAGCTGCGCACGTCCTCGTTGTGGCGCTCGTACGCCGCCATCGCCGCCACGGGCTCATCCCAGCGCGGGGAGAAGGTTCGCGCAAACAGCTCGCTCACCATCTCGCCGTGGCGAACGAGCGAGGCGTCGGGCGAGCTCGCGCGCGACTTCACCGTGGGCACGATCGTCGCCTCCATGCTCGCCCACCAGCGCTGCGGCGACTCGCGCGTCGAAAGCAGGACCACCGCCTCGGGGTTGGCCGCAGCGAGCTCGTGCCAGAACGCGCACGCCGGCCAGTCCACCGCGGCGCGATAGCCGGCGAGGAAGCCCGCCACGTCGGCCGCCTCCCCGCGCGCGGCCGCCAGCCAGAAGACGTCGTGCTCGGGGTTCTCCATCACCTCGAGCATGTGGTAGCAACGCCCGCCCAGCAGCTGTTCGAGCGCCTGCTTCAGCGACGCCGTTCCCGTTCGCCCAAGGCCCGCGCCGACCACGCGCAGATTCATTCCAGCGCGCTTGGAGTCGTCGCGCGCGGCGTGCTACTCCTCTACCGCGGCGTAGATCTCGTCGATCAGCGCGTCGCGGTCGCGCAGCTGGAAGTGCTCTGCCAGGTAGCGCTCCGTGGCCGAGCGCGGCTCGCCGCTAAGCGCCATGTTCAGCGCCACCAGCCTCGCCCCGTCCAGATCGCCGTTGGCGTGCGCCCCGGTGGCGTCGGGGGATGCTGCGGGCGCCGGAGTCGCCTCGGCTGGCTGGGATCCCGCGGGCGCCGGGGCTGCGGGCGCCGGGGCTGCGGGCGGGGCGGTATCGGCCGCCACGGCGGTCGCCGCCGGCGGTGTGGCCGCGGCCATCTCGCTCAGCTCGGAGTTGAGATGCGACGCTTGCTCCACGAGCGCCTGTGCGGCGCGCGCGACCTCGGCGACGCGCACGCGCACCTCGGCGATCGCGTGCGCCCCGGTCTGCTCGGCGCGCACGCGGGCCTCGGCTTCGATCTCGGCGGCCGCGCGCTGCGCCGCCTCCAGCACGCTCTGCACGTGACTGCCCGCGGAGTGAGCCGGGTCGGCGGCGTCGCCCAAGCGCTCCAGCTCCGCCGCGAGCGCGCGAAGGTGCGCGTCAACGGCGGCCGGTTCATAGCCGCTCGCAACGATCGGAAAGTCTCGCCGTTGGATTGCTTCGCGATCAAGTGTCACCCGGCAATCGTAGGCGATGCCCGGCGCCGTTACTGCAGGCCGGCGTACGCGTTCAGCGCTCGCCGTCGGCACCTGCGGGCGCCCGCGCGAGCGGCGCCTCGTTGGCCTGCAGCTCGCGCAGGTCGCGTCGCAGCTCGCGCAGCTCGTCGCGGAGCTGAGCCGCGTACTCGAAGCGCAGATCCTCGGCGGCCGCCAGCATCTCCTCCTCCAGCTCCACCACCAGGCGTTGCAGCTCGTGCGCGGGCATCTCCGCCGCGCCGTCGCGCGTGCGCCTGCGGGTCCTGCGCCCGCGCGGCACGCCCGACTCGGTCTGCAGGAACTCGGCGATATCCGAGATGCCCTTCACGATCGTCGCCGCGGTGATGCCGTGCTGCTCGTTGTATGCGAGCTGGATCTCGCGGCGGCGGTCGGTCTCGGAGATCGCGGCCTCCATCGCGTGCGTGGTTTTGTCGGCGTACATCAGCACCTTGCCCTCCACGTTGCGCGCCGCCCGGCCGATCGTCTGGATCAGCGACGTCTCCCCGCGCAAAAAGCCCTCCTTGTCGGCGTCGAGGATCGCCACCAGCGACACCTCCGGCAGGTCCAGACCCTCGCGCAGGAGGTTCACGCCGACGAGCACGTCGTACTCGCCCAGGCGCAGGTCGCGGATGATCTGGATGCGCTCGAGCGTGTCGATCTCGGAGTGCAGGTAGCGGGTCTTGAACCCCATCTCGAGCAGGTACTGCGACAGGTCCTCGCTCATCTTCTTTGTCAGCGTGGTCACCAGCACCCGCTCGTCGCGCTCAACGCGCGCGCGCACCTCGTTCATCAGATCGTCGATCTGGTTGCGCGTCTCGCGCACCTCCACCACCGGGTCCACGATCCCCGTGGGCCGCACGATCTGCTCCACGGTGCGGGTGGCATGCTCGCGCTCGTACGGCCCCGGCGTGGCCGACACGAGCAGCAGCTGGGGCGTGATCTGCAGGAACTCCTCGAACGTCTGCGGGCGGTTGTCGAGCGCGCTCGGCAGACGGAAGCCGTAATCCACCAGCGTCTGCTTGCGCGAGCGGTCGCCCTCGTACATGCCGCCGATCTGCGGCACTGTCTGGTGCGACTCGTCGATGAAGCAGATGAAGTCCGAGGGGAAGTAGTCGATCAGGCAGTACGGCCGGTCGCCTGCGTGGCGGCCGTCGAGGATGCGCGAGTAGTTCTCGATCCCCGAGCAGAAGCCCACCTCGCGCAGCATCTCCATGTCGTACTGCGTGCGCTGGCGCAGCCGGTGAGACTCGAGCAGCCTGCCGTCGGACTCGAGTTCGGCGCAGCGCTTGTTGAGTTCGCGGCCGATCTCCGCCACCGCGCCCTCGATCGTCCCCTCCTTGACGTTGTAGTGCGTGGCGGGCCAGATCGCCACGTGCTCGAGATCGTCCGCCAGCAGCTCTCCGGTGAGCGGATCGAAGTGCTGCAGGCGTTCGATTTCGTCGCCGAACATCGTGGCGCGGAACGCGGTCTCGGCGTAGGCCGGGAACACCTCGAGCGTCTCGCCACGCACGCGGAACGTGCCGCGCGAGAGCACGGTGTCGTTGCGCGTGTACTGGATCGTCACAAGCTTGCGCAGCAGCTTGTCGCGGTCGACTTCCTCGCCGCGCTTGAGGATCTGCATGTTCATCTCATAGGTCTGCGGCGAGCCGAGACCGAAGATGCACGACACCGACGCCACCACGATCACGTCTCGTCGCGCGAACACCGCCGCGGTAGCCGCGTGGCGCAGCCGGTCGACCTCCTGGTTGATCGCGGAATCCTTCTCGATGTACAGGTCGCGACTCGGCACGTAGGCCTCGGGCTGGTAGTAGTCGTAGTAGGACACGAAGTACTCGACTGCGTTGTCCGGGAAGAACGTGCGGAACTCGTTGCACAGCTGCGCTGCGAGAGTCTTGTTGTGCGCGATCACGAGCGCGGGCCGTTGCACCGCCTCGATCACGCCCGCCATCGTCAACGTCTTGCCCGTGCCGGTCGCTCCGAGCAGCGTCTGAAAGCGCTCGCCAGACACCACCCCGTCGGCCAGTTCGGCGATCGCCTGCGGCTGGTCGGCGGTGGGCGTGAACACGGAGTCGAGCTTGAACTCGGGCATCACACCACCGTAGCGTCCGCCGCTACGTCAGCCCGAGCTCGCGGCGATACGCCGCGCGATACTCGCGCTGCGCGGCGAGAACGCGCTGCACGTAGGCGCGCGTTTCCCCGAACGGGATCGATTCGAGCGTCAGCGAGCGCCCGTCGGCGCCCGCCTGCGCGAGCCAGCTGTCCACGTTGGACAGGCCGCCGTTGTAGGCCGCGAGCGCGAGCATCTCGTTGCCGCCGTAGTGGTCGAGCAGGTAGCGCAGGTAGTAGCTGCCGTAGGCCACGTTGATGCTCGGCGTGGCGAGATCGCTGGTGGTGAACCTCACCCCACCGGACAGCCGCGCGATGTACAGCGCGGTGGCGGGGAGGATCTGCATCAGCCCCTGCGCGCCGGCGGGCGACGGTCGCGGCTCGAACTTCGACTCGGCGTAGATCACGGCCGCGATGAGCGCCGGGTCGAGGTGCTTGGCGGCGGCCTGTTCGCGGATCACGGCCGCTTCGCTGAGCGGCAGCGCATGACCCTCCTGGTTTATCGCGGTGCCGATCAGCGCCACCGCTGCCGCCGCGAAAAGCACCACGGCAACACCGCTCAGCGAGCGCCTGCTCATCGGCCTAGCTTGTCAAGCACGGCCGACAGCTCGCGCTCCAGATCCCCCTCCGTCCCGTCGTTGCGAACCACGAAAGTCGCTTTGCGCGCCTTCTCCTCCTGTGGCAGCTGGCGCGACGAGCGCTCCTCGGCCAGCGCGTGCCCGCGCGCGGCGGCGCGCTGCCGGCGTAGCGGCTCGTCCGCGACCACCGCGAGCGTCGCGTCATACCCGTCGGTGAGCCCCGACTCGAACAGCAGCGGCACCTCGATCACCGCCGCGCGCGGCGATGGTGTGCGCTCGCGCACCTGCGCCACCCACTGCGCCACGCGTTCGCCCACCATCGGCCACAGCAGCGCCTCAAGCCACGCCCTGCCGTCGTCGCTCGCAAACGCGCGCGTCGCCACCGCCGCGCGGTCCACCACGCCGCCGGGCGCGATCTCCTCGCCAAACCGCGCGACCAGTGCGTCCCGCACGGCGTCGCTCGCGATCAGCTCGTGCACCACCGCATCTGTGGACAGCACCGCCGCGCCGCGGCGCTGCAGGATCTCGAGCGCCGTCGACTTGCCGGCGCCCATGCCGCCGGTGAGCCCCACGATGGGAACAGCCTGCTGCGACATCGAGCTCGCGCGTCAGTCGCGCGAGGTCTCAACCGGCGCCGGCGCGCTCTCGTGCGCGTCGTCCGCGGCGGCGCCCGCGTCAGCACCGCCGGCCTCAGCCTCGCCGGCCTGAGCCTCCGCGGATGGCTGCTCGGTCGCGGCGGCCGCGGGGGGATCGGGCGCATCCGCCGCCATCGCGCCCGCCGTCTCAGCGGCGCCGGCCGTGTCCGCCGGAGCGGGAGGATCGGCGGCAAGCGCCTGCTCCGACGCTTCGCCTGGCTGGGGCGCGGCTTCGGCCTCCGGGCGCGGCGCGGCTTCGGCCTCGGGGGGCGCGACTTCGGCCTCGGGGGGCGCGACTTCGGCCTCGGGCTGCGGCGCAGCTTCCGCCTCGGGCTCCGGCGCAGCGTCGGCCTGCGGCTGCGGCGCAGCCTCGGCTTCGGGCTGGGCAGCTTCGACCTCGGGGGGCGGAGCGGTTTCGAGAGCGTCGGCCCCGGCGCCAAGATCGGCTTCGGCCTGCTCGGCATCCGCGTCCTGGAGCGCGTCGGCCTCGCGGCGAATCGGCAGCAGTTGGTCCTCCACGCGCTTGGCCGACAGGGACAAGCGGCGGCGGTCGGAGTCGATCTCGAGGATGCGCACTCGGATCTCGTCGCCTGGGTGCACGATCTCGCGCGGGCTCTCGACGTGATGCGGGGCGAGCTCGGAGATGTGTACGAGTCCCTCGACGCCGTCGAGGATCTCAACGAAGGCGCCGAATGTAACGACCTTGGTGACGCGGCCTTCGAGCTCGTCGCCCACGTTGTAGGTATCGACGATCCGCCGCCACGGGTCCTCTTGGGTCTGCTTGAGGCCGAGCGATATGCGCTGGCGGTCCCGGTCGATGTCGAGCACCTTGACCTTCACCGTGTCGCCGATCGAGAGGATCTCGCTCGGGTGGTTCACGTGCGACCACGAAAGCTCGGAGATGTGGATCAGGCCGTCGATCCCGTCGAGGTCCACGAATGCGCCGAAGTCCACGATGTTGGAGATCTGGCCTTCGACCACGAGCCCCGGCTGCAGGCGGTCGAGGATCTGCTGGCGCACCTCCTTGCGCTCCTCCTCCAGCACGGCGCGCCGCGACAGCACCACGTTGTTGCGCGAGCGGTTGAGCTCGATCACCTTCGTCTCGATCTTGGTGCCCATGTACTCGTCGAGGTTGGGCACGCGGCGGATGTCCACGAGCGATGCGGGTAGAAAGCCGCGCACGCCGAGATCGATGATCAAGCCGCCCTTCACGACCTCGATCACGGTCCCCTCCACCGGCTCGCCGGACTCGTTGGCGGCTTCGATGCGCCGCCACGCCTTCTCGAAGCGAGCGCGCTTCTTGGACATGATCAGGCGGCCGTCCTGATCCTCCTTGGTGAGAACGATCGCGTCGACCTCCTCGCCGAGGTGAACCTCGTCGTTGGGATCAACCGACTTGCGAATCGACAGCTCCGCCGCCGGGATCACGCCCTCGGACTTGTAGCCGATGTCGACGAGGACCTCGTCCTTGTCGATTCGCACCACGTGACCGGTCACCACCTCGCCCTCCTCGATGGTGCGGAAGGTCGCCTCGTAGTTGGGCACCACCTGCCCGTCGACCTCCAGCAAGAGGCCGCCAGAGCCCTCCACGACGTGGCTGTTCTCAGTCTCGGTCTGCACCGGCGAAGCCTAGCGCAGCCTTATCATTGCGGGACAGATGCCCACCCGAGCGACGAAGCGCGGATCGCGGCGCACCCGCTTGGAGCGCGACTGCGACGTCCTCATCTGCGGCGCCAGCTTCGCTGGCCTCGCGGTCGCACGCGAGCTCGCCGGTTGCGGCGCGCGCGTGCTCGTGATCGACCGCTACGAGCTGGGTGAGCGCCAGACCTCGGCGTGCGCGATGCCCACCGTGTGGATGCGCGCTCTCGGTGTCACGAGCTCCCTGCGGCAATCGTTCGACGAGCTCGTCGTGCACACGCCACACGGGAGCTGGCGCTGGCAGCTGCCGTGGTCGTTTTCCACATTTGACTACCGCGAGCTTTGCGCGCTGCTGTGGGGCCAGGCCGCGTGCGCCGATATCGAGTTCGACACCGCCACGGTCACCGCGCGCAGCGGCCACACCGTGCACACCGATCGCGGCGAGCTGCGCGCGCCGCTGATCGTCGATGCGCTCGGTTGGCGCCGCGTGCTGTCCAACGCGCACACGATCCAGCCACCCAACGCGCGACTGTCGCGCGGACTGGAGGTGCATCCACGCGGGCACGACGCCGAGATGCAGCTGTGGATCGATCGCCGCTACGTACGCGCCGGCTACTCGTGGAGCTTTCCCGCGCGCGACGAGCTGCGCGTCGGCGTTGGCTCGTTCTGGCCCGAGCACCACGTCAAGGAGCCAACCGTGAGACTTGCCGGCGATCTCGGCCTACCCGCCGAGCGCTACCAGGGCAACTGGATCCCGCACCAGCTGCGCGACGCCGTCGAGGACGGAGTGTTCTTCGTCGGAGACTCAGCCGGGCACTGCCTGCCGCTCACCGCGGAGGGCATCCGCACCGCGTTGTATTTCGGCCTGGCGTGCGGCCGCGAGCTGCGTTCGGTGCTCGAGTCGCACGTCACGCGCGAGCACGCGCTCGAGCGCTACGGTGCCTTCTCGAGCTCGCACGTCCGCAAATTCCGCTGGCTGCTGGGCGCGCAGCGCGCGGTGGCGAGGCTGACCGGCACGCGCGCGATCGACGCCATGACCGCGGCGGTCGCGCAGCCGCCCATCGCGAAGTGGATCTTCAACCACTACCTCGACATCGCGCCGCCGTCCTTTGTGGGAGCCGGCAGCCACCCGCGCACGCGCCCGCGACTCGCGCACGCGGCCGCCTGAGCGGCCCTCCGAAGCCGCGTCCGTGCGTCGCGTCCGCGGCTCGCGCGCTGCCACCGCGCGGACGCCTAGCCGAAGCCGGGCTGCGCGCCGGGCGTCGACCAGCTCCCGGGGGTGATCTGCAGGTAACACATGTCCACGCGCATCAGATCCGCGGCGAGCTCGAACACCACGCGGCCAAGGCCGTAGCGCGCGGCCAGCGTGCGCTCAGCGCGCGCCTCGTCATCAAAGGCGGCGAGCACCTCGCCCCGTGCCTGCAGGGGCGCGCCGAGCGGCTTGCCGCGTGCGCTGCACGGCGCGACCAACAGACGCGGATCGTGTCCCAGGCGCTTGACCTTGCCCGACCCGCGTTCCACGCGCACGTACAGCGACCCCTGTGCCTCCGCCGCCCACACCGGCGTCGGCACCGGCGTGCCGTCGCGCCGGTAGGTGACGAGCAGCGCGTGCTTGTGCCGGCGGAGCTGCTGCAGCGAGCCGTCGCGCGGCGCGTCGGCCACGCCCCCCGCGATCTGGCGCGAGGTGCGCGCCGCCAGCCGCGCCATGAAGAGCGCCGCCGGCAAGCGCCTGCCGGCGACGGGCCGCGCGTGGGGGCGCACGCGGCCGTCAGCCATCTTGCGGCCCCGAGTCGGCGACGTCGGCCAGGGACTGCGCGAGAACGCGCACGCCGCGCTGGATGCGCTGCTCGCTGAGATTGGCGTAGCCGAGCACGAGTGCGTCGTCTCGCGCGGGCGGGCGCATGTAGGCGAACGAGAGCGGATACACCGCCAGCGAGCGCTCGACCGCCGCACGCATCAGCGCGGGCGCGTCGAAGTCGCGCGCCAGGCGCACGATCGCGTGCAACCCGGCCGCGAGCCCGGTCACGCGCGCACCCGGCAGGTGGCGGCGCACGGCGGCGACCAGCGCGTCGCGCCGCGCTCGGTAAGAACGACGCGCCACGCGCAGGTGACGGTCGTACGCGCCGCCTGAGATGAGGCGCGCGAGCGCGAGCTGATCGATGGTGGGCGCGCCGTGGTCGACGATGCTGCGCTGTTGCGCGACGGCGTCGACGAGCGCCGGAGGCAACACGAGCCAGCCCAGGCGCAGCGCCGGCGCGAGCGTCTTGCTCACGGTGCCGAGGTAGATCACCTTGTCCGGCGCGAGGCCCTGGAGCGCCGCGAGCGGGGAGCGATCGTAGCGGTACTCGGCGTCGTAGTCGTCCTCGATCACGTAACCCGAGCCCGCAGCCGCCCATTCCAGCAGTGCGGCCCTGCGGGCGGGAGCCATCGCCACGCCCGTGGGCGACTGGTGCGCCGGCGTGACGAGCACGCCGGCGATGCTGCCGCTCGCCGCCGCGATGCGCGGCAGCTCGCCCACGCGCGCGCCATCGGCGTCGACGGGCAGCGGCGACAGCCGCGCGCCGTGCTCGGCGAGAATGAGACGGTGCGGCGGCAGGCCCGGGTCCTCGACCGCCAGGTGCGGGCCGCCAAGAGCACGCGCGAGCAGCACCAGAGCCTGCGCTGTGCCGGAGCAGACCACGATGCGCTGCGGATCCGCGACTACGCCGCGCACGCGGCGCAGATGCTCGGCGAGCGCGAGCCGCAGCTCCGGTGCCCCATGCGCATCGGGATAGCCGAGGCTCGCCGCCGGCGTCGAGGCGAGCGTCTCGCGCAGCGCGCGCATCCACGCCCTGCGCGGAAACGCGGCCAGATCCGGATAGCCCGGGAAGAAATCGAAAGCCAGTGGCTTTGGCGCGTGCGCGCGGGTCGGCGCGCTCGCAGCGCTGGCGGCGTCCGAGACATACGTCCCCGCCCCGGGTCGCGCAGTGAGGTAGCCCTCGGCGAGAAGCTGCGCGTATGCGTCCACGACCAGCCGGCGCGACACGCCGAGATCACCCGCGAGCGCGCGCGTCGCCGGCAGCCGCGCGCCGGCCTCGAGCACCCCGCTGCGCGCCGCTTCGCGCAGGCCGTCTTCGAGCTGCGCGCGCAGCGGTCGTCCATTCCCGCGTCGCAGCTCGACCAGCAGCTCGGGGCTGCCCGCATAGGTGGTACCCGATTTGGCCATCAAATTGGTCCTTTACAGGGCTCCACTGAGAGCATATCCTCGCGCCGGTGGCAGTGCAAGGAACACCCGCGTCACTCTCTCGCGCCGGGGAGCAAGCCGCCATACGCAAAGACGCGCTCAAAGCGTCGTTTTTGATCCTCGCGTTCTACGACATGGCGCTGGCGGTGTTCATGGCCGCCGCGCCGCATGCCTTCTACTCCAAAGTGGGGCCGTTCGGCGTGCAAAACGACCACTACATCCGCGACACCGCCACGTTCAGCGCCGCGATCGGCGTTGGCGCGCTGGTCGCGCTGCGCCGCGCCTCGTGGCGCGTGCCGGTGCTCGTCATCAGCACGGTTCAGTTCGCGCTGCATTCCGTCAACCATCTCGTGGACATCGGCAACGCCCACCCGCACTGGAACGGCTACTTCGACTTCTTCTCGCTCGCGGCCGCGACGCTCTTGCTCGCGTGGCTGCTGCGCATCGCGCGCGCCGACGAACGTGACCGCGCGCGCCACATCGAATGAAAGGAGCCACATGAGTCGCATCGCCGACCTCACCCCCGCCGAGCAGAGCCCCTTTGTGAAGCTCTCGCGGCGACTTGCGCGTCGCAAGGTCAAACAGCTCACCGGCGCCGAAACCGAGACGATGCTCGCTCCGCTGGAGGCGTACGCACGCGCGCCGCGACTGCTGTTCGGGATCGCGATGCTCGAGGAAGCGACCGCCAAGCTCGATCAGGTCCCCGAGCGCCTGAAGGTGCTCGCCGAGCTGAAGGCGGCGACGCTCACCCAGTGCGAGTACTGCATCGACATCGGCTCGCACATCGCGCACCGCGCGGGCATCAGCGAGGAGCAGCTGCTCGCGCTCCCCCGCTACGGCGACAGCGAGCTGTTCAGCGACGACGAGAAGCTCGTGCTCGACTACGCCGTCGGCGTGAGCAGCACGCCCGTCTCGGTGTCCGACGAGCTATTCGACCGACTGCGCACACTGTTCGACGAGGCGCAGCTCGTGGAGCTGACAAACATCATCGCGCTGGAGAACATGCGCGGGCGCTTCAACCTCGCGCTCGGCATCGGCTCATCGGGCTTCCGCGAGGGCATGGTCTGCGCCGTGCCCGTCACGCCTGCGGACGCCTCCGGCGCGAATGCGGACGCCGCCGGCGCGAGCGCGAACGGGGTGGCCACCGCGGCGGCATGAGGGTATTCGTCGCCGGCGCCACCGGCGTCATTGGCAGGCGCCTGCTGCCGCTGCTGCGCAGCGACGGCCACGAGGTGACAGGCATGGTCCGCGCACCCCGGCGCGAGGCCGCGGTGCGCGAGCTCGGTGCCGAGCCCGCGATCGCCGATGCGATGGACGCGGCGGCGGTGCGCGGTGCGATCGAAGGCGCCCGCCCGGACGTGGTGGTGCACGAGCTCACGTCGCTCCCGCGCCGGATCGACCCGCGCAAGCTCGAGCGCGACTTCGCGCGCAATGACCGCCTGCGAACCGACGGCACCCGCAATCTCGTCGACGCCGCGCAGGCAGCCGGCGTGTCGCGCATCGTCGCGCAGAGCGTCGCCTTTGCCTACGCGCCCGGCCCGCCCGGCGCGATCCACACCGAGGACGACCCCCTGTACCTCGATGCGCCGAAGCAGTTCGCGCGAACCATGCACGCGGTCGCCGAGCTCGAGCGGGCGGTTCTCGGCGCCGGCGGCTTGGTGCTTCGCTACGGCTACTTTTACGGCCCCGGGAGCTCGATCTCGCGCGACGGCACACTCTGCCAGGACCTCGCGCGCCGGCGCCTGCCGGTCGTCGGAGGCGGGCGCGGCGTGTGGTCGTTCATCCACGTGGATGACGCGGCGCGAGCCACCGTGCAGGCGCTCACCAACGGCGCCGGCGGCGCATACAACGTGGTCGACGACGACCCGGCGCCGGTTGCAGAGTGGCTTCCCGCGCTCGCGCAGGCCGTCGGTGCGCCGCGCCCGTTGCGCGTCCCCACGCTGCTGGCCTACCCGTTGGCGGGCCGCTACGGCGTGCTGACGATGACGCGCAGCCAGGGCGCGTCCAACGCGCTGGCACGGCGCGTGCTCGCGTGGCAGCCGCGATACGCGAGCTGGCGCGACGGCTTCAGGCTGGCCCTGGGTTAGCGCGGTTGGCCCCTCCCGGCTGCCTGCGCGCGCGCTGCGCGCGGCGCGCGCCCGCCGGCGCCACGCTCGCGCAGTCGGGCAGGCCATGCGCGCGGCGCTACCTGCGCGCAACCAGCACCACGCTCGCGCGGTCGCGCAGGCCGTGCGCCCCGCGCTACTTGCGCACCACCAGCACCACGCCGGCCGCGAGCAACAACAGGCCGACCACGCGGTGTGCCGCCACGTTCTGGCGCGCCACGCCGAGCAACCCGAAGCGGTCGATCACCACCGAGATCGCCAGCTGCCCCGTGATGACCACCGCGGTCAAGCCGCTCGCTCCGAGCGTGCGCACGGCCACCAGCGCCACCGTCACGTACACGGCTCCCAGCAGCCCGCCCACGAGCGCCCACCACGGCGCGCGGCCGACGTGCCCGTAGTTGCCCAGGCCGCCGCGCACGACGGCCGCGAGAGCCACCAGCGCGATCGTGCCGACCAGAAACGAGAAGCTCGCCGCCTGCACGCTGCCGATCGCTTTGCCGAGGCGGGAGTTGATCGGCGCCTGCATGCCGACGAGGCAGCCGGCGCCGGCGCCCGCGAGCACCGCCAGGCCGCGGCTCACCGCGGGGCCTCGCGGCTCACTTCGCCTCCAGCCAGTTCTGACCGACCCCAAGGTCGACAGCGAGCGGTGGATCGCGATCCCACATCGAACACATTTCGCGCTCGATCAGCTCCCGCGCGCTCTCGACCTCCTGCGGCGGGCCCTCGAACAGGAGCTCGTCGTGGATCGTGAGGATCAGCCGCGTGTCCAGTCCCTCGCGCGCGAGCGCGTCGTGGCAGCGCACCATCGCCAGCTTCAGCACGTCCGCCGCGGTTCCCTGGATCACGGTGTTGACGGCGAGGCGCTCGCCCAGCGAACGCACCTGCCAGTTGCCCGCGCGCAGCTCTGGGATCGGGCGCCGCCGGCCCCACAGCGTCTGCACGTAGCCGTCCTGGGTGGCCTTGGCGATCGTGTCGCCGATGAAGCTGGCCACTGCCGGGAAGCGCTCGAGGTAGGCGTCGATGAACGCCTTGGCCTCCTCGCGGGGAATGTTCAGACGGTCCGCAAGCCCGAAGTCCGACAGGCCATAGACGATGCCGTAGTTGATCATCTTCGCCTTCGAGCGCATGCCCGCGTCCAGCTGCTGCGGCTCGACCGCGAACACCTGCGACGCCGTTGCCGTGTGCACGTCCTCGCCGCGCCGGAAGATCTCCTTGAGCACCGGCTCGTCGGCGACGTGCGCGAGCACGCGCAACTCGATCTGCGAGTAGTCGACCGAGATCAGCACACGTTCGGGTGCCGCCTCGAAGCAGCCCCGGATCTCGCGCCCGAGCGGGGTGCGGATCGGCACGTTCTGGAGGTTGGGGTTCGTGCTCGAGAGGCGCCCCGTCGTGGCGACGGCCTGCAGAAAGGTCGTGTGGATGCGCGACTCCGCGTCGATCAGCTCCGGAAGCACGTCGAGGTAGGTCTTGATCAGCGTCGAAAGCTCGCGCCAGCGCTCGATCTTCGGCACGATCTCGTGCTCGTCGCGAATCGCCTGCAACACGCGCGCGTCGGTCGAGTAGCCGGTCTTGCCGCGGCGCTTGGTGGAGAGTCCGAGCTTGCCGAACAAAATCTCGCCGAGCTGCTGCGGCGAGCCGATCAGAAACTCCTCGCCGGCGAGCTCCCACACCTGGCGTTCGAGTCCCGCGATCTCCGCGTGCACGCGCTGCGTGATCTCGGCCAGCCGGGGCACGTTGAGCCGCACGCCGCGCAGCTCCATCTCCCGCAGCACGGGCACGAGCGGCAACTCGATTTCGGTAAGCAGCTGCTGCAGCCCGAGCTCTGCGATCTGCGCGCGCTGCAGGTCGGCGAGGGCCGCCACGAGCACTGCCTCGACGGCGAGCGGATCTGCGATCTCGCTCGCCAGCCCGCGCTCCTGGAACAACTCCTCAAGCGGGTACGCGCGTCTGGCTGGATCGAGCAGGTAGGCGCCGAGCAGCGTGTCGTGCGCCAGCTTCGCCGGCACCAGGCCGAGCGCCTTTGCATCGTGCGCCACGACCGGGCGCTCGCCGCACGCGACGGCCACTTCCTCTGGGCCGCCGCACTCGCCGGCGAGCACCTGCGTCGGCGCCGTGCTGCCGCGCGCTCTTTTGCCGCCGGCCCGCAGCGCGTCGCCGCTGCGCGCCACGGCGAACCGCCACGGCTCGCCCTGCGCGAACAGCGCGCCCTCGGGCGCCGGCACGGGGTGCGCCACGACGCTCAACTCAGCGCCGTCGTCGGGCAAGCGTGCGATGTCCTGCGGGATGCCGTCGCGCAGGCGCGCGTCGAGCGTGACCGCCGCCGCGGGTGCCGGCGCTGCGAGCTCGGGGTCGCCGAGCGCCTCCTCGAGCCGCCGCAGAGGGTCGCGCAGCTCGTACTCCCGAAACACGTCGCGGATGCGCGAGCGGTCGGGATCGCGCGCAGCCTCCGCGGCGATGTCCACGCCGACCGCCACCTCGCGCTGGATCGTCGCCAGGCGCTTTGACACGCGGGCGTCGTCGGCGTGCTCTTCGAGCATCCGTTTGCGCTTGGGGCCGCTGATGTCCGCGACGTGCGCGAGCACCTCCTCGAGCGAGCCGTAGGCTTGGATGAGATCGCTCGCGGTCTTGTCGCCGATCCCCGGGACGCCCGGGATGTTGTCCGACGTGTCGCCCTTCAGGCCGTAGAAGTCCGGGATCAGCTCGGGTTCGATTCCGTAGCGGTCGATCACCGCCTGGCGGTCGTAGATCTTTGTCTCGGTGATGCCGCGCGAGGTGGCCATGACCTCGATCACGCCGTCGGGGTCGATCAGCTGAAAAACGTCGCGATCGCCGGTCACGATCATCACCGGCACCTGCGGATCGGCGCGCAGGGCCTGCTCGGCGAGCGAGGCGATCACGTCGTCGGCCTCGTAGCCGTCGATCTTGATGTTGCTGTAGCCGAACGCCTCGACCAGCGGTTCCATCGCGGGCCACTGCTGCTTGAGCAGATCCGGCCGCGACCGCCGGCTGGCCTTGTAATCGGCGTACACCTCCGTGCGCCCCGAGCTGCCCGCGTCCCACGCCACGAGCGTCGGGCGCACGCCGTAGTCGGTGACGATCTTCACCAGCATCGAAGCGAAGCCGAAGATCGCGTTCGTGGGCTCGCCGCGCGACGTCGCGATCGACTCGGGCAGCGCGAAGAACGCCCGGTACACCAGGCTCGGTCCGTCGATCAGAAACACGCGCTTGTGCCCGTCCGCGGCGTCCGCCGCCGCCGAGCGCGCCGCTGTGGCGTTGGTCGCCATCCGACCGATCACTCTACGAGGCGCGGCGCGCGCGCGACGGCGGCGCGCGCTGTGTGCCCGCATCCTCCGCGCACGGATGACGCGTGCGGGCACGTAACATGCCGATTACCAGCGACAAACGAGGGAGATCCGAACTTGAGCGGCACGCCAAGCGCGCAGTTTCGTTTCACGATCCGCGTGCGCATAGACGACGAGCAGGGCACGCTCACGCAGCTCACCGGCGTGATCGGTGAGTCGGGCGGGATCATGGGCGCGGTCGACCTCGTCGACGCCGAAGGTCCCTCGAGCGTGCGCGACTTCGTCGTGGACGCCGCCGGGCAGGAGCACTTCCAGCAGATCCTCGCCGCGATCGGCGCCGTTCCGGGCGCGGAGGTGATCGACGTCACCGACCGCACCTTCCTGCTGCACGTTGGCGGCAAGATCGAGCAGCACAACAAGCACCCGCTCAAGAGCAGGGACGACCTGTCGATGGTCTACACGCCGGGCGTCGCGCGCGTGTGCCTTGCGATCGCGGAGGACCCGCAGAAGGCGTTTCAGTACACGATCAAGCGCAACACGGTGGCGGTGGTGTCCGACGGGACCGCGGTGCTCGGGCTCGGCGACATCGGCGCGCGCGCCGCGATGCCGGTGATGGAGGGCAAGTGCTGTCTGTTCAAGGAGTTCGCGGGCGTCGACGCCTTCCCGATCTGCCTGCAGACGACGGATCCCGAGGAGATCGTGCGCTCGGTCGAGCTGATCTCGCCGGCGTTCGGCGGCATCAACCTCGAGGACATCTCCGCGCCGCGTTGCTTTGAGGTCGAGCAGCGGCTCAAGGAACGGCTCGACATCCCGGTCTTTCACGACGATCAGCACGGCACCGCCGTGGTGGTAATGGCGGCGCTGCTCAACGCCGCCAAGCTCACCGGCCGGCGCCTGGACGAGATCAGCGTGCTGATCATCGGGCTCGGCGCGGCGGGCATCGCGGTGACGAAGATCCTGCTTGAGGCGGGCGTGCGCGACATCGTCGGCGCCGACTCGCGCGGGACGCTGCACGTGGGCCGCGACGACTACGTCGACGGCTCCATGAACGAGGTCAAGCGCTGGTTCTGCGACGTGACCAACGTGGACTGCCGCGAAGGCGCGCCGGCGCAGGTGATCGAGGGGCGCGACCTGCTGATCGGTGTCTCCGGCGCGCAGGCGCTGCCGGCCGAGGCGCTGTCTCGCATGAACCCCGACGCGATGGTGTTTGCGATGGCAAACCCTGTGCCCGAGGTGCTCCCGGAGGCCGCATCGAAGTACGCGCGCATCGTCGCCACGGGGCGGTCTGACTACCCGAACCAGATCAACAACGTGCTGTGCTTCCCCGGCATCTTCCGCGGTGCGCTGGACGTGCTGGCGCCGTCCATCACGGAGGAGATGAAGATGGCGGCGGCGCACGCGATCGCGGACGTGGTCGACGACCGCGAGCTGCGCGACGACTACATCATTCCCTCGGTGTTCAACCGCGAGGTTGCGCCGGCCGTCGCGGCCGCGGTCGCCGAACAGGCGCGCGCCTCGGGCGCCGCACGCGCGGGCCAGGAGGTGGGCTTCGCCCAGGCCGATGCGATCGCGTCCGGCTCGCTCACCGCCAGCACCGCGAACGTCGGCGAGGGACGCGCTTGAGCAGCGCCGCAGGGCGGCGCCGGTGAGCACTGCAGGGCGACGCCGGTGAGCGCCGCCTCGAGGACGGTCGCGCCCTGCGAGTGACCGTCACAGGGGCGACGGGGCTAATCGGCCGCCCGCTCGTCGCCGCGCTGCTGGAACGGGGTTGCGAGGTGACCGTGCTCTCGCGAGAGCCACGGCGCGCGCACGCCCGGCTCGGCTCGGTGGGCGACGCCCCTGCAGTGGAGGCTGTGCGCTGGTCGCCGCCCGCCGAAGCCGCCCCTGCAGCAGCGCTGGCCGGGCGCGACGCGGTGATCAACCTCGCCGGCGAGAGCATCGCGCGGCGCTGGAGCGCGGCGGCCATGAGCGCGATCCGAGACAGCCGCGTGACGGGTACGCGCAACCTCGTCGCCGGGCTGAGCGCGTGCGAGCCGCGCCCGCAGGTTCTTCTCAGCGCGTCAGCCGTCGGGTTCTACGGGCCCCACGGCGAGGAGCCGCTGGACGAGGAGGCGCCGCCCGGACAGGACTTCCTCGCTGAGGTGTGCGTGGCGTGGGAGGCCGAGGCAGAGCGTGCGACCGGGCTTGGTATGCGGGTGGTGCGGGCGCGCACCGGCATCGTTTTGTCGGCGCTCGGCGGTGCGCTCGCGCAGATGCTCACGCCGTTTCGGCTCGGCCTCGGCGGGCGCATCGCGGGCGGGCGCCAGTACATGTCGTGGATCCACATCGACGACCACGTCGCCCTGCTGCTCGCCGCGCTGGAGGACGAACGCTTCGTGGGCGCACTGAACGCCACCGCGCCGGCGCCGGTGACCAACGCCGAGTTCACGCGCTCGCTCGCTCGCGCGGTGCACCGCCCGGCCCCGTTTGCGGTGCCCGCCGTGGCGCTTCAGGCCGTGTACGGGCAGATGTCACAGCTGCTCACCACGGGCGCCCGCGTGCTTCCTGCGCGGGCGCTGATGCACGGCTTCCACTTCGCCCGGCCGGAACTCGACGAAGCGCTTGCTGCGGCGCTCAGCCGGTAACCAAGACGCGCTCGTCGCCGCGCGCGGCGCGGCCCGCTTACCCAGCAACGACCCCACGGTCGCGGACGCCGCCCCGGCGCTACCGGCGGGGCCTACGCCGCAACGACCGCGCCGTTGCGAGCGCGCGTCGTGCGGTTATCGGTCTCGATGATCACCCGGCACGGGCGCTTGCTCAGCAGGTACGCGGCCGTAGGGCCGATGCCCTGCTCGCCCGCCGGCGCGTGGATCGCCGACCAGTAGATCACGTCCGCGCCCACGCGTCGTGCCTCCTCGACGAGCGCGGCGCCCGGGTTGCGCGTGCGGATCAGGCTCGTGTGGATCTCGATTCCCGCGCGGTGAGCCTGGATGCGCGCGCTCTCGAGCACCGCGCGCCCCTGCGCCTCCTCATCTTCGAGGCCCGACTCCAGTGACAGCTGGCTCGGCACGGGCAGCACGAACACCGCGTAGACAACGCCGTCTTCGCCGATCAGCTTCGCGGCGCTGCGCAGCGCGCTTGCGCTGACGTCGTCGCCGAAGATCGGGACGAGCGCGGTGCGGTAGTCAAACTCGGCGAAGTCCGGCGGCCGCTCCGCGCGCGCGATGCGGTACTCCGCGCGCGGATCGAGCCCCTGGCGGCGGCGGTAGAGGAAGTAGCCGCCCATACCGAGAACCATCCAGGGGATGCCGATCGTTCGCGCCTCGGGGTGGAGGATCACGACCGACAGCCATGCGGCGAACGTGCCGAGCCCGCCGATCACCGCCGTAATCGGGATCCAGGCACCGCGGACACGCACGTTCAGCGGCAGCCGGTACGGTCGCTCTTGGTCGGGCTCCTTGACGCGCAGCGCAATCACCGCGGCGTGGGCCGTCGTGAAAGACAGCATCGCGCCGAACGCGTAGAGGTTGCCCAGCAGCGAGGTTTCGCCGGGCACGATCAGCACCGCCGCGAGGATCGAAAAGAACACGATCGTGAACCACGGCGTGCGGAAGGTCGGGTGCAGGCGCGAGAACAGCGCGGGCAGCTGGCGATGCTCGGCCAGCGACCACGATAGGCGCGAGATCCCAATCAGCCCCGCGTTGGTGGCTATGAGCAGGATGGTCGCCGCGAGCAGGCCGACGTAGTACTTCGCGACCGTCAGCGTGGCGCCGTGCAGCCCGAGGCGCGAGACGATCCCGAGCACCGGGTCGTTTTCGTAGGTCGTGCCGAGTTCCGTCGAGTAGGAGGCGGCGTGGTGCAGCGTCGCGGGGTGGTGCACGACCGGCAGCGCCGACAGGGCGATCACCGAGATGCCCGCGTACACACCGAGCACCGCGATCACCACGAGGTTCACCGCGCGCGGCACCTGCTTGCCCGGGTCCTTGGCCTCCTCGGCCATGTTCGAGACGGTCTCGATCCCGGTGTAGGCGACCATCGCGATCGACAGAGCGAAGATCAGGCGTGAGTACGTCGGGGCTGTGCCCAAGTGCACCTGGTTGACCAGCAGCGACGGGTTGAGCACCAGCACGATGCCGACGCCCACCAGCAGCACCTGCGTGCACAGGTCGGTGACCGCGAGTATCAGGTTCAGCCGCGTGGACTCGCCGAGGCCTCTGATGTTCAGCGCGGCCAGCAGCGCCAGCACGATGATCCCGCCGATGATGTCCCCGGGGTTGTGCACGAGGCTCGGAAAGAACGCGCCGAGGTAGTGCGGCACGAAGAACGCCGAGATCGCGATCGTGATGATGTAGTCGAGCGTCAGCGCCCAGCCGGCGAAGAACGAGGCAACCTCGTTGAACGCGTGCCGCGCGAACGACGAGGACCCGCCGGCTTCGGGGTACATCGCGGCGCCCTCGGCGTACGTCTTGGCAGTGAGCAAGAACAGCGTGCCCGCCAGGAGGAAGACGATCGGCGTGAGGCCGAGCGCGTAGAAGGCGACCAGGCCAAGCGCGTAGTAGATCGACGAGCCAACGTTGCCGTAGGCGGTCGCGAACAGGCCGGGCACGCCGACCGAACGACGCAGTCCGTGCTCAGTGAGGCGTGCCACCGCGGATGTTCCCGCCGGCGAAGCCCGACAAAACGGCTCTCATTCCATGTTTCGGCGCCACGCGTCCGAGCGCGTCGGCGACTGCAGTCACGACCTCCAGGCTAGATTCGCGGCCGTCAAGCTCGCATCAAGAATTCGACGCGAGCCATTCAGATTTCGTAAAGATCGGGCCGCGTCAGCCCGTAAAGCGGTAGCCGATGCCCGAGTCGGTGCGAATCAACCGCTGCTGGCGATCGGCCTCGCCGAGCTTGTTGCGCAGATTGGCGATATGCGTCCTGAGTACGGGCGTGGCGTCGCCGTATGCGGGTCCCCATACCTCGGTGAGCAGCTGCCTGTGCGTAAGGACCAGGCCGCGGTTGAGCACCAGGATGCGCAGCAGCGAGAACTCCGTCGGCGTCAGGTGTATCTCCTCGTCGTTCACAAACGCGGCGTGCCGAGCCAGGTCCACGACCAGCGCGCCGGCCTCGACGCGCGGCTCGGTAGTGTCGCGACGCGCGCGGCGCAGCGCTGCGCGCACCCTCGCGACGAGCTCGCCGGGGCCGAAGGGCTTCGTGACATAGTCATCCGCACCGCGATGGAGCGCCTCGATCTTCGTGCTCTCGTCGCCAAGCGCTGAGAGCACGAGGATCGGCATCTCGCTCCATTCGCGCAGACGCGCACAAAGATCGATCCCGTGCGCGTCGGGCAGCAGCAGATCGACAATCGCCAGGTGAGGCCCGCCGAGAGCGACCTGGTCGAGAGCCTCACGGGCGCTGGCCGCGCCAAGCACCTCGTAACCCGCGTCACGCAGTATCAGCTTGAGCGCGCGAAGTATCTGCGGGTCGTCGTCGCAGACAAGGATTCGCTCGCTCGCCATCACGCGCCCGGTTCTGGGCCGGCGCCGCCGACCGCTATCGGTTCCGGGGCGCGCTCGAGGAGCGGAAACTCGACCACGAAGCTCGTCCCCTGGCCGAGCACCGACTCGACCCGGATCCGTCCGCCGTTGAGCTCGACGAAGCCGCGCGTGATCGCCAGGCCCAACCCCGATCCCCAACCCGGATCTGGCACGTGCCCGGAGGGCGCGCGGTAGAAGGGCAGAAAGATGTGCTCGTGCTGGCTGCGCGGGATGCCGGGGCCCTGGTCGACCACGAGCACACGGATACGCTGCCCCACCTTGCGCGCGCGCACCGAGACCGGCTTGCCGCCGGAGTAGCGCGCGGCGTTCTCGAGTACGTTGACGAAGGCCCGCTCGAGCTGGGCCGGATCTCCCTGCAGCAGCGGCATGTCGCTTTCGACGGTCAGCTTGAAGGCGTCGGTCGCCACTCCCGACTGAGCGATCGCCTCCTGCAGCACCTCCTCGATCGAATACCACACAGAGTGCGGCTCGGCGCCTCCTGCCTGCAGAACTGAAAGATCCAGCAGCTTCTCGATCAGACGCCACAGGCGCATTCCGGCGTCGAGCACCTGCTCGCGCACGTCGCGAATGTTGTCGCTGGTGGGATGCGACGGATCCAGTGCCGTCACGGCCATCAGGATCGCGGCGAGCGGCGTGCGCAGGTCGTGGGACACCGAACGAAGCACCGCCGTCTTGAGCTCGTCGCTGCGCCGCAGCGCGGCCGTCTCGACGACCTCGGACTGCAGCTCCCAGCTGTGCAACGCAGCGGCAAGCAGAGACGCAAGCGACGGTACGACGCGCTCGGCAACGCGTGCGCACTGATCTGCAGACAGCTCCGCCGGCAAGATCAGCGTGCCGATTATCTCTCCGTCGGCAGGCAGGGGAAACGCCAGCGATCCGTGCTCCGCCTCGCACCGGCCTAGTGCGATCGCGGCCGAGCTCGTACCCACCGCGCCGGCGAGGCGCTCGGCGGCCAGCTCGAGCGCTCCTCGCACCTCGGCGGTGCCGAGGAGAAGCTGCGACATCTCGGCGGCCAGATCGGCCTCCTCGCGGCCCTGCTCGGCCTCGTTGCTGCGTGCTCGCGCCAGCTCCGCCAACAGCCCGGTGATCACGGCCACGACGACGAAGACGAGAAGTGCCACCCAGTCGCGTTCGTCGGCCAGATCGAAGCGACCGCCCGGCGGGAGGTGGAAGAAGTTGAACGCCGCCGCAGCGAGCACGCTCGTGAAGATTCCGAAGCCCAGCCCCCAGAAGGTCGACACGACGGCCACGGCCGGTACGTACACGACGCCGAGCGAGACCACCGGCGAAAACTGCTTGAGCGCATAGATCAGCCCCGTCGCGGCCGCGACACTCGCGCCGGCGACGAGCAACCCGAGTGCTCGCGACGGCCGGTGTGACTTGAGCATCCTGCCCGAGACAGCGGTTGGCGCCATGCATCAATAATGTCGCGGTTTAGGCCGCCAGCGGGACCCTCTCGTGCAGCGGCCGGTTCTCCGTCTCGATGATCACGCGGCACGGACGCTTGCTCAGCAGGTAGGCCGCCGTCGGACCGATGCCTTGCTCGCCCGTCGGCGCGTGGATAGCGGACCAGTAGATCACGTCGGCCCCCACGCGCTTTGCCTCCTCGACCAGCGTCGCGCCGGCGTTGCGCGTGCGGATCAAGCTGGTGTGAATCTCGATTCCCGCGCGATGGGCATGGATGCGCGCGCTCTCGAGCACCGCGCGGCCGTCTGCCTCCTCCTGCTCGAGCCCCTCCTCCAGCGACAGCTGGCTCGGCACCGGCAGCACGAACACCGCGTAGACGACACCGTCTTCGCCGATCAGCTTCGCGGCGCTGCGCAGGGCGCTCGCGCTCACGTCGCCTCCGAAGATCGGCACGAGCGCGGTGCGATAGTCGAACTCCTCGAACTCGGCGGGCCGCTCTGGCTGCGGGGCCCGCGTCGTCGTGCGCAGGTCGAGCCCCTGGCTTCGGCGGTACAGGGTATACAGGCCGATCCCGAGCAGCAGCCAGGCAACGCCCGCGAGCGCGATCTCGACGTGCAGGACTGTGACCGTCACGAAAGCCAGCCCGGTCCCGGCAAACCCCAACACCGCGAACACGGGCAGCTCGTATCCGGCGACCCGAACCGTTCCGGGTCCCCGGTACGGGCGCGGACGGTCGGGTTCCTTCACGCGTAACCGGATGACGGACAGGTGCGCCATCGTGAACGAGAGCATCGCTCCGAAGGCGTACATGTTGCCCAGGAATTCGGCCTTGCCGGGAATGATCGTCAGGCACGCGACCCCCCCGAACAGCAGGATGCCGACCCACGGCGTGCTGAACCGTGGATGCAAGCGGCTCAGCCGATCTGGGACCTGACGATGCAGCCCCATCGAGTACACCAGCCGCGAGGCGCCGATGATGCCTGCATTGGTGGCGATGAACAGGATCGTGGCCGCCAGCAGGCCGACGTAGATTTCGCCGCCGCTCTGCAGCGGCCCGAGGTGCAGGTGCTTGACGATCCCCAGCACCGGGTCTCCGGCAAAGCCGCCGTGTGCCTCGCTCGTGCCCAGCAGCGTGCTGTAGTGCCCGTCCGCTTGCTGGTGCACGGGCAGAGCGGAGAGCGCCACCACCGGCAGGGCCGCGTAGATCGCAAACACCGCCATGACCACGCCTTTGATCGCCCGCGGCACGGTGCGCGTATGGTCTCGAGCCTCCTCGGCCATGTTCGAGATGGTCTCGATCCCGGTGTAGGCGATCATCCCCACGGGAATCGCCACGAGGAAGGATTTCCAGCTCGGTGCCACGCCCAGATGCACGTTGTTGACCAGCACTTCCGGGTTGAGCACGAGTACGACGCCGATCACCACGAGCAGCAGCTGCGTGGCCAGATCGGTGACCGCGAGCACGATGTTGAGACCGGCCGCCTCTCTCACGCCGACGACGTTGACGACGGAGAGCAGCAGCACCACGCCGATGCCGAACAACACATCGCCCGGGCCGTGCTGAAGCGAGGAGAAGTACAGCCCGCCGATGTAGTGCGGCACGAAGAACGCCGAAATCGCGATCGTGATCGTGTAATTGAGCATCTGCGCCCACGCGGCGAAGAACGACCAGAACTCGTTGAACGCGTGCCGCGCAAAGCTCGACGATCCCCCGGCCTCGGGGAACATCGTGGTCGCCTCGGCGTACGTGGCGGCCGTGAGGTAGAAGATCACCCCGGTGATGACAAAGACGACCGGGGTGAGGCCGAGGGCGTAAGACGCGACGAGCCCCAGCGCGTAGTAGATGGAGGAGCCGACGTTGCCGTAGGCCGTCGAGAAAAGCGCGGGCGTGCCGAGCACCCGCCGGAGCCCATAATGCGTCAGGCGCGCCACTACGCGCAGCGTATATCGGCCACAGGGAGGCTACGCCGCCGGCGGCATGGCAGTTTGGCGACTGACGGTGCAAAAACGCTCTCAGAGCGGACTCGCGTGCAGGAAGCGGCCGTATGATCCCGACGACCCGGGGGGCGCGCGAGTTTCCGCGAGCGCGTTTCCCGGCCTGGAGACATGGAAACGTCACGTCGCGGCAACTACAACTCGGGTGAGGACTTCGTCCTCGAATACGGCGAGCTGCGTTTCACCTTCAACGAGGAAGACTTCTCCCAGCGCTGCGAGCAGGCCGCGATAAAGGTCGGCTTCGTCGGCGGCCGTCTGGGCGACGAGGAGCTCGAAGACCTCGTGAACCTGGCGGTGAACGGCGAGATCTCCGATCCAGCGTCGGCGCTCGGCGAGCACGTGAACGAGTGCTGGCCCGAGCTGGTGGGGCCCGCCGAGCGCTCGCTCGTGCACTGGCTTCGCCGCCTGGTGTTTCGCGGCGCGTGGCTCGATCAGCGCGTGAACGAGGGCGAGCTGAGTGTCTCCTACGACGTCGAAACCGGAAGCTTCGCCTACATACAGCCCACCGATCCCGACGTGCCTGGCGGCGGGGAGCCGATCGAGCTCGCACCGGAGCCCTCCTGGGGCCGCGTGGCGTACCGCCCCGCCATG
>DASZFR010000008.1:0-21659 GCA_035939635.1 Solirubrobacteraceae bacterium
CGTCCCATGGCCGTCGAGATCCTTCACCTTTCGAGCGTGGTGAACAGCACGCTCGTCGACCGGGACGGCGACCGGCTGGGACGGGTGGAAGACCTCATCGCCCGCCTCGGCTTCGCTCCCCATCCACCGGTCACCGGGGTGGTGGCGCGCATCGCCCGCCGCCAGCTGTTCGTGCCGATCACCCAGGTCGCCGACCTCCGGCCCGGGCGGGTGCAGCTCGTGGGGGACCACCTCAGCCTGCAGCGCTTCGACCGCCGGGCCGGTGAGCTGCTCCTCGCCAAGGACCTGCGCGCCCGCCACCTCATCAACCTCCAGGGGGCCCGCCTCATCCGTGCCAACGAGATCGAGCTCGCCCGGGTGGGGGGACGGTGGGAGGTGGTCGGGGTGGACCCGAGCCCCCGGGCCGCGCTCCGCCGCCTGGTGCCCCGCCGCCTGGGCCAGCGCATCCCGGCCGGCAAGATCGTGGACTGGGCCACCATCGAGCCGTTCGTGGGCCACGTCCCGACCGCCCGGCTGCGCATCCCCTACCGCAAGCTCGCCCGGCTGCACCCCGCCCAGATCGCCGACCTCGTGGAGCAGGCCTCCCACGAGGAGGGCGAGGAGATCATCGAGGCGGTGGGCCAGGACCGCGAGCTCGAGGCGGACGTGTTCGAGGAGCTCGACGACCACCACCAGCTCGAGTTCATCCGCGAGCGCCCGGACGCGCAGGTCGCGGCGGTGATCGATCGCATGGACAGCGACGACGCCGCCGACCTGATCTCAGAGATCGACCAGGAGCGCCGCGCGCGCATCCTGTCGATGCTGCCCGCCGCGCACCGCCGGCGCATCGAAACGCTGCTCGGCTACAACCCCTCGACCGCCGGTGGGCTGATGAGCCCGGACTTCCTCGCGCTGGGCCAAGGCGGGAGCGTGGCACAGGCGATCGAGCTCGTGCGTTCGAGCGACTTTGCGCCCGGCATGCTCAACACGGTGTATCTGCTCGACGAGGATGGGCGGCTAGCGGGGTCGGTGTTCGTCGTGTCGCTGGTGCGCGCGGGGGCGCATGCGGCCCTCGACCAGCTCGTCGAGCGCGAGCCGGTCTCGGTCCCCACCGGCGCAGACCTGCCCGACGTCGCGCGCATGATGGCCGACTACAACCTCGTGATGCTCCCGGTTGTCGATGACGACGAGCGGGTCGTTGGCGTGATCACCGTCGACGATGTGCTCGAGCTGCTGCTGCCGGCGGGCTGGCGTCGCCGCTACGGCGTTGCCAGCGACTGACGGCCGCAATGCCGGCGACCGACCGCCGCGCGCCAAGCCCCATTGCTAGGCTGAACGCCACGGGATTAAGCCCAACACGCGTTGACAGAGAGACCGGGATGGATCAAGAACAGCCACGAAGTACCCAGCCGGTCGCGCGCGTGCCGGGCTCGTCCCTCCTGTAGCCACTAGGGACTTTCGGGGACCAGCCGCCGCTCGCGCGCGCGGGCAGCTTTGACGCTGGCCTGAAGGCTTGGCTAAGGAGGTGAAGCAGATGGCAGACGAGCGCGACACGCTGACCCGCCGAAAGGGCGCAACGCCTGACCCCGAGTCTGCGCAGCCTCGCCCGGTGGGCATCCCGCCGGTGCTCGACGAGGCACACATCGGCGACATCCGTGGTGCGCTGGGCACGATCCGCATGCACGACACGGGCGAGCGCCACAGCTGGCGTTCGCGCGCGATGGCGCTGCTGGCGATCATGGGCCCGGGCCTGATCGTGATGGTGGGCGACAACGACGCCGGGGGCGTCTCCACCTACGCGCAGGCCGGCCAGAACTACGGCACCAGCCTGCTGTGGACGCTGCTGCTGCTGATCCCGGTGCTGGTCGTCAACCAGGAGATGGTCGTTCGCCTCGGGGCGGTCACCGGCGTGGGGCACGCGCGGCTGATCAACGAGCGCTTCGGCCGCTTCTGGGGCTGGTTCTCGGTCGGCGATCTGTTCCTGCTGAATTTCCTGACGATCGTCACCGAGTTCATCGGCGTCAGCCTCGCGCTCGGCTACTTCGGCGTCGACAAATACATCGCGGTGCCGGCCGCGGCGCTGACGCTGATGGCGATCACCTCCACGGGGAGCTTTCGCAGCTGGGAGCGCTTCATGTACGTGTTCATCGTCGCGAACTTCCTGGTGATCCCGCTGCTGGTGCTGGCGCATCCCGACATCAGCATCGTCGCCCACGACACGTTCGTGCCAGGCATCGAAGGCGGCGCCAATTCGACCTCGATCCTGCTGATCATCGCGATCGTCGGCACCACGGTGGCGCCGTGGCAGCTGTTCTTCCAGCAGTCGAACATCATCGACAAGCGCATCACGCCGCGCTGGATCAACTACGAGCGCGCCGACACGGTGATCGGCAGCTTTGTCGTCGTGATCGGCGCCGGGGCGCTCATGGCCGTCGCCGCGTTCGCGTTCGGCGGCACGCCGCTGCACGGCCACTTCACCGACGCCGGCGCGGTCGCGACCGGACTGCAGCAAACGCTTGGTTCGACGGCGGGAACGTTCTTTGCGATCGTGCTTCTGAACGCCTCGTTGATCGGTGCCGCGGCGGTGACGCTGGCGACGACGTACGCGTTTGGCGACGTGTTCGGCACCGCGCACTCGCTGCATCACCGCATGCGCGAGGCCAAGGGCTTCTACGCCACGTTCGCCGCGATGGTCGCCGGTGCGGCCGGCATCGTGCTCATCCCCGGCGCGCCGCTCGGCCTGATCACGACCTCCGTTCAGGCGCTCGCGGGCGTGCTGCTGCCAAGCGCGTCGGTGTTTCTGTTGATGCTCTGCAACGACCGCGAGGTGCTCGGGCCTTGGGCCAACAAGACGTGGCTGAACATCGTCGCCGCGATCATCGTCGCGGTGCTCGTCGAGTTGTCGCTGATTCTGGTCGTCACCACGGTGTTCCCCTCCGTCGACGCGGCCAAGCTGTTCCTGTACATGTCGATCGCGCTGCTTGCCGCGCTGGCGGCGTCCGGCGCGTACATCGCCACGCACCGCGTGCGCGTGCGCGATCCGTTCGCCGACCTGTCGCCCGAGGCGCGCCGCTCGTGGACGATGCCGCCGCTGGCGCTGCTCGAACGGCCGCCGTGGTCGCCGGGACGCCGCGCGGGAATGCTGTTGCTGCGCGGCTATCTGGTCGTCGCGGTGGTGCTGCTGATCGTCAAGACGGTGCAGCTCGGCCACTGAGCGCAGCGGCGAGCGCTGCGACGAAAGACGCGCTGTCAAGACCGGGGAAATGAAAGGCGCGCGGCGCGGCGCCCGCGCGCGCGAGCTCAAACGAGGGCGTGGCCTGGATGCGCGCGGCGCGCGCCTGCGCGCTCGCCTGTGCCAACTGCGCGCTCACCGCCGGCGAGGTCCGCGCGGCCAAAGCTCGCGGGACGTCGGCGCCGGGTATCGCCGTGGCCAGCGCGCGCAGGTATTTTTCGGTTACATAGCCGCTGTTCTCTGCTTCCTGGTTGTGGTAGGCGAGCTCGACGAATTGCCATAGCCGGTTCTGCTGCGCGAGCGCGAGCGCCATCGCCGCGGCCCGGCGCGAGTCGCTTCCGATGAAGCCCAGCGCGCGAAACTGCAGCAGCACTTTGCCGCTTCGCACGTCGCGGGCGATCACCGTGGGCAGCGTGTCGGTGGCGAACTGCGCGCAGGCGGGACACTGCAGGTCGCCGAACTCGACCAGCGTGACCGGCGCGCTGGGGCTGCCGAGCGAGACGCCACTCTGGGGGATCCCGGCCAGAAGTGAGAGCGTTTGCGCTTGGCCCGGCACCGTCTTACCCGGCGTAAGTTCAGATGTGCTGCCCGAGGTGAGTACCGCGACGAGCACCGCGGTCACCGCGACGGCGGTGACGACGAGCGCGCCGAGCCGGTACAGCCGGGAGCGTCCTTGGGGAGGCGCGTCGCGCGGGGCGGGCATATGCGTATGTTGATGCTTAACCGATGCTGCCGTTCTGGATCTCTATCGCCGTGCTCTCGCTCGTGCAGGGCGCCGTCGTGGCGCTGCCGCGCGCGCTCGTGACCGCCGACTCGCCTGGCCGCGTGCGGCGCGTGGGAAACGCGCTGCTTGTGGCGCGCACGCGCGCGTGGGCTGTGATTCCGGCGTTGTCGGTGGCGGCCTTCGTCGTCGTCGCGGGAGCTGCCGAGCACCCGAGCGCGCGCGCGATGACCTACCTCGCGCTCCTGGCGGTGCCGCTGCTCGCGCTGCTCGCGGCGGCGCTGCGAGGCGCCCGCTGGGGGCGGCTCGCGTTCGTGGCGGTCCCGGCGCTGTTTGCGCTCGCGTGGGCCGACCGCGGCGGCCTGGCCGGCGACAGCGCCGCGCTGGCGCTCACCGCGCTCAGCTGCGTGGCGCTGGGCACGCTGTTGGCCTGGGTCACGCCGGCGCGCTGGCTTGGCGCCGGTCTCGTGGTCATGGCCGCGGCGGACACCGCGCTGGTCGTCTCGGATCTGCTGCAAAAGCCGAACAACGCGTTGAACGCCGCGCACCCCGCCGCCGGGCTGCCACGCCTGCAGAGCGCGGTGTTCGGCTCGGCGGTGATGGGCTACGGCGACCTGTTCGCAGCCGCCTGCCTGGGCGCGCTGCTGGCGCTCGCGGCGGGGCCGGCGCTCCAGCGCCGCGCGGCCGTGCTCACCGCGCTGGTGGCGTTGGCCATGGACCTGCTGTTCTTCGCCGTCGACGAGCTGCCGGCAACCGTGCCGGTGGCTCTCAGCCTGCTTGCGCTCGTCGCTGCGAGGCGTCTGCGGGCGGCTCGTCGGGCGCGACCGCCAGGCGTGCCGGCGCCGGTGGGAGCTCGTCTTGCAGTGACGGCGGGGGCACGAGCGCCGGACCGGGCGCCTCGGGTTCGCTGACGTCGCCGTCCAGGCGCGCGGTGACCCTGCGCGCGCCGTTCTCGAGCGCCGCCGGCGCGGCCACCTCGCGCTCGGACGCCGCGCCCGCCTGCTCGATGCGGCGAACCTGCGGCACCACGCGGTGGTCGAACGAGCCCACCGCCTCGTTGTAGGCGCCGACGGTCGAATCAAGCTGTCGGCCGACCTTTGCCAGCGGCTCGCAGAAGCGGCCCAGGCGCCGGTGAAGCTCGCGGGCGGCGTCTGCGATCTCGCGCCCGGACTGCGCGATCATCTCCTGGCGCCATCCGTAGTGCACGGCCCACAGCAGGCCGATCAGCGTGGTCGGCGTGGCGAGCAGCACGTGCTGGGCCACGCCGTGTTCGATCAACGCGGGGTCCGCGGCGAGCGCGGCCTGGTAGATGCCGTCGGAGGGGATGAACATCACCACGAACTCGGGCGTGTAGTCCAGCTGGCCGCTGTATCCCTTGCCCGCGAGCTTCGTGACGTGGTCGCGCGTCTGGCGTGCGTGGCGCGCCATGTGCAGCTCGCGCTGCTCGTCGTCTGTCGCCTCGAGCGCCGACAGGTACGCGTCGAGGGGCACCTTCGAGTCGACAACCACGACCTTTCCGCCCGGCAGGCGCACGAGCATGTCGGGCCGCAGCCGTCCGTCCTCGCCCGCGATCACGCCCTGCTCGAGAAAGTCGCAGTGCGCCACCATGCCTGCCATCTCAACGACGTTGCGCAGCTGGATCTCGCCCCACGATCCGCGCGTGGTAGGCCGCTTCAACGCCGACACGAGGTTGCCGGTCTCCTGGCGCAGCGTGCCCACGCCCTCGCCGAGCTGGCGCACCATCTGCGCGAGCTCGCCCTGGGCTTGGCGGCGCTCGCGCTCCAGGCGCCCGATCTCGCTCTCCATTCGCCCGAGCTTGTCCGCGACCGGGCCCATCAGCCCCTTGATCTCCTGCGCTCGGCTGGCCATCTCTCCCGCGGCACGCTCCTGCTCGGCGCGGCGCTGGTCCTGCAGGCGCTGCGCGAGCGAGTCGCCGGTCTGCGCGAGCACGTCGGTGGAGATCGACTTCAGCTCGTCGCGCAGCAGCTGGCGCTCCGCCAGTCGCCGCGCCTCGGGCGCCTCGGCGCGCCGGCGGGCGAGAAGCGCGCCGCAGGCGCCGGCGAGCAGTATCGCGAGGATGAGTAGAGCGAGCGTCATCGGCCGTCAAGCGTGGCAGCCGTCGCGGACGCCACTCGCTGGGCGCCCCATGCATCTTGCCCGCCGGGGCTGCTTGTGCACCACGCGCACGGCCGAGCACGCCGGCGGCGGCTTGTGCGTTTCGCCACGGGGTGAACCGCCGGTCTTTTCTGTAAACCTCATCTTGACGGGGTGTAAATCCGAGGCTATGCTGCCTTCCGCTCAGCGAGGCGGCGGCTGGCGCCTCCGCGGAGCGATGACAGTTCAAGCTCATTCATGCGGCGCAACGGAGGGAAGCGAGCTCGAGCAAAGGGCCGGATATCGGCGCCGGGGCCGCAGCGCAGACGCTGCTCGCGGAACAGCGAAGCGGTGCGAACTGGTGCAACGAACTTTGAGTCCCAGCGGCTGATCGCCGTGTGAGCGACTCGCACAAGCCTGCTCGCGGGTGAGAGCAAGCCAGAGGGCGCGCCGCCTAACCAGCGGGGCGCCCTCTGCGTTTTCGTGGTGCGCGGCGCCTAGCCCGCCGGGAGCTCTCTGCCAGTCTCATACTCGCGCGCGGTCTGTTCCAACAGGCCGAGCATCGCCGGGGCCGCCGGCGCAAGGCGCGCACCCCGCGGCACCGCGGCCAGCACCTGGCGCAGCGGCGGCGCCGGTGCCGGGGCGCGGATCACGATGTCGTCGCGCACCGCCGACAGCGCGAGCTCGGGGATGAGCGCCACTCCGACGCCCGCGGCCACCAGCCCCTGTACGGTCTGGTAGTCGTCGCTCTCGAACGTCACGCGCGGCTCGAACCCAGCCGCGTAGCAGCAGCGCACCACGTGCTGCGCGCAGGGGCTCGAGCTCGAGGTCTGGATCCACGCTTCGCCGCCGAGCGCGCCGAGCGCGAGCTCGCGCCGGCCCGCCAGGGGGTGCTTGCGCGGCAGCGCGAGGTACAGCGGATCCCGCAGCAGCGGCGAGAGCTCGAGCTCCTCGTGGCGCTCGGTCTCGCCCGCGAAGTCGAACAGCAGCGCGAGGTCCAGCTCGCCCGCGCGCAGGCGCGGCGCGATCTCCTCGGGCTCGCCCTCGGCGAGCGTCAGCGCGACGTCGGGATAGGTGGAGCGAAACTTCGCGATCGCGAGCGGCATCAGCGTGGAGCCCGCGGTGGGAAACGACGCCATGCGAAGACGCCCTCCGCGCAACCCCGCAATCGAGGCCAGCGCCGCCTCCGCGGCGTCCAGCCCCGCGAGGATTCCCTCGGCGTGACGCACCAGCGTCTGCCCGGCCGCCGTCAGCGTCACGCCGCGCGGGTGGCGCTCGAGCAGGGGCATGCCGGCCTCTGACTCGAGCGCGGCGATCTGCTGCGAGACCGCCGACTGCGTGTAGGACAGCGCCTCGGCGGCGGCGGAGAACGAGCCGCGGTATGCGACCTCGCGCAAAACTCGAAGGCGGCGGGCGCTAAGCATTAGCTACACTTATATCAGCCGCAACGAACATCACTGGCGCTGATGGCAGGGCCGCGGCATCATGAGACGAAACCAACGGGACCAAGCAACGCATCCACCCGAGGAGCAAGCCATGTCAGTGAAGATCATCGTTTCCTACGACGGCACCCAGAACGAGGACGACGCGATCGCCCTTGGGCGCCTGTTCGCCCATGCCGGCGCCGAGGTATCGCTCGCGTACGTGCGCCACATCCGCGAGCCCGACTCAAACCGCGAGACGCTCGCCCAGCACGAGGCGGCCGAGCTGCTGCAGCGCGGCGTGGCCCTCTTCGGCGACGCGCACGGAGCTCCCGTCGGCACGCACGTCGTGACCGACCGTTCCACGCCGGAGGGCCTGCGCACGCTCGCCGAGCAGCAGGACGCCGACGCGATCGTGTTCTGCTCGGACTCACATACCGCCAAGGGCCACATCGCCGTCGGCAACTCCGCGCAGCGGCTGCTCGAAGGCGGGCAGTTCGCGATCGCGGTAGCACCCGCCGGGTTGGCCCGGGCCGGTGACCAGGCGAGGATCGAGCGGATCGTCGCGGTGGGCGATGCAGACGGCGGAGCGCTGGCCACCGCGGAGGCGCTCGCGCGTGCTGTCGACGGCGTCGTCGAGCCGGTGGCCAACGACGGCACGGACCTGATCGTGTTCGACTCACGCCCGGAGGCCGAGCCGGGACGCATCGCTCTGAGTTCGTCGGCGAGTCATCTGATCGAGATCGCGCGCAGCTCGGTGCTCGTGGTGCCGCGCGGCGTTGCGCTCGACTTCGAGCGGGCGCCTGCCGCTGTCGGCGCCTAAAGCGCCCCCGGTGGCGCCCCCGGCGCGGGCCTAGCGCCTGCGCCGGCGGGCGAGCGCCGGCGCAATGGCGTTTCGCGCGCGCGCCAGCCCGTAGCGCGCGAATACTTCCCCGAGGTCGAGCCCGCCCCCGACGAGGTGGCCGAACGGCCCCGTCCACACCCAGGTCTCAAGTCGCCGCGCCGCCGCACGGCCCCGCCGGGCGCTCATGAGGGGCACGGTATCGTGGCTGGCGTGCCGCCCGCCGCCCCCAGCAGCCCGTGAAGACCACTCTCGCCGAGCTCCCCGGCTCACGTTTGCGCGTGCAGGTGGAGGTGCCCGCGGCCGAGCTCGACGCGAGCGTCGAGCGCAAGGCGCATGAGCTCGCGCGCAACCTAAAGCTCCCGGGTTTTCGCCGCGGCAAGGTACCGCCGCAGCTGGTCGTTCAGCGGCTCGGGCGCGAGGCAGTGCTCGAGCAAGCTGTGCGCGACGCGCTTCCGCGCTGGTATGCCGGCGCGATTGAGTCCGCCGGCGTGGTGCCGGTGGGCGACCCGGACATCGACCTCGGCTCGCTGCCGCCCGAGGGCGGCTCGCTTGAGTTTTCAATCGAGATCGGCGTGCTCCCGCAGGCACAGCTGGGCAGCTACGACGACCTCGAGGTCCCCCGCCGCGAACCCATCGCCGACGACGAGCTGGTGGACGCCGAGGTGGAGCTCGTGCGCGACCGGCTCGCGCGCCTTCACACTGTCGCGCGCCCCGCGGCGCAGGGCGACTTTGTCGTGCTCGACTACCGCGGCCGGCTCGCGGGCGGCCAGGGCTCCTCGCGCGGCCGCGGCAAAGCGATACCCGGCGGCGAGGCGCGCGACCAGCTCATCGAGTTGGGCGCGGGCAACCTGTTGCCGGGCTTCGAGGAGGGGCTGCTCGGCGCCGGCGCGGGCGAGGAGCGCACGCTCGAAGTCACGTTTCCCGCCGACTATCCCAACCGCCAGCTCGCGGGCCATGACGCACAGTTCGAAGCGACCGTGAAGGACGTCAAGGAAAAGCAGCTGCCCGAGGTCGACGAGGACTTCGCCCAGGACGCCGGCTTTGACAGCGTCGCGCAGCTGCGCGAGGACATCCGCGCGCGACTGCTTGCGGCCGACGAGGCGCGCGTCGAGGCGGAGTTCGAGCGCGCGGCGCTCGACGCGCTCGCCGAGCGCGCGCAGCTGGCACTCACTCCGGAGCTGATCAAGGCGCGCGCGAAAGAGATGTGGGAGCGGATGCTGCGCGCGCTGGAGCGCCAGGGCATCTCGCCGCAGGCCTACGCGCAAGTGTCCGGCCGCAACGAGCAGGACGCGCTCGCCGAGCTCGAGCCCGATGCCGAGCGCGCGCTGCGCCGCGAGGCCGTGCTCACCGCGCTCGTCGCCGACGAGGGGATCGAGGTCACAGACGAGGATCTGCTCGCGCTGGTCGCGCCCGCGGCCGAGCGCGAGGGTGTCGCACCCGAGCAGCTGCTGGGGGAGCTGAGCAGCGCTGGGCGCAGCGACGAACTGCGCGAGCAAGAGTCAGCCCGCCGCGCGCTCGCGCAGCTTGCACAGCGCGCCCGGCCGATCTCGGTGGCGCAGGCGCACGCGCGCGAGAAGCTGTGGACGCCCGAGCGCGTCGCGGAGCCCGCCGGCGCGGCGGTCCCGGGGCGGCTGTGGACCCCCGACGATCCCGCGGCGGGCAGCTAGCCTTGAGAAGGAATCGGCCCGGCGAAGGCAAACCAAAGCGAGGAGCATGAGCCCACTTGTCCCCATGGTTGTCGAGCAGACCTCGCGCGGCGAGCGAGCGTTCGACATCTACAGCCGCCTGCTCAACGAGCGCATCATCTTCCTCGGCACGCCTGTGGACGACCAGATCGCCAACCTGATCGTGGCGCAGCTCTTGCACCTCGAGTCCGAGGACCCCGAAAAGGACATCTCTGTGTACATCAACTCGCCGGGCGGGTCGGTGTACGCCGGGCTTGCGATCTACGACACGATGCAGTTCGTAAAGCCCGACGTGCAGACGATCTGCGTGGGCATCGCGATGTCGATGGGCGCGCTTCTGCTCGCGGGCGGCGCGGAGGGTAAGCGCATGGCGCTGCCCAACGCGAAGATCCTCATCCACCAGGTGTCCTCGAGCTTCGAAGGCCAGGCCACCGACATCGAGATCCACGCCAAAGAGATCATCGACGTGCGCCGGCGGCTTGACGAGATCATTGCAAAGCACACGCACAAGGATCTCGAGGCGGTGAGGAAAGACACGGATCGCGACTACTTCATGAGCTCTGAGGAGGCCAAGGAGTACGGAATCATCGATCGAGTGATCTCCCAGCACTAGCCAAGGCGCCGCGCGGGCGCTACAAAGGTGCGAAGGGAGCGCGAGGCGAGGACGGGATATGGCCAGACCAACAGATTCCAACGAGCAGCTGCTGTGCAGCTTCTGCGGCAAGTCCCAGCGCCAGGTCAAGAAGCTGATCGCGGGCCCAGGCGTCTACATCTGCGACGAGTGCATCGACCTGTGCAACGAGATCATCGACGAGGAGCTCTCGGCGCCGCCTGCGTTCGACCTCGAGAGCCTGCCCAAGCCGCGCGAGATCTATGAGGTGCTCGACGAGTACGTAGTCGGCCAGGACGCGTCCAAGCGCACGCTCTCGGTCGCGGTCTACAACCACTACAAGCGCGTGCAGATGATGATGTCGGGCGAGTCCGACATCGAGCTGCAGAAGTCCAACATCCTCTTGCTCGGTCCCACCGGCTGCGGCAAGACGCTGCTAGCCCAGACGCTCGCGCGCATCCTCAACGTGCCGTTTGCGATCGCGGACGCCACCGCGCTCACGGAGGCCGGCTACGTGGGCGAGGACGTGGAGAACATCCTGCTGAAGCTCATCCAGGCCGCGGACTACGACGTCAAGAAGGCCGAGACGGGGATCATCTACATCGACGAGGTCGACAAGATCGCGCGCAAGGCCGACAACCCGTCGATCACGCGCGACGTCTCCGGCGAGGGTGTGCAGCAGGCGCTGCTGAAGATCCTCGAGGGCACGCAGGCCTCGGTTCCTCCGCAGGGCGGGCGCAAGCACCCCCACCAGGAGTTCCTCACGATCGACACCACCAACGTGCTGTTCATCTGCGGCGGCGCGTTCGCCAACCTCGACAAAGTGATCGAGCGGCGCATTGGCCACAAAGGCGTGGGCTTCGCCGCAGCGATCGAGGCCAAGGCCGAACGCGATCCCGGCGAGGTGTTCGAGCACTGCCTTCCCGAGGACCTGATCGAGTACGGCCTGATCCCCGAGTTCGTCGGCCGCCTGCCGGTCATGTCCGCGGTGCACCAGCTCACGCGCGATGACCTCGTATCGATCCTGGTCGAGCCGCGCAACGCGCTGGTCAAGCAGTTCCAGCGCTTCTTCTCCTTCGACGGCATCGAGCTCGTTTTCTCCGACGACTCGCTCACCGCTGTCGCCGAGAAGGGGCTTGCGCGCGAAACCGGCGCGCGCGGCCTGCGCTCGATCGTGGAGGAGATCCTCCTCGAGGTGCAGTTCGAGCTACCTTCGCGCCGCGACGTGAAGAAGTGCGTGGTGACCAAGGAGACGGTCGAGAGGGGCCTCACGCCCACGCTGGTCACAGAAGCCGCGCCGGAAGAGGGCGACGAGGCGGCGCTTCGCGAGGAGTCCGCCTAGCAGCGCTAGGATCGCGGCGATGCCCTCTGCGAAGTCCGCCGCGCGCCTCAAGACCGCCGTCCCCTGGACGATGCTCGCGCGCCTGGTCATGGTGCTGGGCACGCGTTGGAGCGCGCTGTCGGGCAAGGAGCGCGCGCGGCTTTCCGCGCTGCTGCGCACCTCGCGCGGGCGCGTGGGCAACCTCAACACGCGCGAACGCGCCGAGCTGCGCAAGCTGGTCCGCAAGCTCGATCTCAAGGGCGCCGGTCGCGAACTGATGCCGCTGTTCCGCGCCGGGGGCAAGCGCCGCAAGCGCGGCTGAACGCGAGCGTCCTCAAGCGCACGCAGCGCGTGCAAGGCTCTCACCGTGAGCGACCAGCCCTCCCCCTCCGCCGAAGACGCGCCAGGCACGCCCGACCTGGAGTCGCTGCCGACGCGCGAGCTGCACGACCGCGCCGTGCGCCGCGCCGAGCGCCATCTCGACGTGCGCTTCTTCTGGACGCTGCTCGGTGAGATCCCCGCGGCGCAGGCCGCAAGCGGCGACATCGGCGAGGCCGACTACGACCTGCAGCGCGGCAAAGGCCTGATCCTCGACGCAATGCGCAGCGGCGACGGCCAGCTCGCCGAGGCGCTGCGTCCGCTGTTCATCGACTACCTCCGAAAGCACCCCGACGCGTAGGGGCGAAAACCCGATGACGCCGCCCACCCGCGCCGGCGACGACCCGGCCTCACCGGGCGCTCCGCGGCGCCGGCCGCTTTCCTCGCCGGCCACCGGCGACCGGCCTGCCGCATCGAGCGCTGCGCGGCGCCGGCCGCTTTCCACGTCGCTCACGCGCGCGCCGCACCTCAGCGAGCACCAGGCGGAGGCTCACCTGCGCTCGCTGGAGCTGTTCGGCATGCGCTTCGGGCTGGAGAAGATGCGGCGCATGATGACCGCCCTCGGCTCGCCGCAGTCGCGCTACGACACTGTGCACGTGCTCGGCACCAACGGCAAGACCTCCACGGCCCAGATGATCAGCGCGATCCTGCACGCGCACGGCCTGCGGACCGGCCTGTACACCTCGCCGCACCTCACCAGCTACCGCGAGCGCGTCCGCATCGACGGACGCGAGCTCGACGGCGAGGAGTTCGCCGCGGCGATCGCCCGAGCGGTGTGGGCGTCTCAGCGCGTCAACCGCACGCTGGCAGACGACGACCACGTCACGCAGTTCGAACTGCTCACCGCTGCCGCGCTGTGGGCGATGGCGCGCCGCGAGGTCGAGGTGGCGGTGGTGGAGGCGGGCCTCGGCGGACGCTACGACGCCACCAGCGTGGTCGAGTCGCCGATCACCGTGCTCACCAACGTTGCGCTCGAGCACACGCGCTGGCTGGGGCCCACCGTCGCCGACATCGCCGAGGAGAAGCTCGCGGTGGTCAGGCCGGGCGGCACCCTGCTGCTTGGCGCCACGCTCGCGCCGGAGGCAGACGCGGTGGCGCGCCGTGTCGCGCGCGAGCGCGGAGCGCTCCTGCTGCGCTCCGCCGGCGACACGCCGTCGCTGCCCGAGCTGCGCGCCCGCGGGAGTTTTCAGCGCGAGAACTTCGCGCTGGCGCTGCTCGCGGCGGAGGTCTATCTGCGCCAGAGCGGCGGCGAGGTCGACGAGCAGGCCGCCGCGGCCGCGGCGGCGGTGACGCAAGTGAAAGGCCGCTTGCAGGTGGTGAGCGAGGACCCCCTCACCGTGTTCGACGGCGCGCACAACCCGCACGCGGTGCAGGCGCTCGTGCAGTCGCTGCCCGAGCTCGTGGGCGAGCGTCTGCTCGCGCTGGTGATGGGCGTGCTCGACGACAAGGACGCGGCGGCGATGCTCGAGCGGCTGCTGGCCGTGAGCGAGCGCGCGTGGTTCACCGCCCCGCCGAGCCCGCGCGCGCTGTCGCCTGCGGCGCTGCAGTCGCGCGCGCGCCAGCTGGGATTTGCCGATGCAAGCTGCGATGCGGACCCTGCGCGCGCGCTGGCGCAGGCGCAGCAGTGGGCGCGAAGCCGCGGCGGCGCGGTGCTTGCAACCGGGTCTGTGTATCTCGTCGGCGCGTTGCTGGCGGGCGGGCGCGGCGAGGACTCACACGCGACTTTGCGGCCCTCGCAATCGCGCCGCGAAGGGGGTGCGCGATGAACCCCGGAGGCCCCTCTGTGCTCGCGATGATCGGCGCGGTCGCGCTGATCGTTGCAGCCGTGATCCTCGTATTTTTCGCTGCTGGCTACGGATTCGGTCGGTTGTTTCTCTAAACTCGGCCCGCCGATGGCACCACTGGCTTATTTCGGGATCGAAAGCAGTGGACTGAACCTGGTCGTCGACCTGCTGATCCTGTTCGTCGTGGTGCTGTACCTCGCGCTGATCTACTGGACGTACTCCGACGCGCGCCGGCGTATCGAGGACCCGATGCTCGTCGGCTGCGCGACGGCCGCCGCGCTGTTCCCGTTTGTGGGCCCGGTCGTATACATGGTGCTGCGCCCGCCGGAATACCTCGAGGACGTGCGCGAACGCGAACTCGAGACCGAGACCGCCGAAGCGCGCCTGGCCGAGCTGCAGACCCGTCGCTGCCCGCACTGTGAGCACCCGATCGAGCTCGACTTCTTGCGCTGCCCCAACTGCCTGCGCAAGCTCAAGGAGCGCTGCGCGAGCTGCTCGCGTCCGTTGGATCGCACGTGGGCGATCTGCCCTTACTGCGAAACGGAGGTCGCGGGGGCGGCGACTGCGAGACGCAGCGCTCGCCGGCGCGCGGCGACCACCGCCGAGTCGCCTCGTACCGCGCCGCGCCCGCCCGCGGACCCGCGCGGCGAGCGCGAGCTCACCGGAATCGGCCCGGGCTCCTCGCGCGCCGGCCGTCGTACAGACGACGACCCCCCGCGCAAGCCGGTGGCCGCCTCAGAGGCGGCGCGCAACCCGCGGCCCGGACGCGCTCCCCGACCGGGCAGCTCGCCCGCGCCCGAATCCTGAGCGCGCCGCGCGACGCCGCCATGGAACGCACGCTGATCCTCGTCAAGCCGGACGCGTTCGCGCGCGGGCTGAGCGGCGAGATCATCGCGCGCTTTGAGCGCAAGGGGCTGGGCATCGTGGCGCTGCGCCACATGACCGTCGATCGCGAGCTCGCGCAGCGCCACTACGCCGAGCACGCCGAGCGCCCGTTCTTTTCAGAGCTCGTGCAGTTCATCACGTCGGGCCCCATCGTGGCGATGGTGCTCGAGGGCGACCAGGCCGTGAAGGCCGCGCGACAGGTGATCGGCGCGACCGATCCGCTGCAGGCCGACAGCGGCTCGATCCGCGGACAGTTCGCGATCGCCGTGGGGCAAAACCTCGTGCACGGCTCGGATTCTCCGGAGTCCGCCGCCCGCGAGGCGGCGCTGTTCTTTCCCGAGCTTGGCTGAGCGCGGCGGCGAGGAGACCGCGCGAGCGCGCCTGGTGCTCGCGTCGGCGTCGCCCCAGCGCCGCGCGATCCTCGAATCTCTCGGGCTCGACTTCACGGTTAGACCAGCCCACGTGGACGAGCTCGAGCGCGGCGACGCAGCGCAGGTGGCGCTGCACAACGCGCTGCAAAAGGCCCGTGCCGGCGGCGCGCATGTCAACAGCGCGCCGGCGGCGCACGACGTGGTGCTCGGCTGCGACACCGTCGTGTGGCTTGACGGGCAGATCCACGGAAAGCCCGCCGACGAGCGCGCGGCCCGCGCCACGCTGCGCGCCTTGAGCGGCAACACGCACATTGTGGTCAGCGGCGTCGCGGTGCTCGGCGCGGGCGAGCCGCGCACCGCGGTTGCGCGCACCGCGGTGACGTTCCGCTGGCTCTCGGACGAGCTGCTCGACTGGTACCTGTCAAGCGCGGAGTGGCGCGGCCGCGCCGGGGGCTACGCGATCCAGGGCGCCGGCGCGGCGCTCGTGCGGTCCGTGGACGGCGACTTTTACAACGTGGTCGGCCTGCCGCTTGTAAGCCTGCTCGACATCTACCCGCAGCTGCTGAGCTTTCACCGAGAAGCGCCAGACGTCCGCTAGACTCCCGCCACCCGATCGCCGGAAATTGCGCCCTTCGCCGAGCGGCTGGCGAGGCGGCGGCGCGAGATCCCCCTCCGGCACGGGTCGTCTCTGCATGGGCATGTTCAGCTATCTCACGGGCTTTGGCGGTCGCGACATGGCGGTCGACCTCGGCACCGCCAACACGCTCGTCTATGTGCGCGGGCGCGGCATCGTGCTGTCGGAGCCGAGCGTGGTGGCGATCGACTCGCGCACCGGAGAAGTGCACGCGGTGGGCATCGAGGCCAAGCGCATGCTGGGGCGCACGCCGGGCACGATCCAGGCGATCCGCCCGCTGAAGGACGGCGTGATCGCCGACTTCGACGTGACCGAGGAGATGCTGCGTCACTTCATCCAGAAGGTCCACCAGAATCGCTGGGCGCACCCGCGCGTGGTCGTGTGCGTGCCGTCCGGTGTGACCGGGGTGGAGAAGCGGGCGGTCGAGGAGGCGACCCTTTCGGCTGGGGCGCGGACCGCGTATTTGATCGAGGAGCCGATGGCTGCCGCCATCGGCGCGGGACTGCCGGTGGGTGAGCCGACCGGGTCGATGGTCGTAGACGTGGGAGGCGGCACCTCCGAGGTGGCGGTGATCTCGCTCGGTGGCATCGTCGTCTCGCAGTCGATCCGCGTCGGCGGCGACGAGATGGACGAGGCGATCATCAACTACGCAAAGCGCGAGTACAAGCTTTTGATCGGGCAGCAGACCGCCGAGGAGCTCAAGCTAGAGATCGGGTCCGCGTGCCCGATGCCCGAGGAGCTGCAGGCCGAGATCCGCGGCCGCGACATGGTCGCGGGCCTGCCCAAGACGGTGGTGCTCTCCAGCGAGGAGATCCGCACGGCGCTGGAGGAGCCGCTGTCGCAGATCATCGACGCGGTCAAGGAGACGCTGGATCGCACGCCGCCCGAGCTCGCCTCGGACATCATGGACCGCGGCATCATGCTCGCCGGCGGCGGCTCGCTGCTGCAGGGCCTGGACGTGCGTCTGCGCGAAGAGACCCAGATGCCCGCGCACCTGGCCGAATCGCCGCTGACGTGTGTCGCGGTAGGCTCCGGGCGCTCGCTGGAGGAGTTCGAGGCCATCCACCGCTCGAATCGCAGCAATCGCAACCGGCGCCGACGATAGCGCTGTGACGGGTCGCGGGGGCCCGGGGTAGTCTTTGGCGTTGAACGCTTCGGAAGGTCTGAAACCGTGTATGACAAGACGGTCCGGCGCCGGCGAGCGCTTCTCGCGCTGCTCGTCGTGCTCTCCCTCATACTCCTGACCGCATACTTCGGTGAGGCTGCGGGCGGCGGCCTGCACTCGGTGCAGCGCGGCTTTCTCACCGTGCTTTCGCCGATCCAGGACGGCGCCAACAAGGCGCTGAAGCCGGTCCGCGACGCGTTCAGCTGGATCAGCGACACGGTGCACGCCAAAAGCGAGCACAAGCAGCTGGTTGGGCAGGTGGACAAACTGCGCCGCGAACTCATCGCCGACCAGACCGAACGCGCCGCCTACCACGAACTGCTCGCGCTCTATCACCTCGACCACCAGCTGAGCATCAACGACTACCACCCCGTCACTGCCACGGTCGTGGCCAAGTCGCCCAACATCTGGTACTCGACGGTCACGATCGACAAAGGCGAAGCGGCCGGTGTGCGCATCAACGACCCCGTGGTCAACGACGAAGGACTCGTGGGCAAGGTCACGCAGATCGCTTCTGACGGCGCCCAGGTGAGCCTCATCACCGACTCCACGGTGGGCGTCTCGGCGCGCCTGGGCGCCACCGCGGCGACCGGCATCCTGCAGCCCAAGGTGGGCGAACCCAACGATCTTTTGCTGCAGTACCTGCCGGCCAGCGCGCAGGCCAACAAGGGCGACTACGTGGTCACCTCGGGAACCGTGTCCAGCGGCGACGACTCGCTGTACCCGCCCGGCATCCCGATCGGCCAGGTGACCTCGGTAAACGAAGAAAGCGCCTATCGGTCGGTCAACGTGCATCCGCTGGCAGATCTGCACAACCTCGACGTCGTGCAGGTGCTCACCGCGGCGCAGAACAGCGCGCCGGCCCGCGTGGCGAACGTCACCGCGAATCTGCCGCCGGGACAGCTGGCGACGCAGGGCACGGCCGGCAGCGGCACCCTCGCGTTCGCGGGGCCCGGCAAATGAGCAGCGTCTGGGAAGGGCGCGCGCGGGGCGCGAGGCCGCCGGGCATCCTCGGGCCCAGCTTCACGGCGGGACTCGCGCTGCGCATCGCTGTGCTGTCGCTGATCCTCGTGTTCTTTCAGGAGGGCGTCGTGTCGGAGGTGCCGCTGTTCGGCGTGAGCGTTGACCTCACCCCGCTGCTGGTGGCGTTCGTGGGGCTGATCTGCGGCTCGACGCTCGGCGCGGTCACCGGGTTTGCGGTGGGCCTGCTTGTGGATCTCGCGCTCGTGCAGACGCTGGGGATCACGTCGCTGACCTTCACGCTGATCGGCTACTGGGCCGGCCGGCTGCGAGAGCTGCGCGACCCCCAGGGAGCGCTCGTGCCGCTGGTGGTTGGGGCGCTGGCGTCGGCGGCGGCGATGATCGGCTACTCGCTGGTGGAGTTTCTGCTCGGCGTGGACGCGCCGGTGTCGCTTGACCTGCTGCGCCAGATCGTGCTGGGGGTCGTGGTCAACACGGTCGTGGCGCTGCCGGTGTGGGCGCTCGTGCGCCGCAGCCTCGAGGGCGGGCTTCCGGACGACCCGCGCCGCCGCCGCCGCCGCGCGTACACCACCGGCGGGCTCAGCCCCTTGTCGCGCGCATGAGCGCCACCCGCGGCACGCTCGAGCCTGCCCAGCACGGCGAGCCACGGCTGCCCGTGTCGCCGCAGCTGGCGCTTCGCGTCGCGATTCTCGGCGGGCTGGCGATGGCGCTGTTCGCGATCGTCTTCTTTCGCCTCTGGTACCTGCAGGTGCTGACCGGCGAACAGTACGTGCAGAAGGCCGACGCCAACATCGCGCGCGACCTGCCGATCGCGGCGCCGCGCGGGCAGGTCCTCGACCGCGAAGGCCAGACGATCGTGTCCAGCCGCACCACCAACGCGGTGCAGGTCGTGCCCTCGGCGCTGCCACCGGCCGGGGCGCCGCGAGTGGCGGTGTACCGGCGCCTGGGCGCGCTGCTGGGATTGAGCGCCGGGCGCATCGAGGCGCTGGTGATCAAGGGACGCACAGCGCTGCCCTACGCGCCCGTGACGATCAAGACCGACGCCGGGCTCGGCGCCCTTACCGAGCTCGCCGAGCGCCAGCAGGAATTCCCCGGCGTCATCCAGCAGCCGGTGTCGATCCGCGACTACCTGCATGGCCCGATGGCCGCGCAGGTGCTCGGCTACGTGGGGCAGGTCTCAGAACCGGAGCTCAAACTGCGCGCGTTTCGCGGCGTCAGCCAGGGCACGGTGGTGGGCCAGGAAGGGCTCGAGTACTACTACGACCGCTACCTGCGCGGCACGCCGGGAATCCAGCGCGTGGAGGTAAACGCGCTCGGCTACCCGGTGCCGAGCACGCTGCCGGCCACCGCGCCGCTGGCCGGCCACAGCCTCAAGGTGTCGCTGTCGCTGCGCCTCCAGCAGGAGGGCGAAAAGGCGCTGCTCGAAGGCATGGAACACGCGCGCGGGTCCGGCAAACCGGCGGTGGCCGGCTCGTTCGTGGCGATGGACCCGCGCACCGGCGAAGTGCTCGCGCTCGGGTCCAACCCCAGCTTTGACCCCAACAAGTTCGCCAAACCGCTCACCAAGGCCGAATACGCCGCGCTCGAGGGCAAAGCCAGCGTGGCGGGCTCCTCTGAAGAATCGCCGGCGCCGCTCACCGACCGCGCGATCAACGGCACGTACCCGACCGGCTCCACGTTCAAGCCGATCACCGCGATGGGCGCGCTCGAAGGCGGCGTGATCAGCCCCGGCGAAGGTCTTGGCGGGGGCCAGTGCATCTCGGTGTCCACCGAGCAGTTCTGCAACGCGGGCAAAGTCGACTACGGCGCCGTCGGCCTGGTCGAAGCGCTGAAGGTGTCCTCGGACACCTACTTCTTCGAAACCGGCGAGCGCGCCAACAGCCACGGGCTGGTGATCCAGAACATGGCCAAAGAGCTCGGAATCGGCGAGAAGACCGGGATCGACCTGCCGTCGGAGATCACCGGTCTCGTGCCCACGCCCGCGTGGCGCGCAAAAGTGGCCGCCGAAGAGATCGCCTGCGAGCACCGCCGCCACGTCGAAAGCTGCGGCATCTCCGACGGGCGCCCCTGGAGCGTCGGCGACAACATGCACCTGGCGGTCGGCCAGGGCGACCTGCTGACGTCGCCGCTGCAGATGGCGGTCGCCTACTCCACGCTGGCCAACGCCTTCATGAACAACGGCGAAGGCAAAGTCGTGCGCCCCCACGTCGGTCTCGAGGTCGACGACTCGCAGGGGCGCCTGGTACAGGCGCTGTCCTATCCGCCGCTGCGCCACGTGCACCTCAACTACGAAGACCTCGGCCTGGTGATGGAAGGCATCCACGAGGCCGCCAGCCAGCAGGGCGGCACGTCGGCCGACGTGTGGACGGGTTGGAACCAGTCAGAACACCCGGTGTACGGCAAGACGGGCACCGCCGAACACGTGGGCAAGGAAGACCAGTCCTGGTACATGTGCTTCCTGCCCGACCCCAGTCGCCCGATCGTGATCGCGGTGACGGTCGAGCAGGGCGGCTTCGGCGCCGAAACCGCCGCTCCGATCGCGCGCCTGATCGCGTCGCAGTGGTTCGGCAAGCCCAAGCACTTCGTGTCGGGAGCCTCGAAAACGTTCTGAGCCTGCAATGACGCCGCCAACCGTCACCGCCACCTCGCCGATCGGCCCCGCTACCGCGATCCGCGCGCCCGAGCGCATCGAAGAACGGCGCGGGCCGCTGCTCGCGCGCCTGCCGCTTGACCCGCTGCTCACGCTCGCCGTGATCGGCCTCGGCGTGTGCTCGGTGGTCACGCTCAACGTCGCCACCCGAAATCTGATCGCGGGCCAGCCGCACTACTATGTCGACCGCCAGATTCTGTACCTCGTCGCGGGCGTGGTGGGGATGGTGGTGCTGTCGCGCATCGACTACAGCTACTGGCGCCGCCTCAAGTACGGCATCTACGCCGCGCTGATCCTGAGCATCCTCGCGGTGTTCGGGCTGGGACATGCGGCCAACGGCGCGCAGCGGGCGATCAGCCTGCCGCTGTTCTCCTTCCAGGCCTCCGAGCTCGGCAAGGTGCTGCTCACGCTCGCGCTGGCGGCCTACATCGTCGACCGCGGGCGCAAGCTGAAGAGCCGCGAGACCACGATCCGCGTGATGGTGGGCGCGCTCATACCCGCCACCTTGGTGATCGCCCAGCCCGACCTCGGCTCGGGCATGGTCTACGTGGTGATCGCGTTCGGCCTGCTGTTCATCGCGGGTACTTCGTGGCGCCAGCTCAGCGCGCTGATCCTTTTGATCGTGCTCGCGCTGACGTTCGTGCTGGCGGTCGCGCCGCTGGCCGGCGTGCACGTGATCAAGCCCTACCAGGAAGAACGCTTGACGGCGTTTCTGCACCCCTCCTCGGACCCGCAAAAGCAGGGTTATCAGCAGCAGGAGGCGAAGATCGCGATCGGCTCCGGCCAGAAGACGGGCCGCGGCTCGAACTCAAAGCAGATCCCGAACGGGTTCGTGCCCGAGAGCCACACCGATTTCATCTTCGCCGCCGTGGGCGAGGAGTACGGCTTCGTGGGCGCGGCTCTC
>DASZFR010000009.1:0-5035 GCA_035939635.1 Solirubrobacteraceae bacterium
CTTCGGCGCGCCGACGGTCTTCTCGGTCGGCGTGAACACCAGCGCGAACGTGGAGCGCCCGCCTTCGGTGACGAAGCGGGGGTCGCCGGTGGCGCCGTAGTCGACGATACGCGTGCCGTGCACCGCGGCGCGAGCGTGGTCGAATGCGCGGGTCAGCACGCCGCGGTCGCCGGCCACGGTGTGCCCGGCGGGAAGCGTGACCAGCAGCACCGACGGGTCGGTGTCGCCGCCGTTGCCGTAGGTGTGGGTGATCTTCTTCGCGGTCTCATACCCGGGCTGGCCGGGCAGCGAGAAGTCGATCGACAGCCGCTTGGACACGTGGCTTGCGCCGTAGATGCCCGCCGGCAGCAATACGATCCACAAGATCAGAACTAGGCGCCGGTGGGCGAGCACGAACCGTGCGAGGCGCGCGGTCGCGCCGGAGTCGTCGAGGGGAGCGGGTGAAGCGGTAGGAGCGGGCGAGGCGGTCGCGGGCATCGGGGCCAACCTTCCTGGTCGCTTTCGGGGGAAAACGATTTATAACAGAAACGATTTTGTAACGTTATGATCTTCGTGTGAACAAATCGTCGCCGGATATGACCACCGAGGCCACCCCAGACTCATCGCCGCCGCCGGACCGCGGGCCGTGGCCGGGGGGGCTCGAGCCGGCTGCGCTCACGGAGGCGTCGCCCGACGCGCAGCGGCCGGCGCGCTCGGTGGGCTTCACGATCTCGACCACCGGCTACGCGATCGCGCGCCGTTTCCGCGAGCTGCTGGCGCCGCTGGGGCTCGAGCCGCGAGACTTCGCGCTGCTGCGCACCGTGGCCACCTCCCCGGGCGTCACCCAACAGGCCATCGGCGAGCGCATGGGCGTGAAGCCGAGCCGCATGGTCGCCTTCGTCGACGCGCTCGAACAGCGCGGCTTGCTCGAGCGCAAGCAGAACCCGCACGACCGACGGGCGCGCGAGCTGTTCTTGACCGAGCAGGGTCGCGATGTGCTGCAACGCGCGTTTGCCATCGCCGTGTCGCACGAGCAGCTGCTGACCAGCGAGCTGACTGAAGATGAGCGCGAGCAGCTCATGGAGCTGCTCGCGCGGGTCGGGTCGCATCTCGGCATCCCGCGCGGAGTGCACGTGGGCATGGGCCACTCGGCGATGGGCGACGAGTAGGGCGACGGGGGCGGGCGGCGCTTGCCGGCGCGCCGCGAGACGAGATCAGGCAGCCTTCGCCGGCGACGCCTCCGGGGCCGCGAGGTCCCTGTTCTCTGGCACGAACTTGCTCGCGATGAACGTGGCCCCCTGCGGGTCGGCGATCACCGTGGTGCGAACCCACGGAGCGTCAAACGGCGCGACGACAACGTCACCGCCCAACTCCTGCGCTGTCGCGGCGATCGCGTCCGCGTCGTCGACCGCGAACGTCACCGTCCAGCGAGCGGGCTCGTCGGTGTCGCCATCGTCGATCGGTTCAAGCGCCGCCACGACGTCGACAAAGCCTGCGGGCGCGCCCATCTGCACCATGCCCTCGCGCAGGCCGGGATTGGCGGCTTCGAGAAAGTCGCCGTAGCCGGGAAGCTGCCACATCTGGGCCCCGCCGCCGAGGTCCAGCGTCTCCCAGCCGAACACCGAGCCGTAGAAGGACCTCGCGCCGTCGGGGTCGCGCGTGCGCAGACCGTTGAAGTTCAACGACCCCGCCTCGTTGACCACGTCTGCGCCGATGTGCTCCTTTGCCTGCCACACGCCGAAGACGGCGCCCTCGGGATCGGCGCATACCGCCATGCGTCCGGCCTCCATCACGTCGAAGGGCTCGCTGATGATGCGACCGCCGGCTGCGCGCACGCTCGCGGCGGCGTCGTCCGCGCTTTCGACCGCGATGTAGGTGTTCCACACCGCTACCGGCGGTGCGCCCTGCGGCTTTGACCCCACTGCGGCCACGTCGCCGCCCTGAAGCTGCGCGATGTGGTACTCGCCGGCCGAGCCAGGCGGCATGACGTCCTTGGAGTCCCACCCGAATAGGCCGGTGTAGAAGGCCACCGCGGCCTGCGGGTCCGGGTGGCTCGTGTCCACCCAGCACGGCACGCCGGGGATGTATCGGTCTCGCTTGGGCATGGTTCTCCCTTCGGGGTCGCTGTGGTGAGGCTGCTTGCGCGACCACGCTACCTGCCATTTAGGTCAGGATCTGTCCGCAATGTGTCCGAGCATGCAAAACGTATGAGCGAGACCTCCAGCCGGCTCTTGGAGCTGCTCTCGCTGCTGCAGGCGCGGCGCGACTGGCAGGGCGAGGAGCTCGCCGCGCGCCTGGAGGTGTCGGCGCGCACCATCCGCCGCGACGTCGAGCGCCTGCGCCGGCTCGGCTATCCGGTCGAGTCGCTGTCGGGCTGCGCCGGCGGCTACCGGCTTCGCGCGGGCAGCGCGATGCCGCCGTTGCTGCTCGACGACGAGGAGGCGATCGCGATCGCCGTCGGGCTGCGCACGGCCGCGCGCGCGTCTGTTCGCGGCATCGAGGAGACGGCCGTGCGCGCGCTGGTCAAGCTCGAGCAGGTGCTCCCCCCGCACCTGCGCCGCCGCGTGCAGACGCTTGGCGCTGCGACCGTCGTCCTGCCCGCGCCCGGTCCCACCGTCGACCCCCAGCATCTCACGGTCATCGCCGCCGCCTGCCGCGATCGCGAGCGGCTGCGATTTGCCTACAGGCGCCGCGACGGCGTGGCGAGCCGCCGCGAGGTGGAGCCGCACTCGCTGCTCAACCGCGGCCAGCGCTGGTATCTGGTCGCGTGGGACCGCGAGCGCGAAGACTGGCGCACGTTTCGGCTCGATCGCCTCAACAGGCCCGCCCCGGCGGGCGTGCGCTTCGCGCCGCGGCCGCTCCCGGCGAAGGACGCGGCCGCCTACGTGCAGCAGAGCATCAGCGCCGCGCCCAGTCGCTACGAGGCGGTGATCACGCTGCACGCGCCGGCGCGCGAGGTTGCCGAGCGCATCCCGCGGCAGTGGGGCGCGCTGCAGCCGCTCGACGCGCACACCTGTCGCTTCACCGCCGGCGACGACGATTTGCGCTGGCTCGCGATGCGGATCGCGATGCTCGACGTGGATTTCGAGGTGCAAGCGCCGCCCGAGCTCGTCGAGCACCTGCAAGCGCTGGCGGGCCGCCTCGGGCGCGCGACCGGGCGCGTGGCTCCCGCGACGAGCTCGAGCACACGCCGCGGCCCGTAGCATCCGCCTTGCGGCGATCGCGTTGGTTACCGCGGCCGGCCGCGGGATCGGCAGGGCCATCGCCGTGCTCGACGGGGGCACCCGGCGGCGCAGCCGCGAGGGCGCCCGACCGGGCGTCTAGCAGTCGACGTGCAGCGCGGGAAGACGATCGCTGCCGACGCCGTCCTGGACGCACGCCAGATAGGCGATCGCGCGATGGATCCCGTCGATCAAAAGCACCTTGCCGTCGAAAACGCCGATCCGCATCACGACGCCGTCGCTCCACCCGTCGCCCGCCATGTCGCGCATGAAGCGCTCCACGCGCAGGTGCTCAGAGGGCTCGTCGTGGGCGCCGGCGAATGCGGCGCTGCGCTCGCGATAGATGCCAAGCAGCTCGGCGACCGTTTTGAAGCGCGCGCCGGCCTTACCCATGAAGCTCGAAAACACCGTCGGCGTGTGCGCCAGCTCGTTGGCAGTCAGAACCTGAAGCGCCACGCAAGCGATCCTCTCGGCCGGTGCGGACGTGGGATATGGTCGGGCGGCCAAAGATCGGCCTGTGCGGCTGTGACAGATGCAAAGCGAGCTGCGATACAGCGAGCGGCGTGCCGCCGCAGAGCCCGAGGGTCTGCTGGTGCTGCACCACGGCCGCGGAACCGACGACCACGACCTGCTGCCTTTGGCCGACGCGCTCGATCCGGCGCGGCGCCTTCACGTCGTCACACCTCGGGCGCCGCTGGTGTTGCCGGGTTCGCCCGGAAACCACTGGTACGTGGTGCCGCGCGTCGGGTATCCCGATCCGCGGACGTTCGACGATTCCTACCGGGCGCTTGCCCAGCTGCACGACGCGCTGTGGGCGCAGACCGGCATCTCGCCGCAGGACACGGTGCTCGGTGGGTTCTCGATGGGCACTGTGATGAGCTACGCGCTTGGGCTGGGCGCAGATCGCCCAGCGCCGGGGGGCATCCTCGCCTTTTCGGGGTTCGTGCCGACCGTTCCCGGCTGGCAGCCAAGCCTCGAGGATCGTCCGCAGCTGCGCGCCTACCTGGCACACGGCCGCAACGACCCGGTGATCGACGTGGACTTCGCGCGCCGCGCTCGCGACATGCTCGAGCAGGCGGGGCTGGCGGTGGAGTATCACGAGTCAGACGCCGGCCACTACATCGATCCCGCGGCGGTCCCGTCCGCGGCCCGCTGGTTGGGGCAAGCGATCGTCGCGCGCGGTGGCTGAGTCGGTGCCCGGGCCCGCTGGGAGAACCCCTCCGCGCTCGCACGCGCGCGACGGTGCAGTCGAGTTCCGCGTCGCCGGGGCCGCGGACGCGCAGGCAATAGCGCGCCTGCACGCAGACAGCTGGCGCCGGCACTACAGGGGCGCCTACGCCGACGCCTTTCTGGACGGCGACGTGCTCGTCGACCGCCTGGAGGTATGGACCGCTCGCCTGAGCTGCGCCGATGACCGTAGCTGCACGACCGTGGCGCTCGCGCCGCAGCTGATCGGCTTCGCCCACATCGTGTTCGACGACAACGCGGTGTGGGGGGCCCTGCTTGACAACATGCACGTCTGTGCCGAACGACAGCGGCACGGCGTCGGCTCGCGCCTGCTGACGCTGAGCGCGGCGCAGGCTGCCGAGCGCAGCCGGGAGCGCGGGCTGTATCTGTGGGTGCTCGAGCAGAACACCACGGCGCAGGCCTTCTACGCGGCGCACGGCGGCGCGTGTACGGGGCGCGAGGCCGTGACGGCGCCGGGCGGCAAGCCCGGCAGCTTGGTCGGCGCGCCGGCCAAGCTTCGCTACGCGTGGCCGCAAGCGCGCCTGCTCGCCCGTCGCTGACGGAACCTTAAATCGCGCGCGCGGAAGTGCTACGCGTGCGAGCGCGCG
>DASZFR010000010.1:0-3608 GCA_035939635.1 Solirubrobacteraceae bacterium
GCGCCCGGCGCGTCCACGCAAGAGGACGTCGTGATCGTGATGGGAATACCCGGCGCGGGCAAGAGCCGGCTCGCGGCGGAGTACGCGCAGCGCGGCTACGCGCGCCTCAACCGCGTCGATCGCGGCGGCTCGCTGCGCGCGCTGGCCGCCGATCTCGACGACCAGCTCGCGTCAGGCGTGCGGCGCGTGGTCCTCGACAACACCTACTTGACACGCGCGGACCGCAGCCGCGTGGTCGAGACGGCCGATCGACATTCGCTGGGCGTGCGCTGCGTGTGGCTGGACACGCCGCTCGTGCAAGCTCAGGTCAACCTGGTGCGGCGGCTGCTCGAGCGGTTCGGCTCACTCCCGACGCCCGAGCAGATCCGCGCGGCGGCTCGCCGCGAGCCGTGGTTGATGTTGCCGACCTCCCAGATGCGCGCTCTGCGCGCGCTCGAGCCGCCCTCGCTGGACGAGGGGTTGGCTTCTGTGCAGACCGTTCCTTTCGCTCGCGCGTCGCTCGGCGAAAGGCGGCCGGGCGTGTTCGTCGGCGCCGCCGCCACGACGCGGGAGGGAATCGCCGGCGCGATCGCGGATGCCGATCCATCCGCGCCCCACCTGGTCTTCGACTGGACCCCCGACGGCGATCCCGGCGCGCTTTCTGAAGCGGCGGCGATGATCGCCGCCGCCGTGAGCGAAACCGTCGAGGTGGCGGTCTGCCCGCACCCTGGCGGGCCGCCCGCGTGCTGGTGTCGCCCTCCGCTCCCTGGCCTGCCGCTCGCGTTCGCGCACGCTCACCGAGTCGACCCCGCCCGCTCCATATTGATCGGAAGCTCGCGCGCCCACCAGACACTCGCCGCCACGCTCGGGGCTCGCTACGTCGGGCTCTAGCGCCGAGACCCCCGGAGCACCGGGGACGGAGTCGACCGCGCGCCAGGTCCGAGCGGGAGATCGATCTCGCCGGTGCCGGACTCGCTCCCCGCAGCGCTGCCGCCCAGACGCAGCTGGCCGTCGCCGCGGTTGTGGAGACGATTATTGCGCCGCCGGTGACGCCGCCACGGTTCAGCCGAGTCATTGTTGAGCGAAACACGAGCGAGACGGGCAAGTGGACCGAGACCATCTGCAGTATTTCCGCGACCTCTACGACGCCTTCAACCGCCGCGACGCCGACGCGGTGCTCGCGAGGACGACCGGCGATGTCGACTGGCCGAACGCCTGGAAGGGTGGCCGCCTCACCGGCCACGACGCGGTACGCGCTTACTGGAGCGAGCAGTGGGCCGAGATCGGCCCTCGCGTCGAGCCGCTTTCGGCAGAGCCCCGCGCCGACGGGCGTGTTGCCGTGACCGTGCGCCAGACCATCCGCTCTCGCGACGGCGCGCTCCTAGGCGATCAAGAGGTGATCCATCTGTACACGCTGCGCGGTGTGCTGATCGCGCGCATGGACGTCGAGACCGCGGCTGCGCAGTGATCGCGCCTAGTCCAGCGAGATAGCGCGGATGGAGTGCTCGTCGGGCAGCTTGTCGAGTATCGCGCGGAGCGTCTCGCGCTCTTCGGCCTGCCCGCGCTGCATGTCGTTGAAAAGCAGCTTGATCGCGCTGTAGGTGACCTTCAGCTGCTCGGCGCTGAGCGGCACCGTCAGCACGCCCTCGGCGTCGGGCACTCCCTCCAGCGCGGCGAGTACCTCGTGGGCGAGCTCGTGGATGCGCGGCTGATGCGCCTCGTCGGAGCCGAACAGACGAAGCGCGCTGGCCGCGACCGGCACCTCCTTGGGCTCGAGCAAGAGGTGGTACGCGGCCTCGTGTTCTTTGGCTTTGTCGCCCATTGTGGTCGCCGCCGGCAGCGCGCTCGTGAGCAGCGTCGCATGCTCAGCGCCGCGGCTTATCGCGCTCCCCGGGCACGCCAGCCTATCGTCCTAGCTGCTCACGGCGCCCGATCGATCACACGCGACCGCACGACACCGGCGCCGATCGCTCCCTGCGTCAGGGCACGCTGAAGTTGAACCGGCCCACGAGCACCGCCCGTCCCTGGCCGGGCAGGCCCGCGACGGGCATCGAGGTGGCCGGTCCCACGAGCGGCACATAGCTGACTGTCCCTTTGACAACGCCGGGGCAGCGATACGGGACGAACATGTTGGTGCTAACCCGTTGTCCGGCGGCGATGTCGGAGTTGGTCGGGCCGCCCGTGCCGCCGGTTGTACAGGTTGCGCTGTGAGGCATTTCGAGGTTGAACTCGTAGAAGCTGCGGCTGTCGGGGATCGCGATGCGAGACACGAAGCTGATCCTGACGAGCAACGACGGCCACCCACCGGTGAGCCGCCGAAAGCCGGACGGCACGCGCGCCCCACAGGGCGTCACGCCTTCGCCGTGCCTGGCTGCGCAGTAGGAGCGCGCGGGGATCTTCTGCACCGAAATGCGGGTCGCGAGCTGTTTTGGCGAGGGCGTGCTCACGCGGGGTGCGACGAAGCCGACAGGCGGACAGGCTTCCAGCAACGAGGCGCGCGAACCCGGCGCCGGCACGTGACAGGTGTGCCCGTCGCGGTAGGTGACAGAGGAGATTGCCCCCGCCGGTACTCCGGGTCCTCCCGTGTCGCCCTGGAATCCGACCTGACACAGCTTTGGATAGCGGCGCGGAGCGGCGGGTACGAGACATCCCTTAGTGGCGTGCGGCAACACGACGAGGTATGCGCCCTCGGTCCCAATCGTCGGCGTCCGTTCTTGTGCGCCCGACGCGGTGAGGTGCGTGACGCTGACTGCGTCCGGGCCGAGCAGTCCATAGAAGACGTCGCGCAGATCGCGGCGCGGGCACGTGTTCGCTCGCGCTGGTCGCGGGGACAGTTCGTCAGCGACGCGGCAGCCGCGGCCGGCAATGCCACTGGCGGGGGTGTCCTGCAGGAATGCGTTGAGGAAGCCCTTGCCGTGCGCGTCGGTGGGCGCGCAGCCGAACGGAGTTTGGAGGAAGTTGTCCGACAGCGGGTGAAACCGACCGTCGTTGGCAAAGCTCCCGTCCTTGCCGAGCACGCCGACGGTGCCAAAGTCGACGCGTCCGATCTGCACGCAGGTGAGCCCACGAGTCGTCTGCAACACGCGCATACCCCACGGCGGGCCACCGCCGGGGTCGGCCGCGCGCAGCGGCAGCAGCTTGACGGTGTGCGGAATCGCGACGCCTTCAAAGGCGCTCGGCGACGGTGGCACTTCGGGTCCGACCGGCGTACCGCGTTTGAAGACGCCCGCGGCGCTCAACCCCAGGGTGGTGCCCGCGAGGCCGAGAGCGAGATTCAGCGCCACGCGGCGCCATTTGCGCGAGCGCCAACGGCCGGGCGGGCTCGGCGCCCTAGCGGCGCGGCGGCTTGCCGGCGCGAAGCTCTGGCGCCCGGCCGCCTCGACAAGTGATGCCCTCAGTTGCGGTAGGTGGCTCATGGCGAGTGCTCCAGTCGTCGTCGAATCTCTTTGAGGCCGCGGCTGACACGCTGGCGCACGACGCTTTGTGAGCACGAGAGGCTCTGCGCGAGGTCGGCGTAGTCGCGCTCCTGCAGGACGCGCCCCTGGATCGCCGTTCGCTGGTCGGAAGGGAGCTGCTGCAGGAGCTCGAGCGCGATCGAGCCTGCGCCTCCCAACTCCTCGATTCGTTCC
>DASZFR010000011.1:0-5689 GCA_035939635.1 Solirubrobacteraceae bacterium
CAAGCTCGACACCGTCAGGCTGGGGCGAGCACCGGCGCCGGCGCCGGCCCCCGAGGCGCCGCAGCCGGCCCCGCTGCGTTTTCGCATCGTCGACGTGGCGAGCGGCACCGAGCTCGCGCACGATGTCGACGCTCGCGCCGCGATCGAGGAGCTCGCGCACCTGCGCAGTGTGCTCGACGCGCGCATCTACGTTTGGGTGCCCCAGGACGATCGCTGGCGGCTGCTCACGCTGGACGAGCGCAGACTGATGTGGCGCTTTCGCGACGAGCTGTAACGCTCGCCTCCTCGCGCTCGCGCGCGCCCGACCGAGCGCAACCCCTGCCCGAACGCGCGATCGGCGCGGGCAGCGGCATCGCCGCGCCTCGGCGCAAGTCCGCGCGCGCCCGACGGCGCCCGCCACACCCGGCCGGCACAAGCCCGCGTCCGCGTGCCCGACCGCGCCCGCCACACCCGGCCGGCGCAAGCCCGCGCGGGTAACGCCCCCGCTGAAGTTACGGCGGGGAGCCGGGTCCTGGGCCGGGCCCGCGACCAGCGACGCCGCGCAGCCTGGCGGCGACTCCTGGACGCGCTGCGGCCGCCCGGCGCCTCACCTGCGCGGACAGGACCGCTATGTCGTCGCGCGCGCCGTCGTGGGGCTCGGCCAACTCCAGCAGGGTGTCGACGACCTCCTGCGCGGAGGTGGGGGAGACGCGCGTTAAGGCGCCGACCATCTCGTCGGCGCTGACGAGCCGCGCCGGGGCGTGGGCGTCTTCCAGGCCGTCGGTGTAGAGCGTGAGCACGTCGCCTGGTCGCAGGGTGATGGCGCTGTCGGCAATCTCAGGATCGGCGAACAGGCCGAGCAGCGTGCCGCACTCTCCCACCTGTCGAACCTCATGGCCGGGTCGCACCAGCAGCGCCGCCGGGTGGCCGCCGCTGGCGAGCATCGCGCGCAGGCCCCCGTCCCCGGGCTGCAGGTGCGCTAGCAGGACCGTGGCGAACCGCCCGCCGAAGTCGTGTTCGAGCATCGCCTGATTGACCTCCATCAGCACATCGGCGGGGCTGTTGCTCTCGCGCGCATACGCGATCGTGGTGTGGCGCAAGAACGCGGTCAGAGCACCGGCCTCTGCACCCTTGCCGCAGACGTCGCCGACGACCAGCCAGCAGCCCCAGCGGTCGCGAAAGACGTCGAGGAAGTCGCCGCCCAGCTCGTCCCCGGTGTCGGTGGGGCGGAAGAAGCTCGCGAGCTCGATCCCGGGGACGGACGGCAATGCTGCGGGCATCAGGCTGCGGCGGAGCGTGCCGGCGACGCGCTCGCGCTCGGCATAGAGCCGCGCGTTGGCAAGCGCGACCGCGGCACGCGCGCTGAGGTCCTCGAGCACCGCCAGCGCAAGTCCGCGGTAGGGCCCCCGCCGGGCCGAGCGCATGAATGAGATCGCGCCGTGCTTGCGCCCGCGCGCGACCATCGGGAAGATCGCCGCGCAGCGGCAGCCCGCGGCGTCGATGAGGCGCCGGTACTCGTCGCTTTGGTCAAACCACACCGCCGCCTGCTCGTCGCTCAGATCGTCGATGATCACGCACCGCTCGTCGCGCTCGAGAGCGAACGACACGGCGTGGTCGCCGCGATCGTGAAACGGCCATCTCCGGCGCAGGCGCTCGATCTGCCAGCCTACGGCGGGCTCGCGCGCGGCGGCAACGGTGCTCCCGAGCGCGCCGTCGCCCTCGACCAGGTCGATCACGCACACATCGGCCATGTCGGGTACGGCGTTGGCCACGATGCGCCGCAGCGTGGCCGCGGGATCGAGCGAGCCGTCGAGCTGTGAGGTCGCGCTGATGAGGCTTTCCAGAAGCGCGCGCTGCTCGCGCGCGCGATTGAGCGCGAAGTAGATGACGCCGTTGGTGAGCATCGCGAGCACGATCCCCACGCTGGCCAGCGCTGCGAACTGGCCCGACACGTCGCTGTAGGCGACCGGCGCGAGGAAGCCGACCGCCGCTGCCAGCCACACGATCGCGGTGCGGCGTCGGCCCTGAAACGCCGCCGCGTGCCCCATCGCGAAGAAGTAGACGAGTGCGTAGGGGCTGCGTGCCCCCCCGGTGGCCGCGCACAGCAGCGCGACGAGCAGCACGCCCCACAGGTCGGCGACCCAGGCGACGAAAAGCCCCGCACCCCAGCGCCACGCCGAAACGATCAGCAGTGCCGCCGTGACGACCGCAGCCACCGCTATCGCCGCGACGCCCGCGGGCGAGCTCACGTGCGGCAGCGCGAACGCTGTCGCGATGAGCGCGGCGCCGACCAGATACAAGACGGCGGCCCCCACCACCGCGATCGTGCCTTCGCGCTCGGGCCCGCCCCAACCCACGCTCGCGGCCGCTCCGGCACGCGCGCGCGCCTCGCGGACGCGCCGCGGATACCCACCGAGCACGGCGGCGCTGTGGCGCTCGCTTCCCCTCATCCTCGCGACTGATTCTCTGCCCGCGAGCTCGGGTCTGTCAAGAGCTTCGCGGGGGCGCGTGGCACAACGGCGCAGCTGCTTTGAAACGGCCGCGCAAAGCCGCTAGCATCGGGAAACCTGAATGGCAGGCCTGACAAGGACGCGGGTGGTGCCCGCTCGGTGTAGCAGCGGGGACCCAACGGCCCGCAGACGTATGGGGCCGGGGGACCGTCGTATACAGCGGACGAAGAGGATCTGATGACGTTTAGCGCTCAGACCACATGCGTTGGCGTGTCCGCCGGGTCGGGCCCGCTCGAGGGTCGCTCGTGAGCGCCGCCGGCTCGAGTTCGGCCGCGGAGCGCCCGGACGTGCTTACCGTCGACGTGCGCGTCGGCGACGACGGCGCGCGCGTGCAGTTGAGCGGAGACCTCGACCTGTCGAGCTCGCCGCACTTCGAACAGGCGCTCGCGCGGGTGCTGGCCACGCCGCCGCCGCGGGTGACGATCGACCTGCGAGAGCTTGCGTTCGTCGACTCCTGCGGGCTGCGCGCGATTCTCACGGCGCAGCGCGAGTGCGAGCAGGCGAGCTGTGCCTTGACGCTCATCGCCGGCGAGCAGGCGCAGCGGCTGTTCGATCTCACGGGCGTGAGCGACAGCCTGCCACTCTCGGATCCGCCCGGGGCCCAGGGCAGGGCCCCGGTGTGAGGCCGCGATGCGCCTCCAGCGATCTCCCCAACAGCGAGCTGTAGCCCCACCGGCGGGGAAGCGCCGCTTACGAGGCCGGCGATGCGGGTAGACCGACACAACGCCGGACCTTCGGCGCCAAACCGTGGCCGATCACCGGCGCGACGCAAGGAGCATGGAATGACGCCGCCCGTCAGCGCTGTGCCAAAGCACGCTCCCCACAACGGGCATCACGACGAGCAGGAGCTGTTCGCGCGCTGGCACGAGCACGGCGACCGCGAAGCCCGAGAGGCGCTCGTGGCGCGCTTCATGCCGCTCGCGCGCAGCCTCGCGCGCCGCTACGACCGGTCGTCCGAGCCCTTCGACGACCTGCTGCAGGTGGCGTCGCTGGGGCTCCTGAAGGCGCTGGACCGCTTCGATCCCGAGCTGGGACACAGCTTTCCATCGTTCGCGGTGCCCACGATTCTCGGCGAGATGCGGCGCTATTTCCGCGACTCGGGCTGGTCGGTGCACGTGCCACGCGGGGCGCAGGAGCGCGCCCTGAGGGTGCGCGATGCGCAGGAGCGCCTCGCCAACGAGCGCGGGCGCGCCCCCACCGTCAACCAACTCGCGGAGTACCTCGAGTTCGACATCGAGGAGATCATCGACGCGCTGCAGGCGATCCAGGCCTACGAAGCGCTGTCGCTGGACGCGCCGCGCCCGGGCGCGGACGAAGATGTGATGGCTTACGGGGACTCGATGGGACGCGACGACGAGCGCTTCGAGCTGGTGGAGCTCGACGCGACGATCACGGCGGTGCTCGAGCGCATACCGCCGCGCGAGCGTTTGATTCTGCGCATGCGCTTCGTCGAGGACCTCACGCAGACCGAGATCGCGGCGCGCGTCGGCATATCGCAGATGCAGGTGTCACGCCTGCTGCGCCGCTCGCTCGACCAGCTGCGGGCCTTGACCGACGAAGGCCGCGACGGGCCGCGTCGGCGGAAGGGTGGGCTCTCGGATTAATGCTCTCGTGGCGGGCGGGCGGCGCGCTCGAAGCGCTTGTCGAGCCAGGGAGAAACGCGGCGGGTTTCGAGTGCGACCGTTGACTTCGTGATCCATGGCTGAGAGTCCAAACGTCCGCCTGCATCTCTCGAATCGCTCCGAGAACGTGTTGCTGGTGCGCGAGATGCTCAGCGGCTTTGCGGAGTCGGTGGCCCTGGAGAACAGCGACCTCTACGACATCCGCACAGCCGTCACGGAGGCGGCCAACAACGTGGTCCTGCACGCCTACGAGGGCCGGGAAGGCCCGATGGAGGTGGAGCTGCACACCACCCCGGACACGGTGCAGGTGGTGGTGCGCGACAGCGGCGTCGGGATCCGGCCACGGATCCGGCCCGCCGACGAAGCCGCCCTGGGTATCGGCCTGCCGCTGATCCAGGCGCTGGTGCACAGCGTGGAGTTCAGCGAGGCGAACGGCTCGGGCACGGAAGTTCGCATGGAGTTCCTCGCGGGCTGTGAGCGACCGCTTGCGCCCCCGGAGCCCGAACACACCGACACGCACCCCCTGGCGGTAGATGACCCCGCTTCGACGATCGCGGTGACCGTGTCTCCCGCGACGCTCGCCCGCGCGGTGCTGCCGCGGATCCTCAGCGTGCTGGCCGCTCGCGCGCATTTCTCCACCGACCGCATCTCCGACGCGCAGCTGGTCGCGGACTCGCTGGCCGCGCACGCCCCTGAGTCGCTGGGCGCGGACCGGCTCAGCCTAACCGCGAGGGTCGAGGGCAGGACGCTGGAGCTGTGCGTGGGGCCCTTGGGGGCGGGTCGCGCGGACCGTCTCGTGATGGACTCCGACGTGCAGGGCTTGGGTCCTGTGATCGAGAAGCTCACAGATGAGCGGCGGGTGGCCACGGTCGGCTCGTCGGAGATGCTCGCGCTGCAGCTCGTCGACCGCGCCTGACCGCGGGGCGAGGCCGCGTCCCTGGGCACCGGCTGCGACAAGACCGCGGCCACGCCGCGTCGCTGGGCGCCGGCTGCGCCAGAAGCGAGCGGCGTGCCGATGCGCCCAACGCCCCCAAGACCAATCGCCGCTTCAAGAAGGCGAAGGGCGGTGGCCGCCGGGGGGCGCGGCCACCGCCCGAGGGAGGACAACTCCACGTGTGGTATGCCCCTCCGCGCGCGGGCCTAAACCTGCGGCTGAAAGATTTCCTGACGCGGCTTGAAACGGCCGCCGCCGGCGCCAGGCGGACCGCGACGGCGGTTGGCGAAGCGCTCGCGGGGTATTGAGGATGATGCCCAGCCGCCAGGAGGGCGGCTGGGCCATGTTTTCCGGTCCTGCGGGCGATTCGCTGCGACACGTGTGCGGCGGAGGCGTCTCCGGGCCGGGGGGTTCGCGTGGCCGCAGCCTGCGGCGGCGATACCTAAAACGCCCGCGTGGCGCGATTGCGGCGGGACTGTGGGGGGTAGGTAAAAGGTATGAGGCGGCCGCCATTGGCGGCTGCATCGCGTTCTCCCCATTGCGTGCAAACAGCCCCCACATGCTGATCGACACAGCCCAAGACCAAGCCTCGACGGCGCCGGCCGCCGCGGGCGCCGGCTCTGCCCCGGCTCGGTTTCGCCACG
>DASZFR010000012.1:0-1570 GCA_035939635.1 Solirubrobacteraceae bacterium
AGCCCAAGCACGTAAACGCCGAAGCCACGCTCACGGCGCAACCGCTGCCCGGCGGCGTGCGTGTCTTGAACCTCGCGGTGAATGCGCCTAAGAAGGCGCATGTGCTCGTCCGCTGCACGCGCGGCTGCCGCTCCCAGGCGCGGACCGCGCGAACGCTCGCGTTTGCGAAACTGCGCGGGACCGTGCTGAGCAGCGGAGCGGCGCTGAAGATCTACGTCACCGCAAGCCGCGAGGTCGGGACCTACATCGAATACAAGGTTCACCGCGGCGGCGTGTCGAAGTCGCAACTCTGCCTCGCGCCCGGCAGCCTCAAGCCGAGTCGGTGCGAATGACTCTCTCTCAGCGTCGCGGCGTCCTGGTCGCATTCGGACTCGCACTCGCATTCGGCGCGGCCTTCCTCGTCGGCAGGGCCAGCGCAGGCGGCTCGGCCTCATCCAGCGCTCCGACGCCGCTAGTGCTGCCGCGTGCCCACACGACATTGCACGCGGTTGCCGTACCGACGGAACTCCCGCCGCTGCACGTAGAACATCGCCGCACCGCGCCCACCGCGCCGGCCCCGGCGACGCCCGCGACCCCCACGGCACCGAGCTCGCCGGCCCCACCGAGCACCACGCCCAGCGAAGGCGGCGGCGGCAAAGGCGGCGGCGGTAGCAGCGGTGGGGGCGGTGGCGGTGGCGGGCCGGTCATAGTGCAGTAGGACCGCCCCCCGGCCGGCCCGCCTCAGCCGCAATCGGACGCCGGGCTGTCAGGTGCCCGGGCCGGCGGCCTTCAGCTGCGCATCTTGCTCGGGCGCCCTGGCGAGGTCCGGCTGCGGATCGGCAAGCGCCCAGATGTCGGTGACTGCGGTGCGGCCACGGATCTCGACCTGTTCGACAAACACGAGGTCCTCGGGCACAGCGCTCACAGCCTCACGCGTGGCCGCGGAGAGCATCAGCTGGTACGGCGTGCCCTTCGTCAACTGCTCGATGCGCGCGGCGGTGTTGGTCGTGTCGCCGACCGCGGTGTACTCGACGCGGCGCTCTGAGCCGACGTTGCCGGACATCACGTGGCCGGAGTTCAGGCCAATTCCCATGCGAAAGTCTCGCCCCAGGTGGCGCTGCTGCAGCCACTCGTTGAAGCGCGGCAGCCGCTCCGCGAGCATCTCGCGCGCGGTCGCGAGCGCGCGGTCGGCGTGATCGGACTGCTCGATCGGGGCGCCGAAGACGGCCATGATCCCATCGCCCATGTAGGCGACGAGCGTTCCTCCATGGTCGAGGATCGCATCGCTCATCTCGCTGAGGTAGCGGTTGAGCACTTCGATCACCTGTTCGGGCGCCAGCGACTCGGCGAAGCTCGTGAAGCCGCGCAGGTCGGTGAACATGACGGTGCCCTCGCGCTGAACCCCGCCCAGGCGCAAGCCGTGGTCCGCGCTGGCGAGCACCTCGTCCACCACGTTCTCTGGCACGAAGCGCGAGAACAGGTCACGGACACGCTCGCGCTCGAACGCGATCGTGACCAGCTGCACAGAAAGCGCCCCCGCGCTGCTCAGGATCAAGGCGCCGGCGGCGTACACGAACGGAAGCACGCGACC
>DASZFR010000013.1:0-8744 GCA_035939635.1 Solirubrobacteraceae bacterium
CCGCGCGCCGGGGTCCACGCCGCGCGAGCTCGCTGCGTACCTCGCAGGGCGCGCGCCGCGCTCGAGTCGCTCGCCGCGAGCCGGAAAGGCGCGGGCGACGGCGGCCGGCCCGGCGGCTTCGCGGCGTAGAGACGAGACCGCTGATGACGGCGGCGCCGTTGACGAGCTGCAGGCGCCGGAGGCGTCGCCGGCCGCAGCGCCCGACCCGGATGCGCAGGCGCTTCAAGCAACCTTTCAGGCGTTGCGCGCCGAAGTGCTCGACGGCGTCTCGCGGGTCGGCGGGCGGCTGGGCGAGCTGCGGCTCGACACCGAGCTCGACATAGCCCATGCGGTGGTGCGCTACCTGGAGCTGCTGAAGCTGTCGGCGCTGCTGCAGCGCAGTCGCGGACAGCAGATCGGCGAAGCGATCGCGGACATAAACGCACGGCTGCTCGCGGCCACGACGCCGGTTCAGCGCGAGATATTCCAGACCTCGAACCTCGACGACACGCTGGCCGCCGGCCTACCCAGTGCGAGCGCGGCCCCGCGCGAAGAGCGCTCGCTGGGGCCGTTCTTGCCCAAGAAGGGCGTCGGCCTCGCTCTCTCGGCGTCTGACATCGAGACCTACCGCAGCTGTCCGCTGAGGTACAAGTTCTCGCGCGTGCTGCGTATCCCCAGCGAGCAAACGCGCCAGCAGCGCTTCGGGATCGTCGTGCACCAGGTGCTGGAGCGCTTCCACGGCGAGGGCGCGGGCGCGCTCGAGCAGATGCTGGAGCTGCTCGATGCCGGTTGGCGCCGCGCCGGGTTTGGTTTCGACCAGGATGACGATGCGCTGTACGAGCTCGCGCGGCAGGCTCTGCGCCGCTACCACGCGCGGCTGCAGCGCGAAGACTCAGAGCCGGTGTGGTTTGAGCGCCCGTTCGCCTTTCGCCTCGGCCCCCACCACCTGCGCGGACGCGTCGACCGTGTGGACCGCCTATCCGCGGCCGCCGGCCAGCCGCAGTACGAGCTGATCGACTACAAGACATCGCGTCCGCGCTCACCCGAGCAGCTCGCCGACGACGTGCAACTGTCGCTGTATGCGCTCGCGGCGCGCGAGGCCTGGAAGCTCGACTCCTCGCGCCAGGCCTACTACTACGTGCTGGACGACCGCAAGGTGCCGGTGCCGGACGCCGGTCAGCATGCGGACGCGATCGCCGACGTCGTGCTGTCGGTCGGCGAGGGGATCCTGTCGGAAGCTTTTGAGCCGACGCCATCGCAGGCGGCCTGCTCGCTTTGCGACTACCGCATCGTGTGCCCGGCGGCCGAGGCCTAGCGGCGCGGCCTAGCGCGCGTCGCGGCCGCGCTGGCGCAGAAAACGCTGAAATTCGCGCGCGAGCACCTCGCCTGAGGGCACCTCGGTGAGCGACTCGGGCTCGCTCTCTGCAGCCTGCTCGAGCCGTTCCACGAAGGCCATGATGTCGGGATCGCTCTGCACGGCCAGCGCCACCTGGCGCTCGTAGTCGCCCGCGGCCGATTCGAGCTTGGACACGTCCACCGACACCCCCACCAGGCGCTCGGTGCTGCGCACGAGCGCGAGCGCCGCCTTCGGGTTGCTCGCGGCGGCGACGTAGTGCGGCACGCTTGCCCACAGGCTCACCGACGGCAGTCCCGCCTGCAGGCAGGCGGAGTGCAGCACGCCGACGATGCCCGTGGGGCCCTCGTAGCTCGAGCTGTGCATCTGCACGCGCTGCGCCAGGCCGGGGTCCGACGCGTGGCCCGTCAGCGCGACGGGACGCGTGTGCGGGATGTCGCCGAGCAGCGCACCGAGTGTGACCACGAGCTGCACGCCCAGCGCCTCGGCGAGGTCGATCACCTGCGCGCAGAACGAGCGCCAGCGCATGGAGGGCTCGAAGCCCTGTACGAGCACCAGGTCACGCGGCGCCTTCGGCGCGCGCGCCTCGAACACTTCGATGCTCGGCCAGGTGATCTCGCGCGCGTCGTGCTCGCTGAAGCGGATGCGCGGGCGCGTGTCCTGGAAGTCAAAGAACTCCTCAGGCTCCACCCGCGCAAAGCGCGAGGCGTGCAGCGAGGAAGCGAGAAACGACACCGCGCTCGAGGCCGCATCTCCCGCGTCGTTCCAGCCCTGGAACGCGCACACCAGCGCGGGAGCCCGGAGGCCATCGGGACGCCGGTCCCAGATGAGCGGCTGCATCCGGATCACCGTACATCATGAGCGCGTGACTGCCGCCGGCCTGCTCGACGACGTACCCGCCGTGGCGACGCTGCGCGAGCGCCAGGAGGTCGACGGCGTGTTCGCGTGTACGCGTAAGGAACGGCGTCTGTCGCGCGCCGGCACGCCATACCTCACGGTCGAGCTCGCCGACCGCACCGGCACGATTGCGGCGCGCGCGTTCCGCGACGCGGACCTTCTCGCGGGCCGCTTCGAGCGCGGGGAGCTCGTGCGCGTTCGCGGCCGCGTCGAGCGTTTTCGCGACCAGTTGCAGATCGACCTGCAAGCGATCGCCAGCGCGCCCCCGCACGAGCAGCAGCCCGAGCGCTATCTGCCGGTGGCGCGGCGGGACCTCGACGAGCTCGAAGGCTTCTTCGAGCACCTGGCGTGCGAGGTGCACGAGCCGGGACTCGCCGCCTTGCTGGAGCGGCTGCTGGCCGATCGAAGCCTGCGCGCCGGTTTGCGCGCGGCCCCGTGCAGCGTGCCGCCCTCCAGCAGCGCGCGCCCCGCCGGCTCGACGCGGGCTCCCTCGCACCACGCGTATCTGGGCGGCCTGCTCGAGCACACCGTGGCGGTGGCGACGATGGCGCTCGAGCTGTGCTCGGTGCACCTGCGTCTGCAGCGCGACCTGCTGCTCTGCGCGGCGCTCGTGCACGACCTCGGCAAGACGCGCGAGTTCAGCTACGGCGCGGAGATCGGCTACAGCGCGGAGGGCCGGCTGCTCGGTCACATCGAGCTCGGCATGCGCGTGCTCGCCGAACATGTGCCGCCCACTCTGCCGGCCGAGCGCAGGCTCGCGCTCGAGCACTGCGTGATGCTCCACCACGGGCCCGAGGCCGCGACGGGGCAGCGCTTCGCGTCGGCCGAGGCGCTCGCGCTGTACCGCCTCAACGCGCTCGACACGCACATCAAGAGCGCGTTCGAGCGCGGGATCGCGGCGGCCTGATTCTTACGGAGTTTTTAGCGCCCTCTCGCATCAAGCACTTGCACGCATGTGCCGATATGAACAGTGATGAGCGACGTCGTAGCGCCGCCGAGGAGTCCGCCTGCCGCCGGAACGCGCCAGGATGCAGGCACCAAGAGCGCCGGCACGAAGCCTGGCGCTGGGGAACCCAACGGCCCTGAGCGCACCGCCGGGGAGCGGCCCGGCCTGTATCGGCCGGCCCAGGCAGGGCGCTCCGCGCGCATGATCGGCGAGGTGGTGGTGGACCTCGGACTGGCCGACGCCGCCACGGTCGATCGCGCGGTCAAGGTCGCCCGCGATCAGGGCCGTCCCACCGGGCAGGTGCTGGTCGAACAAGGGGTGCTGCACCACGATCAGCTCGCGCGCGTGGTGGCCGAGCGCTTTGGCCTGGACTACGTCGACCTGTCGGAGTTCGAAGTGGACGCGGGCGCGACGAGCCTGATCGACGTCGGTGCCGCCAAGCGCTACCAAGCGGTTCCGATCGGCTCCACCGACGACGGCACGCTTTTGCTGGCCATGGCCGATCCCACGAACGTCCTGACGCTCGACGACGTGGCGATGCTCACCGGACGTCGCGTGCGCCCGGTGGCCGCGTCGCTCGAGGACCTGGAGATGCTGTTCACACGCCTCGCGCAGACAAACGACGCGATCGAGGAGATCGTCGACGGCGAGGACTACGTACAGGATCCCGCGGCCGGCGCCGAGGCGCCGCCCGAAGAGGACGAGCGCGACGCGCCGATCATCAGGCTCGTCCATTCGATCATCGCGCAGGCGGTCACGCAGGGCGCGTCGGACATCCACATAAACCCCGAGGAGACCGACGCGCGCGTTCTCTATCGCATCGATGGCGTGCTGGCCAACGCCGCCACCGTCAAGCGCAGGATGGCGATGGGCATGGTGTCGCGGATCAAGATCATGGCCGACCTGGACATCTCCGAGAAACGGGTGCCCCAAGACGGCCGCTTCGGCCTCACGGTCGACGGACGGCGCATCGACATCCGCGTCGTCACGCTGCCGCTCAGCTACGGCGAGGGTGCGGTCCTGCGCATCCTCGACCGCGGCGCGCGGGTGGAGGGCTTGGAGGCGCTGGGAATGCCCGCCGACGCCCTGGAGCGCCTCAACGCCGCCGTCCACAGGCCCAGCGGCGCCGTCCTCGTCACCGGCCCCACTGGCTCGGGCAAGACCACGACGCTGTACGCGGCGCTGACCGCTCTCAATAACGGCAAACGCAGCATCCTCACGATCGAGGACCCGGTCGAGCAGAGGATCCCTGGCATCAAGCAGATGCAGATCGCACCGAAGGCCGGCGTCACATTCGACACCGGCCTGCGCTCGATACTGCGCGCAGACCCCGACGTGATCATGGTCGGTGAGATCCGCGACGCCGAGACCGCGCACATCGCGGTGGAGGCGGCGCTGACCGGGCACATGGTTCTGTCCACGCTGCACACGCGCGACGCGCCAAGCGGGATTGGGCGCCTCATCGACATGGGCATCGAGCCTTTCCTGATCGCAGGCGCGATCGACTCCGTGGTCGCCCAACGATTGGTGCGGATGCTGTGCAAGCACTGCAAGCGACCGCAGACGTTGCCCGAGTCGGTGCTCGAGTCCTACGAGCTCGTCGGCGCCACGCCGTATGAGGCCGTCGGCTGCTCGCGCTGTGGCAACTCGGGCTACCGCGGTCGCGTGGGCGTCTACGAGGTGATGACCGTCAGCGAGCACATCCGCGCGCTGATCCTCGAGCGCGCGTCGGTGGATGAGATGGTCTCGGTCGCCGAACGCGAAGGCATGCGCCGCATGCGCAGGGACGCCATCGACAAGGTGCGCGAAGGCATCACCTCGATCGCCGAGATCGAGCGCATGACGACGAGCGTCCTGTAGCGCCCCCTGCGGGCTGTCGCGGCTGCGCTCTTGCTACTCGGCGGGGGTCTGCTCTGAAGCGGGCTGAGCGACTGCGGCCTTCTCGACCGCGGGTGCCGCGACCGGCGCCGCCTCCGGCACCTGACCGTTCGCGGGCTGTTGGCTGCCCGTGCCGAGCGCCGGCGGCTGCGAAGAGCCGCTTTCGCCGGTGATCGACTGCTTGAACTCGCGCATGCCGCTGCCCAGCGAGCGTCCGAGCTCCGGCAAGCGCTTCGCGCCGAAGACCAGCAGCAGAATCACCACCAGAAAGGCGATGTGCAGGGGATTGTCGAGTCCCATGGCCCTCGTTGAGTGTAGCGGTCGCTCAGCCTCCGTGCGCGAGCGTGCGGCGGGCCAGCTGGGCGGCGACCAGCACCATGAACGCGGCGAAGCAGTCGCGCAGCGCCGCGCCGGAGAGCGCGTTGGCGAGCGCCACACCGGTCGCTGCGCCGGCCAGCGACAGCGCCCCGAGCAGCAGCGCGTCGCGGCGTCGCACGTTGCCGTAGCGGTCTTGCCGGTAGGTGCCGGCGAGCGCCACCGGCACGATCGCGAGCAGCGAGGTGGCCTCCGCCTGGTGCTGGCCGAGACCCACGAAGAACACCAATGCGGGCACGAACAGTACGCCGCCGCCGACCCCGAGCAGCCCGGCCACCACGCCGCCGGCCAGCCCGACCGCGATCGCCCCGCCGCTCACCGCAGCACCAGCTCCACCGCGCTGGCGACGAGCACGAGCGAGAACAGCAGCGGGATCGCGCGCGCGTGAATGCGTTGCTGTAGCCAGGTGCCGAACACGACCCCGGCCACGGCGGGCAGCCCCACGAGCAGCGCGTCTAGCACTCGCACGTTGCCATAAAGCGCTTGCGTGGACGCGGCGAAGACGGCGATGAAAACGATCGCGGCGAGCGAGGTGCCGGTGGCCGCGCGCTCGTCGTAGGCCAGCCATAGCACCAGCAGCGGGACCATCACGCTGCCTCCGCCGACACCGAACAAGCCGCTGAAAAACCCGGCCGCGGAGCCGATCGCGGCAATCTTCAACGTACGCGACGCAGGACGGCCGCCGAGCCGCTGCGCGCCCCCGCGTGCCACCCCACGGCCGGCCATCATGCGCGCCATACTAGACAGCGTGTCCCCCGCTGCAACGCTCGTGGAGACGCTCGAGCCCGTCCGCTCAGATCCAGCTCGCGGCGCGGTACTGCTCGACATCGACGGCACGCTCGCGCCGATCGTGCGCCACGCGGCCGACGCTCACGTACCTGAGGCGACCCGCACACTGCTGATCGAGATCGCCCAGCGCTACGGCGTGGTGGGGTGCGTGAGCGGGCGCCGCGCGGCGACCGCCCGCCAGATGGTCGCGATCGGCACGATCGCCTATATCGGCAACCACGGGGGCGAGCTGTTGCGCCCTCGCGCCACCACGGTGGAGGTCGATCCGGAGCTGGTCGCGTGGATCGCGCGCGTGCGCGCCTTTGCCGAGCTGGCGATGACGCCCGAACGCCAACGCCTGCGCATCCTGTGCGAGGACAAGGACGCGATCTCGGCCTTCCACTGGCGCGGCGCACCAGACGAAGCGCAGGCGGAGGCGGGCGTGCGCGAGATCGCCGCACTGGCTGAGCGGGAGGGGCTGGCGGTGCACTGGGGGCGCAAGGTGCTCGAGGTCAGGCCGCCAGTGAAGCTGGACAAGGGCATGGGCGTGAGCACGTTGCTGCGCGGGTCCGACGTGTCCGCTGCGTTGTACGTGGGCGACGACACCACCGACATCGACGCTTTTCGCGCGCTGCGGCGCCTGCAGGAATCGGGCCGGATCACCGCCGCCGTGTGCGCCGCGGTGAGCTCCGACGAGACGCCGGAAGAGCTCGCGCGCGAGTCCGACATCGTCGTTGATGGCACCGGGGGGGTGCGAGAACTGCTCGAGGCCCTGCTCTAGCGCGTGCGCTTCGTCGACTTCCTCAAGACCACCGTGCTTTTGAGCGGAGGAGCGGCCACCGTGCTGGGCGCCGTCACCGTTCTCGGAGCGGCCGCGCACTCCAGCGAACAGCTCGTCCCGATCGCGCTCGGCTGGTGGGCGGTGGCGGCGGTGGTCGGAGTGCTGATGAGCAGGCGCGCCGAGATCAACCCCCCGATCGCACGCCTGCTCGCCAGCGCCAGATCAAGCACCGCGCTGCCCGAGCAGCACCCGGGCGCGATCGTGCTCAACCGGCTGTGGCCGCTGCTTGTGTTCACGCTGGTCACCGGGGGCCTGGCATTTCTTGCGCCTCAGGTGCCCGGGATCGCGGCGGGCTTCGCGATCATCTGGTCGCTCGCGTGGCGGCGCCAGGACGCGGCCGTGGCCGCGATCGAGGAGCGCGACGGGGCGACCTTTTTCGTGCGCAGCACCTCGCCATTTCGACCCATCGCGCTCGTTCGCACCCCGGGCTTTAGGGCGCTGCGCCCCGAACGCGTGAACGGCGCTGTCCGCTGAGCCGCGCGCCGCCGCGGCGGTGGACGTGACGATCGTCTCGCTCGGCTCCACCGAGGGGTTGCGCGTGGCCGACGACGAGCTCGCCGGCGCGATTGCGCGGGCGGGCGCAACCGTGTCGGTCGCGCGCGCGCGCCCCCCGCGGCCGAGGCGAACGCTGGTGCGCACCGATCTCGCCTGGGCGCGCGCCGCCCGCGCGGCGCTGCGGCGCGAGCCCGACGGCGGCGCTCGTGCGCGGGCGCTGATCTACTCCACCACCACCGCCGCACTGTTGTGGCAGCGGCCCGGCGCCGTTCGCTTCGACGCCACCGCTGCCGACAACCGGCCCGGGCGCCACGGGCTCTGGCAGCGCCCGATCGAGCGCAGACGGCTGGCCCAGGCACCGCTGCTGCTGCCGTGGAGCGCGTCCGCGCTGCCCCCCGACGGCGACGGCGCGGACGACCACGTGCTGGTGGTGCCGGTGGCGATCGAGCCGTCGGCGCCTTTCGGCGAGGTTGGCGTGGGAGCGGAGGGATCGCGCGATATCGCCGCGGTCACCTACGCCGCCAACCCCGCCAAGAAGGGGCTGGATCGGGTGCTGGCCGCGTGGCGCGAGCTCACCCGCCAGCGCGGCGGCGCCGACGCGCGCCAGGAGCAGCTGGTCGTGACCGGCGTGGACGCCGAGCAGCTGCGTGCGGCGGGCCTGCTGCGCGAGCCCGAGCCCGCGATCAACGTGGTCGGGCGCGTGGCGCGCGAGGAGTACCGCTCGCTGCTGCGCCGCGCGCGCGTGTTCGTCTGCGCCCCCCGACGTGAGGACCACGGCATCGCCCAGCTGGAGGCTCTGGCGGACGGCTGCCAGCTCGTGAGCACTGCCGCGCCGGGCCCGTATGCAGCGCTGCCGATCGCGCGCGAGCTCGACGCGCGCCTGATCGACACGGACCTGGTGTCGGCGCTGCGTGCGGCGCTTGACGATCCTTTGCCCGGATACCGCGAGCGCGCCCGCGAGAAGCTCGCTCCGCTCAGCCGCGCAGCGGTCGACCGCCTCGTTGTCGAGCAGCTACTGCCGCGGCTGCTTGGCTAGCGCGCGCAGGTCCTCGAGCGCCAGCGTGTTGGCCACGTCTGCGCTGGTCAGCCACGCGCGGCGTGCGGTCGCGACGCCCCAGCGCATGTTCGCGAGCGTCGCCACGCGGTGGGCGTCTGAGTCGATCACGATGCGCACGCCGGCGCGCGCGGCAGCGCGCGCGTGCACATCCGAG
>DASZFR010000014.1:0-18144 GCA_035939635.1 Solirubrobacteraceae bacterium
GCGGTTTGAGTCCGAGCAGATCGACCAGATCTTCGACGCCATGGGCGCCGAGATCAACGCCGGCACCGACAAGGAGGCGACGTCGCTGTATACGCGGATGCTCGACCGCAACCTGCCACGCGCGTTTGAAGTGGTGAGCGACATGGTGTGGCGGCCGCGCATCGACCAGCTCGATGCCGAGCGCGAGGTGGTGCTCGAGGAGATCGCGATGTACGAAGACGATCCCCAGGATCGCGTCTTTGACCTGCTCGGCGGAGCCGTCTTCGGCGAGCACCCGCTCGGCCGCGCGGTGATCGGCAGGGCCGACGTGATCGCCGCGGCGACCCGTGAGCAGCTGCAGGGGTTTCACCGCGCTCGCTACGTGCCTGAGCGGATCGTGATCTCCGCGGCCGGCTCGGTGGCCCACGACGAGCTCGTGGAGCTCGCGCGAGCGAGCGAGGATCATGCCGCCGCGGCTCCCGCTGCAGCCGCGATCGCAGAGCCCGCTCCCCCCGACTTCGCCCGCCGCGTGCGCTTCCTGCACAAAGACACCGAGCAGTTTCACGTGTGCCTCGGCGGGCGCGGACTCGATCGCCACGACGAGCGCCGGTTCGCCTTGCGCGTGCTCGAAGGCGTGCTCGGGGGCACTTCGTCCTCGCGTCTGTTTGTCGAGGTGCGCGAGCGCCGGGGCCTCGCCTACTCGGTGTTCTGCTTCTCAAACCTGTTCGCCGCGAGCGGCGAGGTGGGCATATACCTCGGAACCCGCCCCGACAACCTGCGCGAGGCGGTCGCCGTTGTCGCCGACGAGCTCGCGCGCCTGCAGGCAGACCCCGCCTCGGCCGCCGAGCTCGATCGCTCGCGCGAGAACCTCAAGGGCAGGGTGGTGCTGTCGATGGAGTCCACGGCCGCCCGCATGACCCACCTGGGCGGCTCGCTGCTGGCCGAGCTGCCGATCCTCTCGGTGGACGAGCTCATCGAGCGGATCGAAGCCGTGCAGCTCGATGACCTGCGCGCCCTCGCGCAGGATCTGTTCGACCCCGCCCGGCTGTCGGTGGCCGGCGTGGGCCCCGACGAGGACGCCTTCAGCGCGGCGATCGAGGCGCTGCCTCGTGCACGCGACGACCGCGCGGCGGTGCTCGCCGGCGGCGGGTCCGAGCGCCAAGCGCCCCGGACAGACGGCGTGGTGGCCGGTCAGATCTCGCGCTGATGCAGCGCGTCGCCGTGGCCGGCGCCGCCGGGCGCATGGGTGAGGCCGTGTGCGAGGCTGTGCACGGGGCGCCCGATCTCGAGCTGCGCGGGCGCGCCGATCCCCGGCTGCAAACCAGCGTGGAGCAGGTGCTCGACGGCGCCGACGTGCTCGTGGACTTCACCCAGCCCGACGCCGCGCTGGCCAACGCGCTGGCAGCGCTGGGCGCGGGCGTGCACGTCGTCGTCGGAACGACCGGATTTGACGTCGAGGCGCTGCGGCGCGCCGCAGCGGAGCGGGCGCAAGCAAGCGGGGCGACACGCGCCAACGCGTTCTTCGCGCCCAATTTCGCGATCGGCGCGGTGCTGATGACGCGTTTTGCCGTCGAGGCCGCCAAGCACATGGCCGCGGCCGAGATCATCGAGTTGCACCACGACGCGAAGATCGATGCCCCCAGCGGCACCGCCAAGCGCACCGCCGAGCTCATGGCCGAGGCGGCCGGCGGCGCGTCCCCGCCGATCCACTCGGTGCGCCTGCCGGGCCTGGTGGCACACCAGGAGGTGATTCTGGGCGACGTGGGGCAGACGCTCACGATCCGCCACGACAGCCTCAATCGCGAGTCGTTCATGCCCGGGGTGCTGCTCGCGGTGCGGCGCGTGGCGCAGCTGCCAGAGCCGCTCACGGTGGGACTCGAGAGCCTGCTCTTCTAGCGCGCCCGCGAGCGGCAAGGGGCGCATTTCCGCCCCATACGCCGGGCTTATAGCGCGGCGTCAAATTGGTATAGGTCACGGCGGGCAGGTGTGAGAAACTCCCGGGTTACATCGATGCGCGACGCCGGCTGGTCCGGCCCCGCGCGATGCTGATGATCACGGGGGGGCAGTCTCATGCCCAGACACGATCCTCAGCGCGTCAATCGAGGGAATGGACGCCTTCGCTGACTTGATCGCGGAACGGACTCCGGGGCGTCTACAAGAGGGGTGAAGGACATGAGTCGAAGGAGTCTCGCCAGAGCCGTAACGCTTGTCCTGTTCGTTACCGGCGCAGTGGCGGCGATGTCCGGTACGTCCAGTGCCGCGAAAGTGCTGTATCGAAGCATTCCAAAGAAAGCGCAAGCCCTGCCGGCGCTCGGCTTCGCGTGCTGTCAGGTCTCGCAATTTGGCGGCGCCATCACGCTGTCGAACCAACCGACGGTCAAGAAAGGCAAAGACGTCTTTACCATCGTCGTCGGCTTGGACGAGTACAACTGCGAAAAAGGCAGCTGGTACACCAATGGGAAACCAGAATGCACCACCGCTCCCGGCGCCACCTTCACTTGGCCGGTGACCCTGAGGGTGAACAACCTAGGTCCCGGCAACGCGGTCGGCGAATTGCTCGCGGAAGAAACGAAGACGTTCACGATGCCGTACCGCCCGTCGCAGAACAACGCGAAGTGCCAAGGAGCCCACAGCGTGCCCAACGGCCCAGAAAACTACGGGGCGTGGTACGACCAAAAAACAAAGGAATGCTACATCGACAACTACTTCCCGGTCTCGTGGACGCTGCCGATCGCGAATCTCAAACAGACTGCGATCATCAGCGTCGCGTACAACACCACCACCTACGGCGCCGAACCGCAGGGGGCAAAGCCGTGCACGGAAGAAAAAAACGGCACCGAAACCTACGACAACTGCCCGTATGACTCGCTCAACGTAGGGATCAACGCGATCTACAAGAAAATAGGACCGGGCGAAGAATTCGAAGCCCAGCCGACCGGACCGTCCGTGGGCACGGATCCGCTGCCCGAAGAAGTGTTCCTCAACTCGCAGAGCTCCGTCTACTACTGCGAAAACGCCGCGCCGGGACATTTTGCCGCCACCGGGACCTACCCGTCCGGCCCGAAAGCAGGTAAAGGATGCTGGCTGTATGAACAGCCTGCGATCGAAGTCAAGAAGCCCTAAGGGCTAGCAGCAACAAGTCTCGCGTAGCAACAAGTCTCGCGGTAGCAAGGAAGGCCCCGCCCCCCGTTGGGCGGGGCCTTCTGTTCTTGGCGGGTGCCCGGCGCGGCGCAGCGGCGCTCCAGAACGGCCGGGAGTGCGCGTGTCGAGGCGGCGCCGGACCGCCCGGCGGTGGGACGTGCTGCGTCCGTGTTTGACGTTCGTGCGCCTCGGCGCGCTGCAGCAGCCGACCAACCGGCGAGCTCCGCGGCCGCCTGGCGGCCGAGCCTTGCTCTTGTGCCGCGCGCCCTGCGCGCGGCGTGCCGGGTATGCGGGGTCTCGGCAGCGCGAGCGAGGCATAGTTTTGCCTTATCGGAGAGCAGCGGATGCTTATGCCTGCTAGCGTTCGCGCGCGAGAAACTCGAGTCTTACACAAATCGTTCACACTGATGGCAGTCCATCGGGGGAGGTCACGGTGGCTGACGGCACGAATTTGACGCCGGCGGTCGTAGGCGAAGCCCGATGCTCGGCGCTCGGGCGGCACGGACGCTCATGCGCCGCACACAGGGGCTGAGCTCCGGGCCCAGGTGCCCCAAAAGCTCAAGAAGGAGAGAGGCATGGTCCCAAGCAGCTCACGTGCAGCACTCCCGCGCCGGCTCGCGCTGATGCTCGCCGTCGCACTCGCGGCGGCCGCGTCGGCGTTGACGCTGACCGCGGCCTCGGCCAACGCGGCCGTCGTCTACGACAACATCCCGGGCACGCTGCCGGGGAACTTCGCGTCGTTTGGCAACGAGGCGTACTCGAATGCCGAGTTCGGCGGTCTGGTCGAATTCCCGAGCATCGGATTCAAGAAGCAGGCAGTGACGGTGGCGATGAGCGCCTGGGCCTGCCAGGAAGGGAACATCTCCGAAGACACGTGCAAAACGCCTGAACCGAGCAAGAAGTTCAAGTGGCCGATCACGCTGAGCATCTACGAAGTCGGCCCGGAAAACAGCGTCGGACCGAAGCTGGCCTCGGTGACCAAGAAGTTCAAGATGCCCTACCGCCCCACGGCCAACGACGGCATCTGCGTGCCCAAAGGCTTTGAAGCGGGCACGTGGTACGACGCAGCCGTCGACAAATGCTTCCACGGCATGGCCTTCACGATCAGCTTCAAGGCGCTGAAGATCCAGCTTCGCAAGCGCGAGATCATCACGGTTACGTACAACACCTCCGACCACGGGCCCGCTCCGGTGGGCGCGCTGCCCTGCAGGTCCACGAAGGCAGGCTGCTACTACGACTCGCTCAACATCGCCACCACCGAACCGTTCGAAGGCACGTTGACGGTCGGCAGCGACCCGACGAAGTCGCTCTACCTCAACAGCACATATGCCGCGATGTACTGCGGCAGCTCGACGCCTGTCGGCACGTTCGGGCCGACCGCACCCATCGAAGGAACGTGCGCCTCGGGTTCCCCCTACGAAACCGAAGCGGGCATCCAGCCGGCTTTCTCGGTAGCCGCGAACTAAGCCCGCAGTAGCAAGCCGGCTCGCCGGCCTGGAGTCGTTTGGCGCTAGCGACTTCGGGCCGGCGCGTGCGCGCGCGGTCGGCGGGTGGCTCGTGGCGATCGTGGAATACTGCGCGTGATGAACCTAGGCGCTGTCCTGACGGCCATCGTCACGCCCTTCGACGCCGCCGGTGCAGTCAACGAGGAGGCGTTCGTCGCGCTCATGCGCCACCTCGCCGCCGACGGCTCGGACGGCTTTGTCGTGGCTGGGACCACCGGCGAGGCCTCCACGCTCAGCGACGACGAGCATCTCGGATTGATCGAGCTGGCGGTGCGCGAGCGCCCGGCGGGCATGTCGATCGTGGCGGGCACCGGCACCAACGACACCCGCCACGCGGTGCAGCTGACCGAAAGGGCGACCGAGCTGGGCGCGGACGCCACATTGGTGGTCACGCCCTACTACAACAAGCCCAGCCGCCTCGGTCTGCGCCGCCACTACGAAGCGGTCGCGTGCGCGACCGACAAACCCCTGCTGCTCTACAACATTCCCGCGCGCACCGCCACCAACATGCCGCCCGATTTGCTCGCCGAGCTGGCGCGGATCGAGCACATCGAGGGGGTAAAGCAGGCCAACGCCGACGAGCTGCAGCTGATCGACGGATTGGCGCTGTATGCGGGCGACGACGCCACGTTTGCCCGCACGCTGGACATCGGCGGTGCGGGCGGCATCCTCGTAGCGAGCCACATCGTCGGCAGCGAGATGCGCCGCATGCTCGACGCGGCTCCCGAGCAGCGCGCCGAAATCGACGCGTCGCTGCGCGACGTCTACACGACGCTGTTTCTCACCTCGAGCCCCACGTGCACAAAGGCCGCGCTGAACCTGCTCGGTCATAACACCGGAGGTCTTCGCCTGCCGCTCGTGGAGGCGACCGCGGAGGAGCTCGACGCCGTGCGCCTGATGCTCGCGCGCCACGGGTTGCTCTCCGGTGGTGACGGTTCATCGCCGCGGCTGGCCGGCGCAACCTCGCCGGCGGTTCGGGCGCACAGCGCGTGAGCGCGCTGCGCGTGCTGCCCCTGGGGGGGCTCGGGGAGATCGGCAAGAACCTCATGGTGGTCGAGCTCGACGGGCGCATCGTGGTCGTCGATGTGGGACTGCGCTTCCCCACGCCCGACATGGTGGGAATCGACCTGGTGTTGCCCGACTTCTCCTATCTGACCCAGCGCGCGCACGACATCGAGGCGATCGTGCTCACGCACGGTCACGAGGATCACATCGGTGCGCTGCCGTTCGTCCTGCGCGAGCTCGGGCGCCGCGACGGCGGAAGCTCGCCCCCGGTCTACGGCGGCGCGCTGACGATCGCGATGGCGCGATCAAAGCTCGAGGAGCACAAGGTCGCGGACGTGACGCTGCACGAGCTCGCCCCGGCGGACTCCCTCGAGCTGGGGCCGTTCACGCTCGAGCTGGTGCACATGACCCACTCGATCCCCGACTCCTGCGCGGTCGCCTTGGGAACCGATCGCGGCATCGTGCTGCTCACAGGTGACTACAAGTTCGACCAGACGCCGGTCGACGGACCGCCCGCCGACGTGTCGCGCCTGGCCGAGCTGGGGCGCGAGGGGGTGCTGCTGCTGTGCGGCGACTCGACCAACGTCGACCGGCCCGGCTTTTCGCCGTCGGAGTCGCTGGTCGGCCCGTCGCTGGAGGAGGTGTTCGCGCGCTGCGAGGGACGCATCGTCGTCACGAGCTTTGCCTCCAACATCCACCGCGTGCAGCAGGCGATGGACGCGGCGGCCGCGCTGGACCGCAAGGTGGCGCTGGTGGGGCGCTCGATGCGCAAGAACGTCGGCATCGGACGTTCGCTTGGTCACATCGAGGTGCCGGAGGGGCTGCTCGTCGGAGCCGGCGAGATCGACGACCTGCCCGACGAGCGCATCGTGATCATCTCCACGGGCTCGCAGGGAGAGCCGCTGTCGGCGCTGAGACGGATGGCCTACCGCGACCACCGCCAGGTGGAGCTGCGCCCCGGCGACACCGTCGTCTTCTCCGCCACGCCGATCCCGGGCAACGAGCGCGCCGTCAACGACACGATCGACCGCCTTTACCACATCGGCTGTCACGTGGTGACGCCCAGCGACGCGCCCGTGCACGCCTCCGGCCACGGATACGCCGAGGAGGTCAAGCTGATGCTCAACCTGGTCAAGCCGCGTTACGTGATGCCCGTGCATGGCGACTTCAAGCGCCTGCGGCTGCACGCGCAGCTGGCCGAGGCTGTAGGCGTGGCACCGGAGGACATCTTCGAAGGCGACAACGGCCTGCCGCTGCAGATCGACGAGCAGGGCGCGCGCTTCGGCGCGCGCGAGCAGGCCGGGATGGTGTTCGTCGACGGCATGGAGATCGGCGAGATGGCCGACGTCGCGCTGCGCGACCGTCGCATGCTCTCCGCGGACGGGATCTTCATCGTGGTAGTCACCGTGGGCGAGCACGACGGGCGCTCGGTGACCGAGCCCGAGGTGATCTTTCGCGGCGTTCCCTTCCTCGACCAGGCCGACGAGCTGCGCGGCGAGATCCGCGCGGAGGTGGAGGCGACTCTCGCGCGCGCCGCGCACGATGAGATTGCCGAGACCGAAGAGCTGCAGCGGATGCTCCACGACGATCTCGCAGCGCTCGTGTACGAACGCCTGCGGCGGCGCCCGATGGTGCTGCCCGTGGTCGTCGAGGTCTGATCCGCGCGCGAGCCCGGGGCTCGCGTGCCTGGCACCCGCGGACTACGCGGCGACTGGCACCTTCACGGCCGGTAGTCGCACCACGAAGCGCGCGCCGTGGCCGCCGGGTGAGGGCTCGAGCGTCACACTGCCGCCGTGTGACTGCGCCACCGCCTGCACGATCGCCAGGCCGAGGCCGAAGGAGCCGCCGCGGTCGCCCGCGCCGCGCACGAAGCGCTCAAAAAGCGTCGGCACGAGCTCCTCGGGCACGCCGGGGCCGTTGTCCTCGACCACCAGGCTCGCTTCGTCGCCCAAGGTCTCGGTGGCGACGCGGATCTGCGTGCCGGGCGGTGTGTGGCGTAGCCCGTTCTCGAGCAGGTTGAGCGCGAGGCGGTGCAGCTCATCGCGCGCGGCGTCCACGACCGCGGGCGCCAGCTCGAGCGTGATCTCGTGGTCGCCTGCCAGCGGTCCGAGCTCGCCGGCGGCCTCCACGACCACCTGCGCGAGGTCGCACGGCTCGCGCGCGACCACCCGTCCCACGTCGGTGCGCGCGAGCAGCAAGAGGTCGCCCACCAGGCGCCGCATGCGCTGCGACGAGCGCAGCGCCGAGCGCGCGGCTTCGCCCTGCTCGCCGCGCAGCGACTCTGCGAGCAGCTCGAGGTTCGCGAGCACGCCGGTCAGCGGCGTGCGCAGCTCGTGCGAGGCGTCGGCGACGAACTGGCGCTGGCGGTCGAGCATGGCCTCGGTTTCGGCCCGGGCCGAGTCCAGCTCGCGAAGCATTCCCTGCAGCGTGCGCGCGAGCTCGGCGACCTCGTCGTCGGCGTGGGGCTCGGGCACGTGCCGCGACGGATCGCGGGTGCGCGCGATCTCCGCGGCGGTCGTGGTGAGCTGCCCGATCGGCGCCATCGCGCGACGCGCGATCGCCATGCCCGCGAGCAGCGCCAGGGCGGTTCCCGCGAGCACCCCGAGCAGCAGGCCGAGCTCCACGCGCGCGACCGTGGCCTCGGTGTCTGCGATCTTGCGCCCGTACTGCACGATCACCCCCTGGCCGAGCACCTCGTCGGTATTGCCGAGGTGCAGCGGCACCAGGCGCGAGACCACGCGGTAGCCGCGTACCGTGCGCACCGCCGGGCTCGCTTCTCCCAGTGCCGGCGCGTGGGCTGGATACTGCGCGAGCGGCGCGCCTCCGGCTGTGGTGAGGACGCGGATCACCGCGCGTTCGGCCGGTGCGATGAAGTCCGCGAGGGGGGGTTCGGTTTTGATCCCGCGCCCGGCGCCAAAGCCGTAGAAGCCGATGCGCAACTGCGAGGGCAGCGCGTTGGCCTTGTCGTTGACCTGGCGGTTGAAGTCCGCGCGGATGCGGTGCACGGTGATCGCACCCACCGCCAGCGCAAACGCGCACAGGATCACAAACGTCAGCAGCGCGGACGCGGCCGCCAGGCGCGTGCGGATCGGCAGCCGGTCAAACGTCGCCGAGGGGCGGGCCGTGATTCGGGCCGCTGCTTCGTGCAGCCTACGCACGAAGTACGTAGCCGGCTCCCCTGATCGTGTGCAGCAGCCGGGGCTCGCCCTCTGACTCGAGCTTGCGTCGCAGGTTCGACACGAACACCTCGATCGTGTTGGTGGTCGAGAAGGGGTCATAGCCCCACACCTCATCGAGCAGCCGTTGGCGCGAGATCACGATGCGCTCGTTTCGCATCAGGTATTCGAGCAGCTCGAACTCTCGCTGCGTGAGCTCGACGTCGCGCTCGCCGCGTGTCACTTCGTGGGTATCGACGTTCAACGTCAGGTCGCCCACGCGCAGGGGGGCCGACCCGCGCGGCGGGCGCCGGCGCAGCAGCGCGCGCATGCGCGCGAGCAGCTCCTGGCGCTCGAACGGCTTGACCAGGTAGTCGTCCGCGCCCGCATCGAGTCCCTCCACGCGCGCTTCGAGCGCGTCGCGCGCGGTGAGAATGAGGATCGGCACGTCGTCGTCCGCGCGCAGCGTGCGCGCCACCTCCAGTCCGTCGATCCCCGGCAGGCCGAGGTCGAGGATCACGAGGTCCGGCGCGAACGCCCGCCCCTGCTCCAGCGCGGTGCGCCCGTCCGGGGCCGCGCGCACCTCGTAGCCCTCCATTCGCAGGGAGCGCTGCAGCGCCTGGGCGATGTCCTCGTCGTCCTCCACCACGAGAACGCGAGGCGCACGTGTGAAGTCGTTCATGTTGAGTCGTGTGTAGCGGTGCGCGCTAAAGCGATGGTAAGGCGCAAACGGCAGGTTCCGGGCGCTCGGCGTCGAAGTTGCGCGAGATGAAGAAATCCGGCAAACGCCCGTCGTCCGGGCGTGGCGCCGGGCGTTCCGCGTCCGGCCGTCGCTCGCTGCGCGCGCGCGGCCGGCGGCGCTCCAGACGTTCGCGCGGGCCGCTTGACAGGTGGCTCGCCCTTCCGCGCCGTGTCGCGAACGCGGCGCTGGACTCCTCGGGGCCCGCGCGCGAGTTGACCGGGCTCGGTTTGGTCGCGCTCGGCGTGTTCATGGCGTTCGTGCTGTGGGGCGGCTGGAACGGAGGCGGGGCGGGCCATGGGTTGGGCGTCGGGTTCGGCTGGCTGCTGGGCCGCGCGCGGGCGCTCGCTCCGCTGGCACTGTGCCTCGCGGGCGTTGCGATCGCGGCCTCGGACTCGCTGCCCGACGTGCGCCCGCAGCGCGCGGGAGCGCTGAGTTTGCTCGCGGCGCTTTCGCTCGCACTTGCCGCTGACACATTTGGCCTCAGCTCGGCGCGCGGCGCCGGGACGTCTCACTGGAGCGCGAGCTTTTTGCAGAGACACGGCGGCGCCGCCGGAGAGACGCTCTACGTGGGCGCCCACGCGCTCGTGCAGGACGTCGGCGTGGACATCCTCGTGGTGTTCCTGGCGCTCTGCGGCGTGACCATGCTCACGGGCGGGTCGCTGGCGGGGGCGTTCGCGAGCGCGGCGCGGGCGCTCGGCGCTACCGTGCGACGGCTGCTGGGAGTGGGGCGCCACCGTTCGGCCGAGCGCGACGCCGACATCGTCGTGCGCGACCAGAGATCTGACGCGACCAGCGCTGTCGATGGGTTCGGCGAGCCGGCCTTTTCAACAGACGACGACGGCGAGCAGCTGTTGAGCTCTATCTATCCGGCAGAGCCCGAGGAGCCAGCGGCCCCGCCCCAGACGCACGCGGCTGCAGGCGAAGGCAACGCGCCGAAAAACGAGGCGCCCGAGGACGAGGAGGAGATCTCGGGCGTCACCTACGTGCGCCCAGACGAGCTCACGCCGGGGGGACGCCTGCGCGAGGCGGTGACTTCGGACCCTGGTTTCTCGTGGAAGCGTCCGGTGGCTTCGAAGCTGCTCGAGCGCTCAAGCGGCGACAACCTGCGCCCCGACACGGCGGGTCAGGCGCAGACGGCCGCGGGGCTCGTTGAGGCGCTGGGGCACTTCGGCGTGAAGGCCAAGGTGATCGGGTCGGTCACCGGGCCGCACATCACCCGCTATGAACTCAAGCTCGCGCCGGGGACCAAGGTGTCCAAGGTCGCGCAGCTGAAGGACGACCTCGCGTACGCGCTCGCCGCGACAGACATCCGCATCCTCGCGCCGATCCCCGGCAGGCAGGCCGTCGGCGTCGAGGTGCCCAACGCGAAGCGGCGCATCGTGCGCCTCGGTGACGTGTTCGGCGAGCCGCCCGTCGAGTCCTCGCCGCTGTCGGTGTGGCTGGGCAAGGACGTCGCGGGCAAGGTCGTCGGAGCCGATCTGGCAAAGATGCCGCACCTGCTCGTGGCGGGAACAACGGGCGCGGGCAAGTCGGCGGCGATCAACTCGATGCTCTCGAGCGTGCTGATGCGCGCGACGCCGCACGAGGCGCGGCTGGTGCTGGTGGACCCCAAGCAGGTCGAGCTCAACCACTACGAGTCGATTCCCCACCTGCTCACCCCGGTAATCACGAGCCCCCGAATGGCCGCCAACGCGTTGCAGAACCTGGTGCGCGAGATGGAGCAGCGCTACGGCACGATGTCCCTCGCGAGGACCAGGAGCCTGGTCGAGCTCAACGCGGCCCGATCCAAGCGGGGCGAAGCCCCGCTCCCATACATACTCTGCGTGATCGACGAGCTCGCCGATCTCATGATGATCGCGCCCGCCGACGTCGAGGACTCGATCATCCGTCTCGCGCAGAAGGCGCGCGCGGTGGGGATCCACCTGGTGCTGGCCACGCAAAGCCCGCGCGTGGACGTGATCACGGGGATGATCAAGGCCAATGTCCCCTCGCGAATCGCGTTTGCGGTGTCCTCGCAGACCGATTCGCGCGTGATTCTCGACCAGAACGGAGCGGAGTCGCTGCTGGGACAGGGCGACATGCTCTTCAGCCCGGTCGGCAGCTCGAAGCTGCAGCGAATCCAGGGCGCCTTCGTCGACGAGCAGGAGATCGAGCGGCTGACCGAACACTGGCGCCGCCAGGGCGAGCCCGAGCTGCACGAGGAGCTGCTGGAGGAGGTCGAGCCCGCGGAGGGCGCGGACGACTCCGATGAGCTGGACCCGGACGAGGACCCGATCCTGCGTGACGCGATCACGCTTGTGGCCGAAATGCAGACCGCGTCCACGTCGATGCTGCAGCGCCGTTTACGGCTCGGTTACACGCGCGCGGGCCGCGTGATCGACATGCTCGAGCGCCGCGGAGTGATCTCCGGTTACGAAGGCTCCAAGCCCAGGCAGGTGCTGATCAGCGAGGCAGACCTGCCGCGCGTGCTTGCGGCACTCGGCGAGCCCGCGGCAAGCGCGACGGACTAGCCTGTCTCACGGACATGGCCGAGATCGGTGAATCGCTGCGCGAAGCGCGCATGCGGGCGCGCATCGACGTGTCCGAGATCGAGGCCAAGACGAAGATCCGCGCGAAGTACCTGCGGGCGCTCGAGAACGAGGAGTGGGGACTCTTGCCGGGGCCCACCTTCGTAAAGAGCTTCCTACGCACCTACGCCGAGGCGCTGGGTCTCGACGGCAAGGCGATGGTCGAGGAGTACAGATTGCACAACGAGGCGCCGACCGACACCGGGCTGGAGCCCGTGGCGTCGGGGGCGCGGCGCTCGCGCTCCCAGGGAGGACCCGGCCGGCCGAGGGAAGGTCCCTCGCGCGCGTACATCGCGCTCGTCGGCGCAATTGTGGTGATCATCATCGTGCTGATCGTCGCCTTGGTGACCAACAATTCGAAAAAAACCCCCGCAGCGGACACCGCCGCGCACAAAGCGGCACACCACAAGCACACGCACTCGCGCCGCAGCGGCTCCTCCGCCGCAGCCACCACGACCGCCGTGGTGGCGCTTTCGCTGCGGCCCACCGGCGCGGTGTACGTGTGCCTGATCGGCGACGGGGGGCGCAAGCTGATCCCAGGCGAAGAACTGCACGCGGGTGCGGCCACGCCCACCTACCACGCGCGGCGCTTTGAAATCACGCTCGGCAACAACTCCGTGACGATGGTGATCGACGGCACGCCGCGTTCGGTGCCGCCATCGAGCGAAGCGATCGGCTACTCGATCACCAAGGCAAGCGGGCGTCGCCTGCTCCATTCGGCGCAGCTGCCCACGTGCGCGTGAGCTTGCGCGCGGGAATCGTCGTCACCGGCACCGAGGTGCTGAGCGGACGCGTCAGCGACCGCAACGGTCCCTGGCTCGCTGACCGCCTGCACGAGCTCGGCGTCGACCTGGCGGTCACGGTGATCGTCGGCGACCGCCCGCAGGACATGCTGGACGCCCTGCAGTTCATGGCCGACCACCGCATCGACCTGGTGCTCACCAGCGGCGGGCTCGGCCCCACAGCCGACGACCTCACCGCCGAGGTCGTCGGGCGCTTCCAGGGCCGCGAGATGGTGCTCGACGGGCAGCTGCAGGATCGCATCGCAGAGATCCTGCGGCCGCTCGCAAAACGCTTCCCCAATCTCGACCAGGAGGCGATCCGGCACGGCAACCGCAAGCAGGCCACGGTGCCGGTGGGTGCCACTGTGCTCGACCCGGTCGGCACGGCGCCTGGCCTGGTGGTGCCGCCGAGCGACGGGGACGGGCCAACGGTGGTCGTGCTGCCCGGGCCGCCGCGCGAGCTGCAGCCGATGTGGTCACAGGCGGTGGCGACCGAGGCGTTTCGCGCGGCGCTGGCCGGGGCGCTGGACTACCGCCGCGGCACGCTGCGTCTGTTCGGCATCCCCGAGTCCGAGATCGCCGAGACTCTGCGCGTGGCCGAGCGCCAGGGCGTGCCGCTCGAGCAGCTCGAGATCACCACCTGCCTCAAACGCGGCGAGATCGAGATGGTCACCCGCTATCAGCCCGCCGCGGAGAAAGCGTACGAGCAGCTCGCCGCGCTGGTGAAACAGCGCCACGGCGAGATGCTCTTCTCCGAGGACGGAAGCACCGTCGACGAGCAGGTGGCGCGACTGCTGCGGGACTCGGACGCCGCTGCGGCGAACGGCGGCCAACCCGCGGCGCACACGATCGCCACCGCGGAGTCGTGCACGGGGGGTCTGCTGGCGGCGCGTCTGACCGACCGAGCGGGCGCGTCGGATTACTTTCGCGGCTCGATCGTGGCCTACTCCAACGAGGCGAAGGTGCAGCTCGCCGGTGTTCCCGCGCAGCTGATCGAGGAGCACGGAGCGGTGTCCGCACAGGTGGCAGAGGCGCTCGCCGACGGCGCGCGAGAGAAGTTCCACGCGCAGCTGGGCGTAGGGATCACGGGAGTGGCGGGGCCGGGGGGAGGGACCGAGGAGAAGCCCGTGGGGCTGGTGTTCTTCAGCGTGGCGCACGGCGCGGGCGAGCACATGACGCGGTCGATCACGCTGCCCGGCTCGCGCGCCGATATCCGCGACCGCGCGACCACCGTGGCGATGCACCTGATTCGTCGCGTGCTGCTCGGCGCCACCGCTTGATCGCGGCGACAGCCGCCCTATAACGTTGTGCCCATGGCGGAGATGCCCTCGGTCTGCATCATCGGAGCGGGCGTCAGCGGCCTGACCTCAATCAAGGCGCTGGGCGACTTCGGCGTGCCCGCGAGCTGCTTTGAGGCCTCAGACGAGGTGGGCGGCAACTGGTACTTCCAAAACCCCAACGGCCAGTCCTCGGCGTACCGCTCGCTGCACATCGACATCTCCAAGCCGTCGATCTCGTTCCGCGACTTCCCGATGCCCGATCGCTATCCCGACTATCCGCACCACACCCACATCCTCGAGTGGCTGCGCGACTACGCCGACGCGTTCGCGCTGCGCGAGCGCATCCGCTTCAACGCGCGCGTGGCGCGCGCCGAGCGCGGCCCGCAGGGAGGCTGGCGAATCTCGCTCGAGGACGGATCGGAGCACCGCTTCGACGCGCTGCTGGTGTGCAACGGCCACCACTGGGATCCGCGCTACCCGGGCTTCCCGGGCTCGTTTGAAGGGCCGCAGATCCACTCGCACGACTACATCGACCCGAGCACGCCGCTGGACCTGTACGGCAAGCGCGTGCTCGTGGTGGGCATCGGCAACAGCGCGGTCGACATCGTCTCCGAGCTCGCCCGCAAGACCGTGTCGGACACGGTCTATCTGTCGACGCGCTCGGGCGCCTACGTGGTGCCGAAGTACATCTTCGGCAAGCCCGCAGACCAGGTGGTCAAGACCAACCCGCGCATCTCGCTGTCGCTGCAGCGGCGCATGGCCGGCTGGCTGCCGCGCATCTTCTCCGGGCGCATGGAGGACTTCGGCCTGCCCACGCCCAACCACAAATTCCTCGACGCGCACCCCACGGTGTCCAGCGAGCTCTTGGGACGCTTGGGAGCGGGTGACGCGGTGGCCAAGGGGGACGTCGCCGAGCTGCTCGGCGACAGCGTGCGCTTCGCCGACGGCAGCGTCGAGTGCGTCGACGCCATCATCTACGCGACGGGCTACAACATCAGCTTCCCGTTCTTTGATCCCGACTTCCTCGCGGCTCCCGAGAACGTGCTGCCGCTGTACAAGCGCATGCTCAAGCCCGGGATCGACGACCTCGCGTTCATCGGCCTGGGGCAGGCGATTCCCACGATCTTCCCGTTCGCCGAGCTGCAGGCGAAAGTCGCCGCGCGCTGGCTCAGCGGCGACTGGGCGCCGCCGCCGCGCGATCAGATGGAAGAGGAGATCTTGCGCGACGAGGCGCTGCACATGCGCCACTTCGTCAACAAGCCGCGCCACACCATGCAGCTCGAGTGGTACACGTTCGAGCACGAGCTAAAGACGCGCTCGATCCCAGCGGGCCAGAAGCGCGCGCGCGCCGGCGCTGCCACGGGGCGCGACAGCGCGGGGCGCGCTGCCGGGGTCTTTGAGATGAGCACACAACGCGCATGACCGCGGTCGAGTTTCAGAGCGCCGGGGTGCGCTGCGCCGCCACGCACCTTCCCGGACACGGCGACGAGTTTGGCGACCACAGCGGCAGGCGCCCGTGCGTGGTGTTGGGACACGGGTTCGCCGGCACCGTGGACTCGGGGTTGCTGCCATTTGCGCAGCGCTTCGCGGCTGCGGGCCTGGACGCGCTCGCTTTCGACTACCGCCACTTCGGCCTGAGCGACGGCGAGCCCCGCCAGCTGGTCTCGGTCAGGCGCCAGCTCGACGACTGGGCGGCGGCCGTGTCTTTCGCGCGCTCCCTGCCGCAAGTGGACCCCCAGCGCATCGTGTTGTGGGGCTCGTCGTATTCCGGCGGACACGTCGTGGCCGTCGCCGTCGCCGACGGCGCCGTGGCCGCGGTGATCTCACAGGTGCCCGCGATGGATGGCTTGACCACCGTCGCCAACGTGGCGCGCTACGCGGGACCGGCGCAGCTCGCGCGGTTTGTGCTCGCCGGGCTGCGCGACGTGGCCGCCACGGCTCGCGGCCGCCCGCCGGTGACGCTCGCCGTGGTGGGGCCCCCGGGCAGCGTCGCGGTGATGAGCCCCCCGGACGCCGAGCCGGGATACCGCGCGATCGCCGGTCCAACGTGGCGCAACGAAGTGCCCGCGCGCATCATGCTCACCGCCGCCAGGCACAGGCCGGGGCTGCTCGCGGACAAGCTGCGGTGTCCGATCCTGGTGCAGATCGCAGACCGCGACTCGGTGGCGCCGGTGAAAGCGGCACAGGACGCCGCCTGGCGCGCCACCGGTCGCGCGGAGCTGCGCACCTATCCCGTGGGGCACTTCGACGTCTACCGGGGCGCGCCGTTTGAGCAGGCGGTGTCAGACCAGCTGCACTTCCTCAAGCGCCACCTGCGCGAGCGTTCGCGCGAGCCCGCGCTCGCCCCGGTCTGAGCTTTAACCGCCGCAGCTAGCATCGAGAGAGGCGATGACGCGCGGTGCAACGGCGAGGCTGTTCGTGGCGGTCGACCCGCCGGCGGAGGTGTCCGAGGAACTGCTGGCATGGACCCGCCGCGCGCTCACCCGCATGTCACGCGGGCGCAGCCCGCGCGCGAACGGCGACGCGCGCGTGCTCGAGCGCGAGGCGCTGCATCTCACGCTGTGCTTTTTGGGCGGCCGGCCGGTGAGCGAGATCGACACCATCGGCGGCGCGCTCGCGGACTGCGCCGCGAGCGTGGGGGAGCTCGAGCTGGGCGCTCCCCTGTGGCTGCCGCCGCGCCATCCGCGCGTGCTCGCGGTCGAGGTGCACGACCGCGAGGGCGGCCTGGAGCGCCTGCACGGCGCGCTGTGCGGGGCGCTCGCCCATGCCACCGACTGGCAACCGGAGCGGCGCCGCTTCAAGGCCCACATCACCGTGGCGCGGATCCGCGGCGGCCGCCGCGAGCGGCGGCGGCGGCGCCCGCGGCCTGGCGAGAGCGCGAGCGCGAATGGTTCGGAGCGCGTGGAGGAGCCGTCGCTGCCGGCCACGCCGCAGCTGCGCTTCACGCCCGCCGCGGTGGTGCTGTACCGCTCGTTTCTGTCGCGCTCGGGGGCGAGCTATGAGGCGCTTGCCAGCTGTGAGCTGCTCGCCGCGGGCAGCTGAGCGGGCTGTCGCTTTCCTGCTGCCAAATCGTCGGCTGAGCGCGTCTGTTCCGTCCGCATCGAGGCGTAATTTGCACGGTCCATCTCGACCGAGGAGCTATGCCATGTCCGCAAACGACGACCAGAAGGCTGCCAAGGCGCGCGACGCGGCGCTGCAGGGCGCGCTCACGCAGATCGAGCGCGAGTTCGGCAAGGGCACGGTCATGCGGATGGGCGACGAGGGCGCGCAGGTGCGCTGCGAGGCGATCCCCACCGGAGCGCTGTCGCTGGACCTCGCGCTGGGCATCGGCGGCGTTCCGCGCGGGCGCGTCGTCGAGGTGTTCGGTCCGGAGTCCTCGGGCAAGACCACGATGATCTACCACGTGCTGGCGGAGGCACAGAAGCTGGGCGGTGTGTGCGCGTTCATCGACGCCGAGCACGCGATGGACCCGCTGTACGCCAAGCAGATCGGCGTGGACATAGACGAGCTGCTCGTGTCGCAGCCCGACTACGGCGAGCAGGCACTCGAGATCGCCGACATGCTCGTGCGCTCGGGCGCGATCGACGTAGTGGCGATCGACTCGGTCGCCGCGCTCACGCCGCGAGTCGAGCTCGAGGGACAGATGGGCGACCAGACGGTGGGCGCGCAGGCGCGCATGATGTCCCAGGCGATGCGCAAGCTGGCGGGCAACCTCAACCGCACGCAGACGCTGTGCATCCTCACCAACCAGATCCGGGAAAAGGTCGGCGTGATGTTCGGATCTCCGGAGACCCAGCCGGGCGGGCGCGCGCTGAAGTTCTACGCCTCCCAGCGCCTGGACATCCGGCGGATCGAGACGCTCAAGGACGGCACCGAGGCCGTCGGCAACCGCGTGCGGGTGAAGGTCGTCAAGAACAAGGTCGCCGCCCCCTTTCGCCAGGCCGAGTTCGACATCGAGTTCGGCAAGGGCATCTCCACCTCGGGCTGC
>DASZFR010000015.1:0-10610 GCA_035939635.1 Solirubrobacteraceae bacterium
CGGCTCCGATCCTTGCGATCGAAAGCCCATCCACGGGCAGCGTCACCAATCACTCGACGGTCACGATCTCCGGCAACACCAGCTACGCGGGCAGCGCCGAAAACCCGACTGAAGTCACGGTGAAGGTCTATGCAGGGACCGTCGCGTCGGGCACGGCGGTGCAGTCGCCTTCTGCCGCTCCGTCTGAACAGGGTTCCTGGAGCGTCGGCGCGTCGCTCGGCGACGGCACGTACACAGCCGTGGCCGAACAGACCGAATTGGGCGAAACCGGCTCAAGCCTGCCGGTCACGTTCAAAGTCGACACCACTGCGCCCAACGTGACGATGAACGCGGCGCAGTCGCCCACCAACGACCCGAGCCCCACGCTCACAGGAAAACTCGGAACCGAAGAAGGCGACGAAGCGATCGTGACGGTGGCGATCCTCAACGGCTCGAACGTGGTTGAGTCGGGTAGTGCGAACGTCAGCGCCGGCGGGTGGACATATGCGGTCCAAAAGGAATTAAGCGACGGCACCTACACGGCGCGGGCAACGCAGAAAGACGAAGCGGGCAACACCGGCACGGCATCGCGGACCTTCACGGTGAAGAGAGCGGTGCCCAAGCCAACGCTCGACGTCGTGCCCACGCCGACGAACAACCCGAGCCCCGCGCTGAAAGGTAAGGCCTCGACCGCCGAAGGCGATCTGCCAGAAGTCGCGGTCACGATCTACCAAGGCACCTCCGCGAGTGGCTCCGTCCAGGTCGCCCAGTCGGTCGCGGTGAGCAACGAAAGCTGGAGCTACACGCCGGGCGCGCTGCCCGATGGCACCTACACCGCCCAGGCGACGCAGCGCGACGAAGCCGGAAATAGCGGAAATAGCGAAGAACGGACGTTCACGATCGACACCGTCGCGCCTAAGGTGACAATGGCTCCGATCTCCTCTCCAACAAGCCACACCAAACCGACGCTAGAAGGCAAACTCGGCTCAGAACCCGGCGACGTCCGGACCGTATTTGTGACGATCCACGAAGGAAGTTCGCCGCAAGGGGCCACCGCCTCCTCCGGCAGCGCGCGGATCAGTGGCGAATCGTGGTCCTACACCTCCGAAGGTGAACTGCCTGCCGGCACCTACACGGCCGTCGCCGACCAGGAAGACATAGCGCATAACGTTGGACACGCTCAGTTGACCTTCACGATCAAGACCTCAAAACCGGTGGTGACGCTGAACGCGCCCGAACCGGATTCAAACAACCCTGCCCCATCCTTCTCTGGGACCGCCGATACCGCCGAAGGCGACATCGCATCGGTAACAGTCAGGGTGTACGCGTCTGGTACGCCGGTACGCACCGCGGTGACGACGGTCAGCGGCGGCGGGTGGAGCACGGGCCCGATCGAAGCGCTGCCCGACGGGACATACAGCGTGCAGGCCGAACAGCAAGACGAAGCCGGCAACAGCGGCGTCAGCTCGCGACCGTCGTTCACGATCGACACGGTGGCGCCGGTGGTCGCGCTCAAGGCGGTCGCGCCCGCGACCAAAAGCCCGACGCCCACTTTCACGGGCACCGGCGGCACCGCGGCGGGCGACTCGTCCACCGTGACGGTCACGATCACCGGCACCACGGCGTCGGGCGCGCCCGTGTCGGTCACAGGCACGACACACCTCGGTAAAAAAGGCGAATGGTCCTTTACGGCCGCGACGCTTGAAGAAGGTAGCTACAGCGTTCAGGCGAGCCAGAGCGACGAAGCGCACAACGTTGGCCTCAGCGCCGCAGCTGCGTTCAAGGTCATAACCAAGCCTCCGACGGTTGTGCTCAACCCCCCGGCCGCGCGGTCCAACAACCGCGAACCCATCTTTTCGGGCACCGCCAGTGCGCCCACGAAGGTGACAGTTACGATCTACAACGAAAAAGGTGAAAAAGTCGCCCAGGCCGAAGCTGTGCCCGCCGCGGGAGCGTGGACGACAGGGCCGGTGAAACCGAAACTGCCGAACGAAAAAGGCCAGAAGGGATACAGCGCAGCGGCCACACAAGTCGACGAAGCCGGCAACTCCACTACCACGGCCCGAGTGTATTTCGTCGTGGACGTGGAAGCGCCGGAACTGACGATGGGCGCGGTGCCGGGGGCGATCAACAACCCGACGCCGGGCTTCGGCGGGACGACAGACGAAGTCACGCCGGTCACCGTTTACATCTACGCGGTCGGACTGCCGGTCGCAGAATCGTGTGTAAACCCACGCACGTTCATCACGAGCGTGTCGGTCCCCGGCAACGGAGTGGAATGGAGCTTTGAACACATCAACGCGACGCTTGCCGACGGACGCTACGTCGCGCTCGCCACGCAGACGAGCCGCTTTGGCAACCACTGCAGCGAGACCGCGCCGGCGCCGTTTCGGATCGACACAGTCGCGCCGCGGGTGACGATCGCTTCGCCGCCAGCCCAGTCGGCCGCCATGGGCACGACGCAGGTCGTATCGGGAAGCGCGGGAATGGCCGAAGGCGACCTACCCGGCGTCACGGTGGAACTCTTCTCCGGTGAAGCGATCGCGCCGGGTCAGGGCTGGATTCAGAGACAGTCGACTAATGCCACGCAGGGAAGATGGTCGGTGACCTTCGCCGGGCTTTCGGCCGGCGTCTACACCGTGCGCGCCACCCAGGCCGACGAAGCCGGCAACGTCGGCGGCAGCTCGCCCGATGTCTTTCGCCTGTTGAGCCCGCCTGTCGTGGCCGGCAAACCGACCGCGTCGTTCTCGTGGTATCCCTCAACCCCGCATGCGCGCGAAGCCGTGACGCTCGTTTCCAGTTCCACGGATCCCACGAGCCCGCTGACCGGCTTCGCTTGGGATCTCGCGGGAAACGGTGCGTTCGGGCCGGGCGTCGGGGTGATCACGACCTCGTTCGCCGGCGCCGGCAGTCACGCCGTGCGCCTGCGCGTCAGCGACGCCAGCGGCGCCTCGAGCACGGTCAGCGAGACGATCCGCGTCGGCGCGCCCGCTGTAAGCGTCCTGGAGCCGTTCCCGCTCGTGCGGATCGTGAGCACGCGCTCCGGGTCCGGACTGCGGCTGAGCGTGCTCTCGATCCTCGCCGCGCGGGGCGCTCGCGTGACGATCACGTGCAGAGGCCGCGGCTGCCCGCTGCGCAGACAGAGCAAAGTCGCGTCCGCCAAGGTGGGGCTCGCTTCGGTCTCGTTCGCGCGTTTTCAGCGCACGCTGCCGGTCGGCACCACGCTGGAGATCCGTGTATACGAGCCTGGCAAGATCGGCAAGTACACGAGCCTGTCGGTGCGTCGCGGGGGCGTGCTCAGGCGGGTCGACAGGTGCCTTGCCCCCAACGGCATTACCCCCATGACGTGCCCCGCGGCATGAGCGTTGCCTTGGAAAGGCTCGGTCGCAGGTTTCTCGCCACGGGTCTGGCGCTGCTCTGCATCGCGACGCCGCTGTTCCTGGCCTCGCCGTCGAGCAGCTCCGCCGCGGGGCCCACGCTGACGATTACGAGCCCGAAAGAAAACGCGACGATCAAAGAGCCGTCGCCGACGATAAAAGGCGAAAGCAGCGCCCCAGCCTTACCGCCGCTTCCGATCACGGTCAGCATCTATGAGCTGCCAAACGTGGAAACTCCCGTCGAACAGATCACCACCGAACAGAAATTCGGTACCCCCACTTGGTCAGTGACGTCCAAAAAGGAACTCCCGAACGGGCTCTACAAGGCGGTCGCCGAACAGACCGAACAACCCGAACCGCCAAGCCGCGCCGAAGTCACATTCAGCGTGAACACCGCGCCGCCACCTCCGCCACCTCCGCCGCCGACGGTCACGATGCCCTACCCGGTCAGCGGCACCACCTCCCCAGGCGAATCGCAGCTGTTTTCGGGCTCGGCCAGCACCGGATCGCCGAATCAGCCGGACGTCACTATCGAAGTGTTTCGCGGCACGACGCCAACGCCGCCCGCGCTGAGCAAGCTTGCTGTGCCGGTCGCGAGCAACGGTTACTGGAACGGCACCGTCCAGCCCCTGGCGCCCGGGACCTACACCGCCGTCGCCGCGCAGCAGGGCAACGGCGAAGGCCGCAGCGCCCCCGTGACCTTCACGCTGACCGCGCCGGTTTCGGGCCCCGCGACGCCGCCTACCGCGTCGTTCACTTGGTTTCCGGCTGCGCCGGTCGTAGGCCAGAACGTGGTGCTGGTGTCGACGTCGAGCGATCTCACGAGCCCGATCGCTAGCTTTGCGTGGGACCTGCTGGGCAACGGTCCGCTGAATGTCTCCGGCCCCGTGCTCAACACCGTCTTCGCCGGCGCTGGGGACCGCACGGTCCGCCTGCAGGTGGCGGACGGGCGCGGAGCATCCGCCACCGCCACCAAGATCATTCCGGTCAGCTCGCAGCCCCTGCGACTCATGCAACCGTTTCCGATCGTGCGCATCGCCGGCGTGAAGACCTCATACGGGGTGAGGCTGAGCGCGCTCAACGTGCAGTTGCCGGTTGGGGCACGCGTCAACGTGACGTGCAAGGGGCGAGCGTGCAAAAAGCTCAAGCCGGTGAGTCGAGTCGCCACCGCGAGCGCCAACAACCACCACGCCGGCTCGGTGTTGCTGGCGTTCAGGGGCTTCGAGCGCGCCTACCACGCGGGCGCCACGCTAGAGGTCCGCATTTTCGCTTCGGGTGAGATCGGCAAGTTCACGAGCTTCATGATCCACCGCCATGGACTGCCGACGCGGGAAGACCAATGCCTGTCGGCGCTTGACCCGCACCCGATCCCCTGTCCGGGATGAACACGTTCGGTGTTGAACGACGCTTCGTGCGCACCGCCGCGATCCGGGCGCGCATCGGGCTGCGGGGACCACTCATCGCGCTTGCGTCGTGCGCGGTGTTCGCGTGCTCGTATGCGATCTCGGGCACTTCCCAGCCCGTGGCGGCGAAGGCGCAACCGGCGCCGAACCTGCCCGCGGCGTCGGTGACGGCCGTGGTCCCGGCGGCGCTTCGCGCGGCGGCGCCGGTTCCGGTCGTCGAGGCACCGAAGCCGCGTCCGGCTCCGAAACCATCGCCGCCGCCGAGCGCCCCCGCGCCGTCGCCGAGATCCGAAGCACCCGCCGCGCGGGCGACCACGCCCACTCCGGCCGCGAGCGCCCCCGAACCGGCGCCGGTGCGGCCCGCGCCCGCCCCGGCGCCCGCGCCCAGCTCATCTTCATCGGGCGGCGGCGGATCGTCGCATTCGTCCGGCGGCGGCGGCGGCGGGACGTTTGAAAGCTCCGGATGAGCACCGCGCTGGACATCGATCGCCGAATGCTCGTGGTGCCCGCGGTGGCGCTCGTGTTGGCGGCGCTGCTCGGCTACCTGCTCGGCCACCAGCCGGCGCGCGCGCCGGTGCGCGCGAACGAACCCACGAGCACCACGTCGGTGGCCGGCGTGCTGTTGCAGGTGCCCGCTCGCTGGCGCAGCGCCGCGAACAGCCACGAAATTCCCGGGCTCCAACTGAACGGCGCCGTGTCGTTCGCGCCGGGCGGCAACGCCGCGGCCGCCGGCCTAGTCGTCGGCGCGCTGCCGTCGGGTCAGCCGAGCCCGTTGCCCTCGGCGATGCTCGCGCGCCTTCGCGGCCAGCCCACCACTTCGGTTGTTGAGCTGCAGGAAGCCCAGGCCTACCGCTACACCAACCTGAGCATCGCGGGCTCCACCCGCGCCGTCGCGATATACGTCGTACCGAGCGGAGGCTCGCAACCCACGGTGCTTGCCTGCTACGCCTCGCCGGCGCAGGTGGCCGAACTCGCCACCTGCCAGCGCATCGTCGCGGCGCTCACGCTCGTGGGGCGCACGCAGACCTATGACCTCACGCCGCAGCCCGAATATGCACGGCAGCTCAGCGCCGCGGTGGCGACGCTGGACGCCGCGCGGTCGTCGCTGCGCACGCAGATGGCCGCGAGCACCTCCACGGCTCACCTCAAGCAGGTGGCCGAAGCGCTTGCCGGTGCTTTCGCCCACGCGGCCGGCACGCTGTCGGGCCTCGAAACAACGCTGGCCAACGGCGCCGCGCAATCGGCACTGTCGGGCGCGATGCTGCAGGCGCACTCGGCCTACACGGCGCTCGCCAAGGCGGCCGGGCGGAACGAGGTCGGCGCGTATGGCGCGGCCCGTGGGCAGGTGGAAGCCGCCGAGTCGGCGGTCAACGGTGCCCTGCAGGCCTACTCGCTGCTTGGCTATCGCTCGGCGTAGGCCGGAGCGCCGTGCGCTGGAGCTCGTCCTAGCCTTCGCGTCTCGGCCTACGCGCCATGCGCGAGCTGCGCCATCTGCTCGAAGGCCGTGAGCGGGTTGGGGCCCTCGGTGTCCCCCTCGAGCTCGGCGTAGATGCTTGCGATGTTCACCACGAGGCGCTCACGGTTGCCCCACTGCGCCCAGCGGTCGGCGCCGATGGAGCGAGCGGCTGCGAGCGCTGACATGCCCGCCGCGTGGCGCTCGCGCGCCTGCTCGTACAGATACTCGAAGTAAGCCTTGAGCTCGCGCACCGCGTCAGGTGACGCGGGCGGGCCGTGCCCGGGCACGATCGTCTCGACGTCCATCGCGAGGATGCGCTCGCACACCGCGATCCAATTGGACACCGGACCCGCCCACACGATCGGATGCGCGCCCGAGAAAAGGATGTCGCCACAGAACAGCACGCGATCGGACGCGACGTGCACCAGGATGTCGCCGCGCGTGTGCGCGGGGCCGACCTCGATCAACTGCAGCTCGCGCTGGCCCACCTGCAGCGCGAAGGACTCGGTGAAGGTCTCGTCGGGGAGCCGCAGTTCAATGCCGTGGAAGTCAAAGGCGCCGAAGCACTCCAGAAAGAATGCCCCCAGGTCGCCCATCGCGGGTGCCTGTTCGACGAGCTGTGCCATCGCCTGGGGCGGCAGCTCGCCCATCTGCCGCGCTGCCTGCTCGGAGGCAACGATGCGCGCGCCCGACAGCAGCTGGTTGCCGTAGGTGTGATCGCCGTCGCCGTGGGTGTTCACGAGCGTCTCGATGTGCGCCGCCGCGGGCACCGCGCGGCGCATCGTCGTGAGCATCTCGCCTGTCAGTCGCAGATCGAACAGAGTGTCCACGAGCACGCTGCTCTCGTCCCCCACCACCAGGCCGGCGTTGCTCCAGCCCCAACCGCCATCGCGCTGCACGTAGGCGTACAGCCCGGAGCCGACCTCCCGCAGGCCCGGCCCGTCGCTCATTCGCGCGGGTTGCGAGCGTTGCAAGGCACGCGCACACCATACGCGCGAGCCGGCCGCGTCATCCGTCTGCAAACGGCGCGAGCGCCACGCCGTGGTCGTGCTCGCGCATGCCCAGCTCGTACGCGCCGCCGTGGGCGCTGTGCAGAACCCGCGCCGCGCCCTTGCCCGGCAGCTTGACGTCCAGTTCGAGCTCGGCGATCGAGCAGTTGACGACATCGTGCTCGCTTCCGTCCGGGTCGCTGTAGCGCCAGCCGGCCGCGGTGTGGTCGGGCACGATCGCCTGCGCCTGCAGCGCCAGTCCGCGTTCGCCAACGAGCTCCAGCGCGCACCCGTGCGCGTCCTCGCGCACGTGCGCGCCTCGCGCCGTGAGTCCACCCACGCGATGGCGGGTGCCGTCGAGGCAGATCGCGCCGTTGGCCACCCAGGGTGTGAGCACGCGCCCCACGCGAACCCGCCCGAGGGCGACGTCCAGCCACGCCTCCGCAGCGCCGTCGAAGTCAACTCCGTGCAGCCAGATCCAGCGCTCGGCGTGCTCGGCGCCCCAGTTGTGGCCGACCATCCCGCGCCACCCGTCCACCGTGATCGCGGGGCGCCCGGCGAGCTCGATCGCGCCGTTGAAGCGCGCGCAGGGTGCCGGGCTTGTGAGCTTGGTGCGCGGCAGCGGCGCGCGGTACAGAAACGGCGCCCCGAGGTGTCGCAGTTCCGCTTCGTCGCTTTCCCAGCGAAGGCTCCAGCTCGCCGGCCCGCAGCGCCCGCTCGCCTGGCCGGGCGAGATCGACCCGCCTTCGACATCGTGCCCCGTAGGCGCCTGGCCGCCGCCGCTGTCGCCGATCGCGATCCAACCGCCGGCCGGGACGCGCGGCGCGTCGGAGGTGTGCTTGTGCATCAGCGGCGCGCCGGCGCGTGCGTCAAACAGCGTGAACCAGACCGAGCCGCGCGGCTGCTCGCCCGGGCGCTTGTGCACGGTGTAGCGGATCCACCCGCCGAGCGGCTCGTTCGGCGCGGTGACTCTCAGATAGAACGACTCGTACATGCCCGCGCCGATCTGTGCGCGGGGAAAAACGGCCGTGGTCGCGGCGTCGGGCACCGCGCGATCCTAACCGGGTACCGATCTTGTAAGGATTCGCGGATGGACAGGACGTCGCTGGTGCAGCTCCCGAGCGCTTTGCGCAAGCCGGCGCGCCATCCCGGCGCGCGGTTCGTGATGGGGATCGACGGTGGCGCCACCAAGACGCTCGCGGCGGTGCTCGATCTGCAGGAGCGCGCGCTGCACCTCGCGCACGGCGGACCGAGCAACGAGGATGCGATCGGCGTGCCCGCAGCCGTTGGCGCACTGCTCGCCACGGCCGACGCGGCGATTCGACGTGCGGGCATCAGCCAGGATTCGCTCGCGCGAGCGGTGCTGGCGGTGGCCGGTACCGACACGACCGCGGTGGCGCGTCACGTGGGCGAGATGCGCAATGAGGACTGGATCGTGGTCAACGACGTGGTTGGCGCGTGGGCAACCGCCACCGACGCGCGGCCGGGGGTCGCGGCGATCTCGGGGACGGGTTCCAACGTCTTCGGCGTCGGCTTTGAGGGACAGCCGTGGCGCGCGGGCGGCTGGGGCCATTTGCTGGGCGACGAGGGCGGTGGGTACTGGTTTGGCAGCCACTCGATTCGCGCCGCGTTGCGCGATCGCGACGGCAGCGGGCCGCCGACCGCGATCAGCGACGCGCTGGTGGAGTTCTTCGCCGTCGGCTCGGTCGAGGAGCTGGCGGCGCTCGTGTACTCGAAGCCTCTCACCAAGAGCGAGATCGCCGCGTTTGCCGCGCACACCTGCGCGGCGGCCGAAGCCGGCGACGCGGTGGCGATCGAGCTCTACCGCCGAGGCGCGGCTGAGCTGGCGCGACAAATCAACGTGGTCATAGAGCGCACCGGCCTCGCGCAGGGTGGCGACCCGTTTCCGGTGGGCCTGATCGGCAGCGGTTTCAGGGCGGGCCCGGTGTTTGCCCAACCGCTCGCCGTGCGCGTGCACGAACAGGCGCCGCAGGCCACCGTGTCGGTCGTGGACATGTCGCCGGTGGCCGGCAGCCTGCTGCTCGCCGCGCACGCGTGCGGGCACCCACTGCAGCGCGAGGAGCTCGGCGAGCTGCTCGACCAGGCCGAGCATCAGCCGGCCTAAAAGCCGCCCGCGGGGCGCGAAACGCCGGCCGCGCGGGGGGGCCGAGTCCTGTGGGACTACGCCCGCGCGGCGCTGTGAATGCGCTGCTCGATGGCTGCGCGCGTGCCCACCGCGTCCGCGCCGGCGCCGCTGAGCCTGACAGCTGCGGCCGCGTTTGCAAATGCGGCGGCGTCGGCCGGCGCGCCGTTGGTCGCGAGCGCGCAGAAGAACGCGGCGGCGAACACGTCGCCCGCCCCGACATCGTCCACGACGCGTTGCACGCGCGGCACGGCGAGCGTCAGCGGCGCGGCCTCGCGGAGGTGCAGCACGGTCGGCCGGTGCGCGGCCGTGACGGCGACCAGCGGCGTGGCGTCGTCGCCTTGCTTGCCGTGGCCGGGATCGCTCACCTCGGCTCGCCGGCCAGGCGCGCCGGCGGGGGCGAAGAGGACGCCGCAGCAGGCGCGCTCGCGGTCGCTGAGCACGACGGCGTCCAGGTCCTCGGGCAGCTGATCGCGCGAGAGCTCGCTCGGGCGCATCTGCTCGCCGATCGCCTGCCAGCTGCGGATCAGGCCCTGCGGCGTGAGGCCGATGAAGCTCGCTCGGCCGCGCCAGTGGCGGCCCGTCTCGCGAGCCACGGGTGCGAAGTGCAGGATCTCGCTGTCAACCGCGGTCGGGGGCTCGAGCGGCCCTGCCCAGGCGAGCACGCGTTGGGTCGCGGCGGTGTCGCCGGCGCAGCTCTGCAAGCTGGTGGTGTGCCGGGCGGGTTGGATATCTAGCTCGAGCTCGGCGGCGTAGGGCTCGAGCAGCCGCTCGAGCTCCGCGCTGCGTCCGCGCGTTACGACCAGCGCGCGAAGTCCCAGCCGCGACGCCTGTAGCGCGCTGTAGAACGCGCCGCCGCCCGGCTGGGTGGATCCGTCGGGGAGCACATCCACGGTGACGTGTCCCGCGGTGGTGTAGTCAAACCGCGCCACCTACGCGGGTGCCTGCTGCGCGAAGGCGCGGCGCACCCGTGCGAGCGCGCGGCTCGGCCGGCGCCGGTACAGCCGCTCGCCGTCGCGCAATGCGCGCCGGCGCAGCCGCTTGCGGCGGCTGTTGATGACCTTGAGCAGGCTGCGCCGGGTGCGCCGTCCGCAGCCCTGCTCTCGCACCCGCTGCGCGAGCACAAACAGATCGTGTTCTTCGCCCAGCCGTTCGCCCAGGCGGTCGGCACGGCGAGCGAGCCGCGCGATGCGGTCCTTGTGCCGCCGCCGCGTGCCGCTCCCGGCCCCAGGGCCGAGCGTACTGACGGCGGCCAGCGGGCGA
>DASZFR010000016.1:0-11002 GCA_035939635.1 Solirubrobacteraceae bacterium
AAGGCATCGGCAATGGCATCTCGCTGTTGATCTTCGCGTCGATCGTCGCGCGCCTGCCGGCCGGTGTGCAGACGTGGTGGACAACCCAGGACCAGGTTTTCAAGGTGATGATGCCGTTCCTCGTGCTCGTCGTGGTGGCGGGCATCGTGTTCGTGCAGGAAGGCCAGCGCCGGATACCGGTGCAGTACGCCAAGCGCGTGATCGGCCGCCGCATGACCGAGGGCGGGCAGACGTACCTGCCGCTGCGCGTGAACATGGCCGGCGTGATCCCCGTGATCTTCGCCGCGAGCATCATGGCCTTCCCGCCCACCGTGGGCCAGCTCGTGAAAGCACACTGGGGCACGCAGGTGTCTGACTTCTTCAGTCCCAGCGGCTGGCACTACGTGGTGGGCGAGTCGGTGTTCATCATCATCTTCACCTACTTCTACACCGCGGTTACCTTCAATCCCGTCGACCAGGCCGACAATTTGAAGAAGTACGGCGGTTTCATCCCCGGCGTGCGCCCGGGGCGCCCCACGGCGGAATTCCTCGACCGCATCCTCGCGCGGCTGACGTTTCCCGGGGCGCTGTTTCTGGCCGCGGTTGCCGCGCTGCCGACGATCCTGATCGCGCGCACGCACCAGAACATTCCCCTCGGCGGCACCTCGATCCTGATCGTGATCGGTGTCGCGCTGGAAACGATGAAGCAGCTCGAGGCGCAGCTGATGATGCGAAGTTACGAGGGCTTCTTGAAGTAGCCTCGCTCCGCGCGAGGCCGCTTTGACGTGGGCGCCACCGGCGCGAGCGCCGCGCTCAGGCAAGCGGATAGGCTCCAGCGCCAGGTGCCGGAACTGAACCTGATCCTGCTCGGCCCGCCGGGTGCCGGCAAGGGCACGCAGGCGGATCGCCTGCACGAAGACTTCGGCCTGCCGCACATCGCCACCGGCAACATGTTGCGCGACGAGGTCGCCCGCGACAGCGAGCTCGGCAAGCAGGCCAAGAGCTATATGGAGGCCGGCGACCTGGTGCCGGACGAGCTGATCTTGGACATGATCACGCGCCGCATCGAGGAGCCCGACGCGCGCGACGGCTTTTTGCTCGACGGCTTTCCGCGCAACGCCGAGCAGGCACGCGCGTTGGACGAGGCGTTCGCGCGCGAGAACCGGCGGCTCACCGCGGCGCTCTTTATCGAAGTGCCCGACGAGGAGGTCGTGCGTCGCCTTTCCGGCCGGCGCGTGTGCGTGAAGAACCCAAACCACATCTACCACGTGGAGTTCGACCCGCCCAAGCACGAAGGCATCTGCGACCAGGACGGCGCGCGTCTGGTGCAGCGCGACGACGACCGCGAGTCCACGATCCGCCGGCGCCTGGAGGTCTACCACGCCCAGACCGAGCCGCTGCTTGCCCACTACGACGCCGCGGGGCTGCTGCGCCGCTTCGATGGGCGGCGCAGCCCCGAGGAGGTGCACAGGCACCTGCGCGCCACAGTGGCCACGCTGCGGCTGGAGGAGGACCTGTAGGTCAGGCTAAGCTGCCTCGGTGGTCATCAAGAAGTCTCCGCAGGAGATCGCCAAGATGGCGCGCGCCGGCGCCATCCTGGTGGACACGCTGGCCGAGGTCGAGCGCGCGATCGCACCCGGCGTGAGCACCGGCCAGCTCGACGAGCTCGCCGAGCGCTTCATCCGCGAGCGCGGTGCCACGCCAACTTTCAAGGGCTACCGTGGCTTTCCCGGCTCGATCTGCGCGTCGCCCAACGCGATGATCGTGCACGGCATACCGGGCCCCTACAGGCTCAAGCGCGGCGACAGCGTCTCGATCGACGTCGGCGTCACGCTCGACGGCTGGGTCGCCGACGCCGCGCGCACGTTTCCGGTGGGCCAGATCGGCGCCTCGGTGCAGAACCTCCTGACGGCCACCGAGCGCTCGCTGCACGCGGGTGTGGCGCAGTGCGTGCCGGGCAAGCGCATGGGGGACCTCTCCAGCGCGATCCAGGGCGCGGCTGAGGGCGCGGGCCTGTCGGTCGTGCGCTCGCTGGTGGGTCACGGCATCGGCCGCAGCATGCACGAGGACCCGCAGGTCCCCAACTACGGGCGTCCAGGCAGCGGCGTGCCGCTGGAAGAGGGCATGGTGCTGGCGGTCGAGCCGATGGTGACCGCGGGCGGCGCGCGCGTGCGCGTGGGCGGCGACGGCTGGGCGATCTTCTCCGCCGACGGCTCGCCCGCCGCCCATTTCGAGTTCACCGTCGCGATCACCGCCGACGGCCCCCGCGTGCTCACGCCCTGGCACCTCGTCGCGCAGGCAGACGACGAGCAGGCCGCGGCGCCCGCCGCCGGCGCGCGCTAGCCCGCGGGATCCCAGTCCCAGCGCCCGCGTGGGCGCCGGCCGTGCGCGCGGGCCGGGGAGCGCCAGTGCCCCGAGGGGCCGGCGCCGGTCGTGCGCGCCGTCCGGCGAGCGCCGCCCGCCGGGGCCGGCACGCACCCAGCGACCGGCGGCCTGCGCCGAGCAGGCGCAGCGATCCCGGGCCCGATCGACGCGGATGGAATTGCTAGCATGCAGTGTCCTGCGCGACCGCGCGCCCCCGCGCGTGCGTGAGCGTGTCCCCGGCGCGGTAGCGGCGGCCCGTGCGGCAGCCAGAGCCGCGCCGCGGGAGAACCGCCGCCTGAAAGAGGGACCATGAAGGTAAGACCATCGGTCAGGCCGATGTGCGAGAAATGCAAGATCATCCGCCGCAACGGCGTCGTGCTGGTGATCTGCCAGAACAAGCGCCACAAGCAGCGCCAGGGGTGATCAGCTGATGGCACGTATCGCCGGCGTAAACCTGCCGCTAAACAAGCGCTCGGAAATCGGCCTCACATACATTTACGGGATCGGCCGCTCGATGTCGAAGGACATCCTCGACAAGGTCGGCGTGAGCCCCGACACCTACGTGCGCGACCTCACCGAGGACGAGGTCGCCAAGCTGCGTGCGACGATCGACGACGGCTACACGGTCGAGGGCGATCTGCGCCGCGAGCGCAGCCAGGACATCAAACGCCTGCAGGAGATCGGCGCCTATCGCGGCCTGCGCCACCGCCGCGGCTTGCCGGTGCGCGGGCAGAACACCAAGACCAACGCGCGCACGCGCAAGGGCCCGCGGCGCATGCAGGTGGCGGGCAAGAAGCGGGCGGGTAAGAAGTAGTGCCCGCCGCACCCAAACGCGCACGAGGCCGGCGCAAGCCGAAAAAGAACATCCCGGTGGGGCAGGCGCACATCAAGACGTCCTTCAACAACACGATCGTCTCGCTCACCGACACCGAGGGCAACGTGATCGCGTGGGAGTCGGCGGGCGGCGCCGGCTTCAAGGGATCGCGCAAGTCGACGCCGTTTGCCGCGCAGGTCACCGCCGACGCCGCCGCGCGCAAGGGCCTCGAGCAGGGGCTGCAGAAAGTGGACGTGTTCGTCAAGGGCCCGGGCTCGGGGCGCGAGACCGCGATCCGCTCGCTGCAGGCCGCGGGCCTCGAGGTGACCGGGGTGCGCGACGTTACCCCCCAGGCCCACAACGGCTGTCGCCCGCGCAAGCGCAGGCGCGTGTAGCGAGGACAGAACCGCAGATGGCAAGAGACACAGGCCCACAGTGCAAGCAGTGCCGCCGCGAGGGGCAGAAGCTGTTCCTCAAGGGCGAGCGCTGCCTCACCGACAAGTGCGGGGTGGAGCGGCGCTCCTACCCGCCCGGCGAGCACGGGCGCGGCCGGCTCAAACAGAGCGAGTACCGCCTCCAGTTGCGCGAGAAGCAGAAGGCGCGCCGCTACTACGGCCTGCTCGAGAAGCAGTTCCACGGCTACTACGAGAAGGCCTCGCGCCAGCCGGGCATCACCGGCGAGAATCTGCTCGCGCTGCTCGAGTGCCGGCTGGACAACGTGCTGGTGCGGCTCGGCTTTGCCGCCTCGCGCCGCCAGGCGCGCCAGCTGATCCGCCACGGCCACTGGACGCTCAACGGCCGCCGCGTGAACATCCCAAGCCACCAGGTGCGCCCCGGCGACGTGATCGCCATCAAGGCGGACACCACGGCTACGCAGGTGGTCCGCGACGCCACCGAGTTGACAGGACAGATCCCCGCGTGGCTGCAGGCCGACCACGAGTCGCTCACGGCCAAGGTGCTGCGCAGACCGGAGCGGCGAGAGGTTGCCGCGCCGGTGCAGGAGCAGCTCATCGTCGAGCTGTACTCGAAGTAGGAGGACAACAATCGCGGTGCCTCCGCTGAGGGGGCGCCGTCTCAGCCGGCCGTGCAGTGCGCCGGCGTGACACCAACCGACGTTAGGACCCAGATGCTCGATTTCCAGATCCCCCGCATAACCAGCGAGTCCGCGGAGCAGAACCGCGGCAACTTCACGATCGAGCCGCTGGACCGCGGCTTTGGCTACACCTTCGGCAACTCGCTGCGGCGCGTGCTTCTGTCGTCGCTCTCAGGCGCGGCCGTCACCAGCGTGCGCATCGAGGGCGTGGCGCACGAGTTCTCGACGATCCCGGGCGTCACCGAGGACGTGACCGACATCGTGCTCAACCTCAAGGGCGTGGTTTGCAGGATGCACTCCGACGCGAGCGAGGTGGAGGCGCCGCTGGTGGTCACGGGCCCCGGCGAGATCACCGCCAAGGACATCGACCTGCCTGCCGGCGTGGAGATCCTCAACCCCGACGTGCACATCGCGACGCTCGAGAAGAAAACCAAGCTCGAGCTGTACATGACGATCGGCCGCGGCCGCGGCTACCGCCCCGCGGAGGAGAACAAGTCTCCCGATCAGCCGATCGGGGTGATTCCGATCGACTCGATCTTCTCGCCGGTGAGGCGCGTGGCCTACTCGGTCGAGCAGGCGCGCGTGGGCCAGCGCACCGACTACGACAAGCTCACGCTGGACATCGAGACCGACGGCTCGATCGAGCCGCAGGCCGCGCTCCGCGAGGCGGCGGAGCTATTGATCTCTCAGCTGGCGATCTTCACCGACGCAGACCGCATCCAAGAGCTGCGCGCAACGCCGGGCGGACAGCTCGACGGGCACGGCCTCGCGGTCGGCGCCGGCGGCATCCCAGCGGCGCTGCAGGGCGAGGAGTACAACATCCTGATCGAGGAGCTCGAGCTGGGCGTGCGTTCGTATAACTGCCTCAAGCGCGCGGGCATCCAGACCGTGGGCGACCTGATCTCCAAGTCCGAGGCCGAGCTCAACGCGATCCCCAACTTCGGCAAGAAGTCGATCGACGAGGTGATCGAAACTCTGCACGCGCGCGGCCTGAACCTGCGCCAGGACTAGGCCGATGCGCCACCAAAAGGCCAGGGGCAAGCTCAGCCGCGATAGCGCTCACCGCAAGGCGCTGCTGATGAACCTGAGCAAGGAGATCATCGAGCACGAGCGCATCACCACCACCCAGGCCAAGGCCAAGGCGGTCAAGCCCGAGGTCGAGCGCCTGATCACGCTGGCCAAGCGCGGAGACCTGCACGCCCGCCGCCAAGCGCTGTCGACGCTCGCGCAGGACAAGTTCGCCGTGCACAAGCTGTTTGTCGATCTGGCGCCGCGCTACGCCGAGCGACCCGGCGGCTACACGCGCATCCTCAAGCTCGGGCCGCGCCGCAGCGACGCGACCGAGATGGTGCTCATCGAGCTCGTCTGACGCGGCCGCGTGCCGCCGGCGCGGCCGATGGTCTCAAAGCTCACCCTCGAATACGACGGCAGCGGCTTTGCCGGCTGGGGCCGCCAGCCGGGCCTGCGCACCGTCGAGGGCGAGCTGCAGCAAGCCCTGCGCACGATCCTCGGGTCGCACACGACAGATGGGCGTGAGCTCACGCTGACCGTGGCGGGGCGCACCGACGCGGGCGTGCACGCGTGGGAACAGGTTGCAAGCTACGGTGCCGAGGCCGTCGACCCGGCGCGGCTGAACGCGCTGATCGGGCCCGACGCCGCGGTGCTGCGCTGCGAACCCGCGCCGAGCGGATTTGACGCGCGTCGCGACGCCACCAGCAGGACCTACTGCTACCGCGTGCTGGTGCGGCGCTCGCGCAGCGCGCTCGCGCGCGACCGGGTGCTGTGGTGGCCGCGCGAGCTCGACCGCGACGCGCTGGGGCAGTGCGCGCGGGCGCTGCGCGGCAGGCACGACTTCACCGCGTTTACGCCGGCCGAGACCGAGCACTCGCACTTTGAGCGCAACATACTACGCGCAGAGTGGCGCGTGCACGCGGCCGGCTGCGGTGCCCGTGACGAGTGGTGCAACGCAGCGCGGGACGCACCGGAGGGCGCGCTGCTCGAGTTCTGGATCGAGGCCGAGACGTTTCTGCGCCATATGAGTCGCACCTTGGTGGGCACGATGCTCGACGTGGCTTGCGGTCTGCACAGCGTCGAGCACTTCACTCGCCTGCTGGAGGGTCGCCCGCGCACCGAGGCCGGCAAAACGGCGCCGCCGTGCGGGCTCGCGCTCGCGGCGGTGTCCTACGCCTGACGGGTGCCCGTCCGCGGTCACGCCGCCGCCCGCCACCCGCGTCGCCGCGCCGTCGCCGCGCGCCGGCCTCCCGCTGTCGGCGGTCACACCAGCTTCACAGGCGCGCCAGGTTCGGCGGGGGGCGCGCCTATGCTTGAAGCGCATGCTCGACGTGCTGCTCACGAACGACGACGGCATCGAGGCCGACGGCCTGCAGGCGATGCGCGCGGCGCTGCGCGAGCTGGAAGGCGTGCGCCTGGCGGTGATCGCCCCCGACGGCAACCGCTCGGCGATGGCGCGCTCGATCACCACGCGCCGTCCGCTGTGGGTGGCCGAGGTGCCGTTCGCCGACGGCAGCGTGGGCTACGCGACTGACGGAACACCGGTGGACTGCGTGAGGCTCGCGAGCCTCGGCCTCGTGGAGGGGTTTTCAGCCGACCTCGTGATCTCGGGCATCAACCACGGCGCGAACCTCGGCGACGACATCACCTATTCGGGAACCGTGGCCGCTGCCCTCGAGGGTGTTGTGCTGGGACTGCCGGCGATCGCGGTGTCGCAGCAGTCGCTCGCTCGCTCGCTGGACTATCGCTTCGACGGCGGCTTTGGCTTTGAGACGGCGGCGCGGTTTGTGGCTCGTTGGGTCGAGCGCATCGATGAGCTGTCGCTGCCCGCGCGCACGCTCGTGAACGTCAATGTCCCCGCCGGCGAACCCAACGGGGTGGAGGTCGCGAGCCTGGGCAAACGCATCTACCGCGACGAGCTCAAGCTCGAGAGCGAGGAAGAGCATCGCCGTCGCTACTGGATCTACGGATCCGATCCCGGCTTCCACGACGAGCCCGGCACCGACCTGGCCGCGGTTGCCGCGGGGCGCATCGCCGTGACGCCCATTCACTTCGACCTCACGCACCGCCCGAGCCTGGATCTGCTGCGGGGGTTCGACCTCGGCGAGATGTTGGCCGGGCTCACCTCCGAGACGCGGTGAGCGCGGGCAGGAGCCCACGCGCTTCGGCCGCGCGCGCCAGGGCGTCTTCGCGCCCCCCCGCCCCCGCGGACGAGCGCGGCCGCCAAGCCGGCGCCGAGGGCGCGCCCGACGACGACGCCGCGCGCGGCGGCGGCGGTCGATCAGCGGGCGGCGCGTCGCAGCGCGCCGGCGCGCCGGCACAGCGGGTCCCGCGCGAGGTGCGCGCCCGCGCCAAGGAGCTGCGCGGGCAGCTCGACTACCACGCGCGGCGCTACTACGTAGAAGACGACCCGGAGATCTCAGACGACGCCTACGACAAGCTGCTTGACGAGCTGCGCGAGATCGAGCGCCGATACCCGGCGCTGATCACGCCGGACTCGCCCACGCAGCGCGTGGGTGCCACGCCGATCAGCCAACTGCGCAAGGTGGCGCATCCCGAGCCGATGCTCTCGCTGGGCAACGTGCGCTCGGAGTCCGAGCTGCGAGCGTGGGTGGAGCGGATGCGCAACCACCTCGCGCGCGAGGGGATATCCGACCCCAAGTTCGAGTTCGTGGTGGAGCCGAAGATCGACGGGCTGGCGATCAGCCTGATCTACGAGAACGGCACGTTCGTGCGCGGCGCGACCCGCGGCGACGGCGAGATCGGCGAGGACATCACGCACTCGCTGCGGACGATCAACGCGATCCCGCTGCACGTGCAAGACGTGCCGCCGATGCTCGAGGTGCGCGGCGAGGTGTACATGTCGCTGAAGGATTTCGCGGCGCTCAATGAGCGCCGCGCGGAGAAAGGCGAATCGACGTTCATGAACCCGCGCAACTCCGCCGCGGGCACGGTGCGCCAGCTCGACCCCAAGCTGGCAGCCGAACGGCCGCTTTCGATCTGGTTCTACCAGGTGGGCGTGATCCAGGGCGTGTCGTTCAAGACCCACTGGGAAGCGCTGCACTGGCTCGGCGAGCACGGTTTTCGCGTCAACAAAGACGTCAAGCTGCTGGCGAGCGAGCAGGAGGTGATCGAGCAGTGTGAAAGCTGGCAGGCCAAGCGCGGCGATCTCGACTTCGAGATCGACGGCGCGGTGGTGAAGGTCTCAGACCTCGAGCTGCAGCGGCGGCTTGGCTCGGTGGGGCGCGATCCGCGCTGGGCGGTGGCGTGGAAGTTCCCGCCCACCACGGCCGTGACGCGCTTGGAGCGGGTGATGTGGAACGTGGGCAAGTTCGGGGACCTGCACCCGTTCGCCGTGCTCGAGCCCGTGGCGGTGGCGGGCGTGACGATCAAGCTGGCCACTCTGCACAACGAGGAGGACCTCGTGCGCAAGGACATCCGCGAAGGCGAGGACGTGATCGTGCTGCGCGCCGGCGACGTGATCCCGCAGGTGCTCTCGCCCGCGCCGCATGTGGCCGAGAGCTCGCGACGGCCGCCGCACCCCGCACCCCCGGCGCGCTGTCCGTCCTGCAACACGCCAACGGTCAAGCCACCGGGCGCGGTGTTCACCAGGTGCCCCAACCGCGACTGCCCTGCGCGGGCGTGGCAGTTGCTAAAGCACTTCGTGTCGCGGGGAGCGATGGACGTGGAGGGCCTCGGCGAGAAGCAGGTGGCCCAGCTGCAACAGCACGGCCTGGTGAAAACCGCGGGAGACTTCTACCGGCTGTCGGAGCCCGAGCTCGTGCAGCTCGACGGATACGGTGCGGTGTCCGCGCGCAAGCTGCTGGACGCGATCGAAGCCTCCAAGCAGCGACCGTTCGCCCGGGTGCTGTTCGCGCTGGGGATCGAGGAGGTGGGCGAGGTGACCGGACGCAACATCGCGCAGCGCTTTCGCGACATCGACGCGCTGCTGGCGGCCTCGGCGGAGGAGATCGAGCAGACGCCGGGAATCGGCGAGAAGATGGCACGCGCGATCCGCGAGCAGCTCGACGACCCGCGCATGCGCGCGCTGATCGACGACCTGCGCGGGCTCGGCCTGAAGCTCGCCGCGGACGGTCCCGCACCCGCGCAGGGGCCGCTCGCGGGCAAGACGCTGGTGCTCACCGGCACGTTGCCCCAGCTGCCGCGCGAGCAGGCCACCGAGCAGATCATGGCGGCCGGCGGGCGCGTGACGAGCTCGGTCTCAAAGCGCACCGACTACCTGGTCGCCGGGGACAGCCCCGGGTCAAAGCTGGCGACCGCCGAGCGTCTCGGCGTGGCCGTGCTCGACGAAGAGGGGCTGCAAGCGTTGCTGCGCGGCTCTGAGCGCGGCGCTCAGTAGCTGGCGAGCGCGATCGCCATCTGGTCCTGCACAGCGTGGGCCAGTTCGACTTCGATGCCGTCGTCGAAGAACGCGAACAGGAGCGTGTGCCCGCTCGCGGAGCGGCAGTAGCCGGCGAGGTTGGACGCGCCGATCAGCGTGCCGGTCTTTGCCTGGCAGCGGCCCGCGGCGGCGGTCGAGCGCATGCGGTGTTCAAGCGTGCCGCTGCGCCCGGCGACCGCGAGGCGCGAGCGCAGCGCCGCGCCCGCCTGCGTGGGGTACAGCGCCTGCAGCAGGCTCGCGACCTGCAGCGGCGACGTTTTGTCCGCGCGCGACAGGCCCGAGCCGTCAACCACCTGTGGGCGCAGTCCGAAGTGCGCGGCGATCGTTTGCTGCACCACCGCGGCGCCGGCGGCCGTGCTGCCGGCGGCGCCGAAGCGCGCCCCGAGGTCCTTCAGGAGCGTCTCGGCAAAGAAGTTGTCAGACGGCGGCAGCATTAAGCCCAACAGCTGCGCGAGCGTCGGCGAGCTGACCGCGGCGAGCGAAGCGGCGCCGCGCGGAGTGGCGCCGGTTCGCACGCGCCCGGCGATTTTCACACCCGCGCGGCGCAGGGCGGCCCACAGCTCACGGGCGGCGTAAGCGGCGGGCGCGTGGGCGCCTCGCTGCATGCCGGTTTCGCCGCGATTGAACTCAAGCGCGCTGAGGTTTCCTTCCAGTTCAGGGTCAAAGGCAAAGCCGCTCGACGGCTCGCCGCGCAGCGAGTCCCAGTAGCTCTCGTCCCCGACGACCGACCCGCTCACCGCGCGGATGCCGTCGCGGCGCACGAGCTGGGTGACGAGCGCCGACACGCTCGCGCCCACGCCGTTGTAGTGGCCGCGGATGAACGCATAGCTGCCGAAGGTCGGGTCGCCCCCGCCGCGCAAATACAGGTTTCCCTGCCACACGCCGCTCGGTGCGAGGCTGCCGGTGCCCAGCACCGCCGTGGACAGGCGCGCGCCCGGCCCCATGCGCTCGAGCGCCGTGGCGGCGGTGTAGAGCTTCTCCACCGACGCGGGCGGGCGCTTCACTTCGGCGCGCGCGGAGAACAGCACCTGGCCGGCGTCGAGGTCGTACACGTACGCGCCCGACTGGGACCCGGCGAGCGCGGTCTGGCGCGCGAGCTGCGCCTGCAGCGCCGCCACGTTCTGCGCGAAGGCGGGCGCCGCGGCCAGGCTCACGGCGAGCGCGGCGGCGGCGAGCGCCGCCCACAGCGGGCGCGCGAAAGCGCCCAGAAGCTGCGCACCAAGCGACGTTTGCCCTGCAAGTGGGGGCAATTTAGCCACCGGAGAGAGCTTTCGCGGCAAGTTGACCGTACAATGAAGCCGCCATGGGCAAGGTTGTCAAGCTGGAACCGACTGCGTCG
>DASZFR010000017.1:0-13956 GCA_035939635.1 Solirubrobacteraceae bacterium
GGAGATCCATGCCGGGCCTGGAGGATAGGGTCGGCGCCAAGTAGCCAGCACTCTCTCGCCGACCCGAGCTGCTCGAGGCGCTCGACGGCGGGTCCGGCGAGCGCCCAAGCTGCTTCGTCCCCGACAGCGCGCGATCCGCAGCTCCGTCCAATTCACAACAATTAGTCGCTTTGCCAGGCGGGCACGGTGTCCAAGCGCTCGTAGGCTTCAAACGTGCGCTGTCAGGCGAGGTTTACGCGGAACTTGGCCGGTTGTTCGGTTCGTGAACAGGAAAGGGAGTAGGCTCGATGTTGGGCCGCTATCGGCCGCTACTGCTCGAACCTCTCGCGCAGGCCCCCGGCAGGCAACACCTGCCTCTCGCTGACCTCACGGGCTGTTTCGTCCAAGCGACAGAAACGCCGTTCAGATAAGAGGGCCTGTCCTGATTCGGGAGCCCTCGGAGGAGGTCACGAATGCCAAATGTACCGAGCGCGATGAGGACCGAGCGAAGCCACGTCCGCTTCGCGACACCGTATCCGGAGGTCGAAACGCCGTCGGTTCCGGCTGGCGTCCGTGGCGGCGAAACGCGTCAGGACGCCCGAAGCGGCTCCGTCGCCGTCGCTCGCGCGAACATCGGCGGCGACACCGATGCGCTGGACTGGCGCTCGGATCCGCACCTGCTGGCGATTCTCGCGCGGGGCTCCAACCGCGAGCGAGACGCTCGGGAGTACGACGGGTTCCGCAGTGAGGAGCTTTACCCGCCGGGACGGCGGGCTGGTGCCGCCAGACGAAGTTCGCTTCGCCCGTCGGCGACAAGCACCGCACCGACATGAGCTCGTTTTGAGCGGGGCGGCTGAACGCGAAACGCGACCACACGTCAGTGGCGGAACTTCAGGAGCTTGAAGAGGTCAGGGGTCTGATCTCACGCGGCCAGCTGGTCGGCGTACTCACATACGCTGAGATCGAGACCGCCGCGGCCGACTTCGGCCTCGACGAGACCGACGTGGAGGAGTTGTACGGCCTCTTCGAGCGGCTTGAAATCGAGCTGGTGGAGGAAATCGACTCAGGTACTGCTGCGAGCCTGAACACTGTGCCCGCGCCCGAGAAGCGCACCGGCCGCGCGGCTCGTCTGGATCTCGAGCCGGAGGGGACTACCGACGCGCTGCAGTTGTTCCTCAGGGACATCGGCAAGGCGCGGCTGCTCAGCGCTCGGGAGGAGCTCGATCTCGCTAGGCGGATCGAGCGCGGATCTTTCGACGCCAAGCAGATGCTGGTCGAGTCGAACCTGCGGCTCGTGGTCTCGATCGCCAAGAACTACCGCTACCGAGGGCTGTCGTTTCTCGACCTGATCCAGGAGGGCGTCATCGGCCTCGTCCGCGCGACTGAGAAGTTCGACTACCGCAAGGGCTTCAAGTTCTCCACCTACGCGACCTGGTGGATCCGCCAGGCGAACGCCCGTGCGCTTGCTGACCAGGCACGCACGATCCGGATCCCTGGCCACATCGTCGAGAAGCTCAACAAAATTGGTCGCGCCGAGCGCGAACTGGTTACGGCGCTCGGCCGCGAGCCGACGCCCGAGGAGATCGCCGAAGTGACCGGCATCGATCCCGACGAGGTCGACTCGATCAAGCGCTCCGCGCAAGCGCCGATCTCGCTCGAGAAACCCGTCAGCGGCGAGGACAATGCCGAGTTCGGCGAGTTCATCGCCGACGACCAAGCCGAGTCTCCCTACGAGCGCGCCGTCGAGACCCTCATGAAGGAGGCCCTGCGGGAGGCACTTCAGAACCTCTCGTACCGCGAGCGGCGCGTGCTCGAGCTGCGCTTCGGCCTCGGCGGCAAGCACCCGAGCACGCTCGAGGAGGTCGGGCGCACGTTCAACGTCACGCGCGAGCGTATCCGCCAAATCCAGAGCCAGTCGCTCAACAAGCTCCACAACCTTCCCGAAGCCCAGATCCTGAGCGACGACATCGAGATCGCTTCAGGCTATGCGCTGGGCAGGCAAGAGGTCACAGTTCGACCGCAGTCTCCGTCCAGCGGCCGTTAGCCTTTCAGTCGAACTGGTACCGACGACCCCGGCCAGCACCAGAAGCCTCAAGAACCCTGCGAACGGAACAGCGCACCCCGCGCAGGCTCGCCCGGTTGAGCGCTCCGCGCGCGAACGCGCGGCCACGCGCGCGGCCCGCTTGCGCCCGCGCGGCTAAGCTCAGGCACGGTCGAGTAGAGATGGACGTGCAACGCACAGAACGCGTCGCTCGCGCGGCGTCGGAGGTGTTTCTCGCACGCGCCACCAAGCCCGTGACCCGCGACGGTCGCGCCGACGTGGTCGCTGTGGAGGAGCCGCTTCAGATCGTGGCCGACGCAGAGCCGATCGCGATCACCATGCGCACGCCGGGCGACGACGAGGAGCTCGCGGTGGGGTTCCTGCACGGCGAGGGCCTGCTCCGCGGCGTTCCCAGCGTGGCCGCATCCGCGGAGCTTGAGTCCAACACCGCCGAGGTGAGCGGCGCGCTCGCACGGCGACCGGCGAGTCGGCGCTTCTACACCACCTCGTCCTGCGGCGTGTGCGGCAAGGGTGCTCTGGAGGAGGTATCGGTGCACGCTCCGCGCATAGAAGACACGGTGACCTTCTCGCGCGAGCTGCTAGCGCGGCTGCCGCAGCTTCTCGAGCAACCCGGCTTTCGCCGCACCGGCGGCTTGCACGCGACGGGCTTGTACTCCAGAGCGGGGGAGCTTTTGTGCGTACGCGAGGACGTCGGCCGCCACAACGCAATGGACAAGGTCGTGGGGTGGGCTGTGCTCTCGGCCCACATGCCGCTGTCGGGCTGCGCGCTGTGCGTGAGCAGCAGGATCTGCTTCGAGCTCGTACAGAAGGCGGCAGTGGCGCAAGCTCCGGTGCTCGTCGGGGTGGGTGCTCCGACCTCGCTCGCGATCGAGCTCGCGCACGACCGCGGCATGACGCTGTGCGGCTTTGCGCGCGGGGACAGCGTCAACGTCTACGCGGGCGCGCAGCGCGTGGATGGAGCGCCGCGTGCCACCTAGGCTCAGACCCCCGCGATCGCCCTCGCGCCCCGGCGGCGCCTCGGCGATCGACGCGCTCGTGCGGAACAACCGCGGCTATGCGGCGAAGTTTGCGGGCGCGGATCTGCCGGCGGCGCCGTCGCGCGGCGTGGCGGTGGTGACGTGCATGGACGCGCGCATGCTTCCCTCGCGCTTGTTCGGCCTTGCCGAGGGGGACGCGCATGTGATCCGCAACGCGGGCGGCAGCGCGCGTGAGGCGCTTCGCTCGCTCGTGGTCTCACAGCAGCTTCTGGGGACGCGCGAGGTGGCGGTGGTCAAGCACACCGACTGCGGCATGCTCGGATTGCGCAACCGCGATCTGCACGAGAAGATCCGCCACGAGCTGGGGGCCGACGCGCACGAGATCGACTTTCTGCCATTCTCCTCGCTCGAGCAGGCGGTGCTCGACGACCTCGCGTTTTTGCGCTCCTCGCCGCTGGTCGCGCCGCAAGTGCGCGTGCGCGGGTTCGTCTATGACGTGCGCTCGGGGCTCGTATCTGAGGTGGGCGCGCAGCCGTGACGTCGCACGGGGGCGAGAAGCGGCCGCAGCGAGGAAGTTCGCAGGCCGCGGGCGGCGTGAACATACTGTTGATTGGTATCCCGTCAACAGGTAGGTTTAGGTAGGTTTTAGGGGCGCTATTGTGGTCCTGAACGGAGGAGGATCGTTTGGCGGGTAGCAACGGAGTCGTGGCGAAGGGGGCTCGCCTCCGGCGGCTGGTTGCGGCGGACGAGCGTCTGGTCGCGCGCGTGCGCAGTGGCGATCCGCACGCGTTCGAAGCGCTCTACAAGCGCCACTGCGGCGAACTGCTGTCGTTCTGCGCGTACGTGCTCGGATCGCGCCACGACGCCGAGGACGCCGTGCAGGCGACCTTCTCCGCCGCGTATCGCGCGCTACTGTCGCACGAGCGGCCGGTTGCGCTGCGGCCCTGGCTGTTCACGATCGCGCGCAATGACTGCCTGAGCATCATGCGCAAGCGCCGGCCGGAGGTCGAGCTCAACGGAGAGCCGGCGCTGCGCGGCGACCCCTACCGCGAACTCGAGGTGCGCGAGGAGGTGCGCCAGACGCTCAAGGGCCTCCTGGAGCTGCCCGAGACACAGCGCGCGGCGCTGGTCCTGGCCGAGATGCACGGCCTCAGCCAAGCGGAGATCGGCCGGGTGCTCGGCGTGCGCACCGACCAGGTCAAGGCCTACATCTACCAGGCGCGCTCGCACCTGATCTCTGACCGTCGCGCACGCGAGGCCGACTGCCGCGAGATCCGCGAAGAGCTCGCGAGCGCGCGTGGCGCCGCGTTGCTGCGGGGTCGCCTGCGCCGCCATCTGCGCGCGTGCGCTGGCTGCCGCAGATACGCCGACGGCGTGTCGAACCAGCGCCACCAGTTTGGCTGCCTGCTGCCGCTCTCGCCCTCGCTCGTTCTCAAATACCGCGCGCTGGAACAGGTGGTTGCGGGCGGCCGCTCTGCGGCTCCGGCGATGCGCGCCGGGGGCGCGGTGGCGGGCGGCTCGGTGGCGGCGGCGGTGGAGGTCGCCGGCGGCGTGAATGGAGTCGCAGTGAAGGTCGCCGCTGGTCTGGCCTGTTTGGGCGCAAGCGCCTGCGTCGGCGCAGGCGTGCTCGCCACGTCGGGCGAATCGCCCAGCAAGCCGCCCGCTTCGGTCGTCTCGGGTAGCACGCCGACGTGGGCCGGGGCTGCCACCGCAACCGCGAGCGCAGCCGGCGTCAGCGGTCAAACTCAAGCCGGCACTCACACGCGCGAAATTCTCAGGCGCGGCGGCGCACGCGGCGCCGGCGTGGGCGGCGCAAGCGAAGAACAGCTGCCCCCGCTCGACGCTGCTTTCGGGCACCGGCAGCTGACCGCCGACGCCGCCGACGAAGCGGGCTCGGGCTACGCACCGGCAACGAACGAAACGCCACCGGGCTCAGCCCAGCCGCGACTTGGGCATGCCGAACGAGCGCTCGAACGCGAAGAAAATCAGCGCACAAGTGCGGCGCAGCGCGCGAACAAATCTGCGCTACGCCTGCGCAAGAGCGAAGCTGCGCGCAGCGCCGCCGGCGCCGCCCGCAAGACGCAGCAAGAACACGCCCAGGAACGTCAGAGCGAACGCGAAGAACGCTCTCAGGAACGCGAAGCGCGCTCCACGTCCGGGGCGCCGAAGAAAACCAAGGAACAGCGCCGCGAAGCGCGCGAAGCGGCGCGGCGCGCGCGACACGAAGGCTGAGCCGCGCTGGACGCGGCGCGCAGCGATGCGCGGGGCGCGGCGCGCGCGACACGGAGGCTGGGCCAGCCCGGACTCCGCGCGCAGCGATCCGCTGGGCGCACGGCGGCAGCCCGGACGCGGCGGCGCGGCGGCCACCGATGCGCGTCAGGCGGGGCCCCAGCAGCCCCTAACGTGCGTGCAGCGAAGCGTTAGGCGCGGCCGCGCCGGGTGGCGAGCCGCTGCGCTTTTTTGGCTTTCTTGTATTTGAAGCGCGCCTTTTTGTTCGGCGCGCTGGAGCCGGCCGAGGTGGTCACGGTCACGAACACGCTGCCCGCTCCGGCCGGTGCGACGGCGGTGATCGACGTGGGCGAGGTGACCGTCACTTCAGTCGCTGCGGCCGCGCCGAATTTCACCGTCGCCGGGGCGATGAAGTTCGCGCCGCTTATGTGCACGAGGGTGCCGCCGGACGGCGACCCGCCCTTGGGGGCGACCTTGGTCACCAGCGGCCTTTCCGCGAGCCGCTGCTGGCAGCCGCCGGCGGCGTTGCTCCACTCCTGCTGATACCAGTACAGGCTGGCGTCTATGACCTGGTTGTAGTTGGAGCCGTCGGGCGCCTTGCCGAGCGGTTCGCCGAATTCGGTGGCCGTTTTGAACGTGCGGCACTTGTCGCCGACCTCAAGCTGTTTGGAGTCAAACCACGCATTGAGCTGGGGGTCGGTCACCGACTCGCTGTGCTCGTGCGCGAGGCCACCGGCGATCGTCGCATCGGAGACGTTTTCGTTTGGGTGTTCTTCGCCGGGATCGCAGCCCAGCCCAGCTACATAGGGGTCGTTGGCGTAGACAAGCACCGCGCCCGACACCGAGATGAAGCCGTGGTAGGCGCAGTATTTGGCGTTTTTGGTGCCTGCCGAGCATTCGTGACCGGCGGCTTCAAAGCAGCTTTCCACGCCCGGGGGCGTGAGCAGGAAGTACTCGTGCTGGAGATCGATCGGCAGTTTGTTGGCTTTCACGAACGCCTGCAGCTCGGAGCGCAGCTGTTCGTCGGTGAGGCAGATCGTCGCTTCCGCACAGCCGCTCGCCGGGTAGGCATCGCTGTCGACGAGCGCTCCCCCGAAGTGCGAGTTGTAGTTGGCAAATTCGCTGGCCGAGTCGCCGTACTGGGTGAGCACCGAATCGGTGTTCATCACCCCGCCACTGTCGTGCGCGACGTCTTCGAAGTAGCGGTTCAGGCCGGTCTGGTAGCCCGACGGGTACGCGGGAGCGCCGGGGTCCCAGTAGATCGCGTAGTTGGTGTTCGCCGCCATCACCGGGCCGCCGTGGTATTCGAGGGGTTTTCCCGACGCGTTACTGGGGCCCCCCAGCAGCTGCGCAGCCGCCCTGCGCGTGGGCTGGTAGCTGAGTCGGTGATGGCGCAGGTGCACGATCAGTGCAGACGCCGAAGCGGTCGTCAGCGCGAGCGACGCGGCGGCCACAAGCGCGCCGAGCAAGGCACGACGAACCACGCGCGCACGGCGCGCGCCCCTCCGCGCGCGCTGCATGACCCGCGGCGCGGCCCCGACCCCTCCAGGCCGCTTACGGCTGCCCCTTGCTCCCATCAGCACTGAAACCGATTCTAGACACCACGCGCGCACCCGAACAGGTGTGCGGCCGCGTTTGCGGCGCCCCAAGCGCGTCCGCTGTTGTGCCACGCGCAACTTGCGGTCCACGCGTTTGTTCACACAGGGCGCAGGCGCGCTGCCTGCAATCACGAACGGGAGGGGACCGATGACGGAGCCTGCTCAGTGGCGAGTCGTGCCGAAGGTGCTGCTCATGGCGACACTGGCCGCCTGCGCGGCGGGCGTGATCGGGGGGGGCGCGCTGGCGAACGTCAACGTCAGCAAGTCGGGGTGGGCGTGGGGCAATCCCACGCCGCAGGGCAGGACGTTGCGCGCGATCGCCTTTTCCGGTGGCGTCGGTTACGCCGTCGGCAGCGGCGGGACCGCGCTGTCGACGGCGAACGCCGGGAAGTCATGGAGCGGCCTCACCACCGGCACCGTCGATGACCTCGAACGCGTCCAGGTGCTCGCGCCCGCCACCGTCGTGGTGGGCGGCGGCGCAGGGTGCGTCACGCGCATCTCGAGCAATGGCGGCCAGATCTTCAAGCGGATCTTCAACGTCGCCGAGGCCGGATGCCCGGAACCCGTCGCCGCCTTCAGCTTCGTCTCGCCGCAGGTGGGCTTCTTGCTGCTGCGCAACGGCTCTCTGGAGATGACCGGCGACGGAGGGGAAACGTTCGCGCGGCGCACCGCCATTCCGGGGACGCCCTCCTCCAGCGGCGGAGGCGCGCTCGTCGGCACCGACGTCCACTTCCTCAGCGCGAGCGTGGGCATCGCCTTCGTCAGCGACCCCAACTCGGGCGCGAGCAACGCGTACATGACACCCGACGGCGGCGCCTCCTGGAGTCCCGTTACCTTGCCCGCCGGCGCCAAGGTCGCCGCGCTTCACTTCGTCGACGCCAGCAACGCCTACGCGATCGGGTCGGGGACCCTGCTGCGTTCCACCGACGGCGGCGCGAAATGGGAATCCGAGCCGATCGGCGCCGGTAGGTCGTTGAACTCCATCGACTGCTCGACGGCGATGACGTGCATCCTGACCGTCGGCGGTGGCAACCAGCTGGTGGAGACGGCCGACGGCGGCGCGACGGCGACCACCAAGACGACGTCGAGCTCTCCGATCTACGCCGCGGCGTACGCGAGCCCCACCCAGATCGTGGCGGTGGGCGCGGGCGGCGCGACCGTGCTGTCGGCCGACTCGGGCGCCACATTCACGCCTGCGAGCGGCGACATCGGCGGTCAGTACGGCCGCCTGCGCAGCGGCCTCGGAGGGATGCTGCTGGCTCCGGGAACGCGTGGCGACCTCGCGCTGTCGACCAACGCCGGACAAAGCTGGCAGGTGATCGCGACGCAGACATCTCAGCAACTCACCGACGCCGCGTTCGCCACCGCGAGCGTTGGCTACGCGCTCGACGCCAGCGGCGGGCTGCAGCGAACGAGTAACGGCGGGCAGAGCTGGCAGACGCTGAATCCCGGCACTACACGACCCGCGCGCGCGGTGGCCGCGCTGGGTGAAGGCACCGTCTTGTTGGTCGGGCCGCTCGGCATCAACCGCGCCGTGCACGGAGGACGCTTTGAACCGGTTACCGCAAGGGCGGTCGTCGCGGCGCATCTGTCCGATTACGACCTCGCGGGCTCGGCCGTGTTCGCGTTCGGCGTCGGCACACACACGCTCGTCCGCAGCACCGACGGAGGCGCGCGCTGGGTCGCGCTGGCGCCCCCGCTCGCGAGGCGCGCAAACGGCAGAAAGCGCAAGGGGAGCCCCGGCGTCTCCATTCGCAGCGTGTCATTCACGAGCGCGTTGCAGGGTCTCGTGCTCGACACAGCCGGGCGCGTGTGGCTCACTGGCAACGGCGGGCGCAGCTGGCGCGAGGACCTCTCGACCGGCAGCAGCGACGGCGCGCAGCTCGCGTTTTCCGACGCCGGTCACGGTTATCTGTCGCTGCGGTCCTTCGGCGTCGACTCGTCCAACGCATATGTGCTGCGCACCTCAGACGGCGGCAGCACCTGGCATCCGCAGGAGATCACGGCGGGTTCGCTGCCGACCGACGGAATCGTCGCCAGCAGCGCGCTTGGGGCGTCGGCGCTCCTCGAATCCACTACGTCGGGGGAACCGATCGAGCGTCTGCTCTTCAGCACCGCGAGCGGCGGTGACGTCGCCGGCACGCCCGCGAGCCTCACCCTCGCGGTCAAGCGCAAGACGTACACCAAGCGCGCGTTGCGCGCCGGCCACGGGATGCTACGAATCAATGGCACGCTCGGCGGGGCGCTCGGCGGTGAGGAAATCGTGGTATCACGCCGCGACCTCGCCGGCGGAGCGTGGCAGCACCAGGAGGTGATCGCGGGGGCCAACGGCGGCAGCTTCACGACCACTTGGCACATCACCCGATCCTCGGTGTTCGTGGCGCAGTGGGCGGGCGACAGCGGGCGCCCCGGCGCCGGCTCGCGGCTGCTGCAGGTGACTGTCCGCTAGTCGCGAGCCGCGCGCTGCCAGCTATTACGGGCGGCAGCGTCCACGTCGTCGCGAAGACCAAAGAAGCGGTCTCTTGCAAATCGCTGAAAGAAGCTGGCGTGCCGCTCGAAAGCGCCAACGACGCGATCTTCAAGTGGCTGCCGAAGGGGACCGAACAGTCGACGGGGTCGCTGAACGTGCCGATCACCGAAATGGCCGCCAGCCTCGAAGGCTCGGTCAACATGGGCACGTTCCCGTTCAGCGAAGACAAAATCACCGGCTCGGTGACCGAGAAGTACAGCGGCACATGCGGTAGCTCCGGTAAAGGCCACGGAGGCGGCAAGAAGGTCAACAAGGGCACCTTCTCCGGGACCATCACGGTCTCCTAGACCACCCCGCCTCGCCAGGGAGGCTCCCGTCTTACGGTCCGGGAGCCTCCTGCGGCGAGATAGAGGTAATCGTCGCCGGCCGCTCGCCGGTGATCAGCGAGTCTTCGCCGGCGGCCGACTAGGGAGCCTGCGGCACCACCGCCGTAGCCGCCGGGGCGGTGTCGAGCGCTTGGGTGTCGAACACCGGCGAAGACAGCCGCCGCACGGAATCCATGCCGGCGAGGAACTCATCGGCCGTTTCCAAGAACGACACGCGAGGCGTGCGGTAGTGCATCGGCACCACCCAGCGCACCGCCAGTCGCCGCACGATTTCAATCGCCTCTGCCGCGCCGATCGTGGGGCCGCCGCCGACGGGGATGAAGAGCAGGTCCAACGGCCCGATCGCATCGGATTGCTCGTCGCGAAGGCCGCGCTGGCCGAAGTCGCCGAAGTGGCAGATGCGCAGGCCGTCGAGCTCAAAGACGAAGATGGTGTTGGGCCCTCTTTCGGTGCCCGCCGCCTCGTCGTGCTCGGAGGCGATCGCCACCACCTCGCCGAGCGGCGACTGCAGGCGCCCGGCCGTGGAGCGCAGCACGACAGGCGCGCCGGCGACGAGCTCGATCGCGTTGTGGTCGGCGTGCTCGTGCGTTACAAGCACGAGATCGGCGGCGAGGCCTTGGATCGGCGGGTAGTCGATCCGCACCCCACGGGCGGCCAGCGCGGACATGTCGCCGAAGGGGTCTATCGCCACCGTGGCCTCGGCGCCGCTGAGACGAAATGTCGACTGCCCGTACCACTCAACCTGCATCGCCACCGGCCTCTCGCTGCGGCACGGTGCGGGCCACCAGCGACGTGGGCAGCACTCGCAGCAGCGGCGCGAGCAGCGTCCACGGCATGCGCGGCACGGTGCTGTAGGTCACGCGCCGCTCGATCAGGTCGGCCATGATCCGCGCGCCCTTCTCGGCGTCGATCAAAAACGGCCTGCTCGGAAGGTCGCGGTTGAGCGGCGTGTCGATGTAACCGGGCGCGAGCGTTGTGACCGTGATCGGCTCGGCGTAGGTCTCAGCGCGAACCGCCTGCAGATACGTCGCCAGCCCCGCCTTGGAGGCGCTGTAGGAGGCCGATCCCGGCAGCCCGCGCACGCCGGCCACCGAGCCGATGCCCACGACCTGTCCCGCCCCGCCTTGGCGCCTGAACAGCGCCACCGCCGCATCCACCGTGGCCATCGCGCCGATCAGGTTGGTCTCTACGATCGCGCGCGCCTTCGCCATGTTGGCGTCGCCGACGCGCCCGGAGTTGCCCACGCCGGCGTTGGCCACCACCAGGTCGCAGCGCCCCAGGGCCGCGGCGGCCTCGTCGAGCGCGCGCGCGACGTCGGCGTCGTCGGTCACGTCCAGCGCGCGCACGTACACAGAGCGGGCGGGCTCGGAACTGACGATCGACTCCCGCAGCTGCTCGAGCGCGTCAAGCCCGCGCGCCGCGAGAAAGAGGTCATAGCCGCGCCGTGCCAGCTCGGCCGAGAGCGCGCGCCCGATGCCTGAGCTTGCGCCGGTGATGAACGCGCTTGAAGCCACCTGCGCGTGCGACCCTAGCACCGGCTTGCCCACGCACACAGAGAACCCCGGCGACGCGTGCCTGCGCGTCCTCACGTGGAACCTCTACCACGGCCGCTCGCTGCCGCCGGCCGGGCGCTCGCTGCAGGCGGAGTTCTCGCAGCGCCTGGCGGAATGGGACTGGGACGTGGCGCTGCTACAGGAGGTCCCGCCGTGGTGGCCTGCGCGGCTGGCGCGCGCGGCTGGCGCACAGCGACGGTCGGCGCTGACGTCGCGCAACGAGGGTCTGGCGTTGCGTCGCCTGCTCGCCGAGCGCTGGCCCGACCTCATGAAGTCAAACGGCGGCGGCGCCAACGCGATCCTCGCGCGCCGGCAGATTGATGAGTACCGGGCGCTGCGCTTGCGGCGCTGGCCCGAGCGTCGCGTCGCGCAGCTGGCGAGGCTGGCCGGCGGCACGTGCGTGGCGAACTTCCACGCCAGCAGCGTCCCCGCGCTGGCCGAAGACGAGCTGCGGCGCCTGCTCGCCCTAGCCTCGCGCTGGTCGGGCTCCGCTCCACTCGTGGTTGGCGGCGATCTGAACCTGCGCGCGCCCGAGCTGATCGCCGGCGGTCTCGTCCATGCCGCGGCGCGCGACGTCGATCACGTCTTCGCGCGCGGCCTGCTTGCGGCGGGTCCAGCGCTGCGGCTGGATCGTGCGGTGCCACTCGCGGGCGGGTGCGTGGAGCTGTCCGATCACATCCCCCTCGCGGTGACGCTCCAGCGCGCGGACAGTTACAGATTGACCGCCGACATCCCCGTGGGGTCGTAGCGCTCGCCGGCGGCCTGCGGGACCTCGGCGTCGATCTTCGCGAGATCCTCGTCGCTCAGCTCGACGTCCACCGCGGCTGCGTTCTGTTCGAGATAAGTGCGTCGCTTCGTCCCCGGGATCGGCACGATGTCCTCGCCCTGGGCCAGCACCCAAGCGAGCGCCAGCTGCGCGGCGGTGACGCCCTTGGCGGCGGCGAGCTCCTGCACCTTGTCTGCGAGGGCGAGGTTGGCAGTGAGGTTCTCACCCGTGAAGCGCGGCCCGTAGCGGCGGAAGTCGTTGTCGGCGAGCTCATCGGGGGAGCGGAAGCGCCCCGACAAGAATCCGCGGCCGAGCGGCGAGTAGGCGACGAAGCCGATGCCCAGCTCGCGGCAGGTGGGGATGATCTCGCGCTCCGGGTCGCGCGACCACAGCGAGTACTCGGTCTGCAGCGCGGTGATCGGATGCACGGCCTGCGCCCGACGCAGCGTCTCCGGTCCCGCCTCGCTCAACCCGATGTGGCGGATCTTGCCTTGCTGCACGAGCTGCGCCATCGCGCCCACCGTCTCCTCGATCGCCACGTTGGGGTCCACGCGATGCTGATAGTAGAGGTCGATGTAGTCGGTGCCGAGGCGCCGCAACGATCCCTCGACGGAGCCCAACACGTGCTCGGCCGAGCCGTCCAGCGGTCCGAGCGTGGAAAGGTCGCCAGGCGTCGCTCGGTCGGCGCGGCGCGCGAACTTGGTGGCGATCACGTACTCGTCGCGGCGACCCTTGATCGCGCGTCCGACGAGCTCCTCGTTGGTGAGCGGGCCGTACAGCTGCGCGGTGTCGATGAAGTTGATGCCGAGCTCCAGCGCGCGCTGGATCGTGGCGATTCCCTCCCCTTCGGAGGCATCGCCGTAGAAGGCCGACATTCCCATGCACCCGAGTCCGAGCGCCGAAACCTCGAGGTCTGCCAGTTTTCGATTCTGCATGCTCGACGTGGCCTTTCGCGATCGTGGTTGAGCCGGCCGTCAGCCGGCGAGCGGAGCTGGAGGAATGCGTGGCGACCCGCGCACGTCCTCGATGACCATCGCCAACTCGTCTATGTAGCACCACGACCATTCTTCGCCGGGCTGGATGGAGCGGATGATCGGGTGGCCGCTGTCGCGCGCGTGCGCCGACGCGTGCCGGTTGGGTGAGTCGTCGCAGCACCCAACGCGCCCGCACTCCAAACAGATACGCAGATGCATCCACGGATCCCCGCTCTGCAGGCAGTCCGCGCAGCCATCTACGGCCTCCGGCAACTCGGTCACCAGCACGTGGTCCAGGTGCGTGCAGCCGCTCACGGCGTCGACATTAGCCGACGAGCGGCGGCCACATCATCCGGCGAGCCGCGCCGCCCCGGCTGCACACGGTGCGGGCGCCCCGAGCGCGACGCAGCGGCTAGACTCGCGGCCGATGGCGCAAGCCGATGACGACCTGTTCGGCGCCGAGCATGTGCGCGTCTACCGCGAGACGGCAGGCGAGCGCGGGTATCACTGGCGCGGAGCCACGATCCTGCTGCTCACGACCGACGGGCGCAGCTCGGGTCAGCCGCGCACCACGCCCTTGATCCAGCGCGCCGACGGCGACCGGTGGGTGGTGGTCGCCTCCAAGGGGGGCGCGCCGCAGAACCCGGACTGGTATCAGAATCTGCAGGCGAATCCGAACGCGCTCATCCAGGTGAAGGGCGAGGAGATCCCGGTCCACGCGGACGACGCGCAGGGAACAGAACGCGAGCGGCTGTGGGACTTGATGACCGAGGTTTGGCCCGCCTATGACGACTACCAGAAGCGCACCGAGCGCCAGATCCCGGTAGTCGTGTTCAGCCGGCGCTGACCCCCCACTGGGCGTGGCCCCTGCCACACGGCGAGCCACGCCCAGGAGCTGGCCGATGTCCTACGTGTAGGTGTAGCGGTCGGCTGCGCTGCGAGCGCTGCGTTTCCCGGCCACG
>DASZFR010000018.1:0-20039 GCA_035939635.1 Solirubrobacteraceae bacterium
GGGCCGACGGCCGCCGACGCTGATAAAGACGCCCTTGTTCAACCACTCGAGCTCCGGGACGGCGGCCTCGATCCGCGTCGCGGTTCGGAACGTGTATTCGCCGGCGTCGACCTCCTCTCCGCGCGCGAGGCGCGCCAGGACCTCCGGGCTCCCGTGACGCACGCCGCGCGACCGGACGTACAGCAGGGCCCCGTCGTCGCGCCGCAGCGTGTAGCGAACGTCGGCCAGCGCCGTTTCGTCCGGCAGCACTATCTGCCAGTCGGCGCTCGCGCCCGCCACGAGCACCCCGCTTAGCTTCGTTCCGGTAAACGTTCCACCGGTGAGCGGCACGATGCGTCGGCGGCCCTGCGCAGTGTCCCCGAGCTCGAGCGCCTGTCCCAATGTGGCCTCGAGGCGGTAGACCGGGGTCAGGCGCGGCTCGGGCAGCTGGAAGAGGCCTGTCCGAGCGCTTCCCGGGTCGTTGGGGTGGGGCGCGAGCGTCGTGACGATCACCCGCATCCAGTCGCTTAGCGGAAGAGCGCTCAGCAGCGCGTCGAGCTCGGCTCTGCTCGCGGCGCGGTACACGCCCATGGCCTTGCTCTTGCCTGGTGCGACGCGGGCCCTCCAGAGACGCACGAGATGACCCTGGCGAGCGAGTCCGGCCGCGGCTGCTGACTCGGCCGCGTTTCGCTCTGCGACCTCGCGCTCGGGCGTTCCCTTCGGAACCGTCACCTCGAACTCGACGAGAAACTCCATGACTCACCCCTTGGTTGGGTATGTCCGTGTGTGGTCGCTCACGAGAGCGCCGCGTCCTCGGCGGTCATCACGGGCAACGCGGGGCTCGAGGGTGCCGTACGGATCGCGGCCTGTGGCCGGTCTCGACGCAGCAGCGCCAAGGCCAGCGTCGGAGAGATGACGACCGACAGCAGCCCCGCGGCGATCAGGCCGGCGGCGCTCGCCCGGCTGATCACTCCCAAGCCCAGGCCGATTTCCGTCGCGGCGACGACGAACGTCAGCGAGGTCGCCTGTAGGACACCCGCGATCAGCGACCTGGTGCGGCCGAGCAGGCGGACGTAGAGAAGCGCGGGCAGGCCCCGCGCCAGGTAGATGGCGAGCAGGAAGAGCGGCACCCGGGCGACGGTGGACGCGTTCGCAAACAGCGCGTTGAGGTCGAACCGCACTCCGCTGGAGACGAAGAAGATAGGGATGAACACGCCAAAGCCGACCGCCTCGAGCTTCACCCTGAACTCCGGGTGCGTCAGCGTCTGGTCGCGGTCGATCAGCACCAGCAGCGCCCCGGCCGCGAACGCTCCGAGGATCGTCTCGAGACCCACCTTCTCAGCGAGCGCCGCGAATCCGATCAGCAGTACGAACGCGCCCCTCACTCGGATCTGCGCCGTCGTATCCTGGAGCCGTTGCACGACCCGCTTGAGGCTCATGGCATGCTCGACGCCGACGATTGCCAGGCCCACCACCAGCACGACGAGCCCGAACCCGCCGAGCAGGATCAGCCTCCCAGCCGTGCTCGTCGAGTCCTTGCCGGAGAAGAACAGCGACAGCAAGACGATCGAGCCGAACTCGGCGATCGAGGCGGCCGCGATCACAAGCTGGCCGAGGCTGCTGGTGATGTTGCCGGAGTCTTTGAGCACCGGGACGACCACGCCGAGCGAGGTTGCGACGAGCACGATCGCGACGAACAGGGGCGACTTGACCAACCCGCCGGCCTTCAGCGCCAGCCCGAGGACGATCGCGATCGCGAACGACACGGCGAAGCCGGTCGCGGTGAGCCTGAGGACGCGCCCTCGGAGGCGCTCGACGTCGAACTCCATGCCCGAGAGGAACAGCAGAAATGCCAGACCGATCAGGGCGAGCGCCGAGACAAGCAGATCGGGCTTTACCCACCCGAGACCCGATGGGCCGATCGCGATGCCGAGCAGGATCTCGAGCACGATCGCGGGGAGCCGCACGCGCGGGAAGAACCCCAGCGCCAGGGGCGCGAGGAATCCCACCGCGACGACGATCAGCAGACTCGAAAAGTGAAACGTAGACATGGCGGCTGCAGCGTTCGACGGCCGGCGTTAGCTGCACGTTGGGCGACCCCAGCCACGGAGCCGGGGCCGCCCACATACGTTCAGCTCACATCTGGCCTGCTGTCGCCATCGCGGCGGGCCTGTCTGCCACCTCACTCCCAAGAAACGAGAGCAGAGCGGAGTTGACCTCGTCGGCGTGAGTCCAGGCGACGGCGTGCGGGCCACCGGCGATTTCGACCACGGTCAGATCGGCGATCAGGTGCTCGTCGCGCAGTCTCGCCGTGGTCTTTTCCAGCGGCAGGATCCGGTCGGCGGTGCCGTGCACCGCGAGCACCGGGATGTCGATCTTGGGCAGATCGCGGCGGAAGTCGGTCAGCCACGAGTCGATGCAGGCGAGCGTCGCGTAGGGCCCCGCGCCGGCCGCCACCTGGAAGCTCGCGCGCAAGGCCGCGTCGCTGAGCCTCTCGGGGATGGATTCGTCGGCGTTGTAAAGGTTCCCCAGGAAAGAGTCGAGGTAGGCGTAGCGGTCGGCGACGACGGCCTGCTTGAGCCCGTCGAAGACTTCCTTGGGCACGCCCTGGGGGTTGTCGCCGGTCTGCAGGAGGTATGGCGGGATCGAGCCGATCAGCACCGCCTTGCTGATGCCCGCCGATCCGTAGGTGCCGAGGTAGCGCGTGACCTCCCCGGTGCCCATCGAGAAGCCCACGAGCACCGCGTCTCGGTCAAGTGCGAGGTGGTCCAGCAGCGCCTTGAGATCGGCCGCGAACGTGTCGTAGTCGAATCCGGCGGTCGGCTGGCTTGAGTGCCCGAATCCGCGGCGGTCGTAGGTGATGCAGCGGTATCCGTGTTCCAGCAGCACGCGCTCCTGGCGCTCCCAGGAGTTCCCGTCCAGCGGGTAGCCGTGGATCAGAACGATGGGCTCGCCCGTCCCGTGGTCGTTGTAGTGGATCTTGATGTCCTCGTTGTGCTCGATTCCGACATTGACGAACGGCATGACGCCTCCTGACACGGTCCGCTTCGCTGGCGGACCGATGGTTTGGTAACGAACGCCAGCCTGCGCCAGCTGTCGCCACGTCGCACCGGGGCACTCCCTGGTCACAGTGCCCGGTCACGGTTCTGACTCCGCGGCGCGTCCCGGGTTTCCGCGGTCGCGGGGGAAGCCATTTGGCGGGCGAGGCCCGCCCACCCGCTCGGTTGGGGCGAGAGATCCCCTGTCGCGAAGGCGTGCCGAGCCGGTGTTCCTGACGATCGTCGGTCTCGCGGCACCGAAGCACGGGGTGCTGACCAGGGACTACCCCGGTGCGATCCGGAGCGCAAGCCGCAACGGTGCTGTCCAGTAGGTCACACCAACACACACGCCAAGGAGGAACCATGTCCAACCATTTCAGCGCCGACAATCTCAAGTTTCCCGGCGACGACAGGCGCCTGGATTTCACCGACTTGTTCGTGTTCCAGTCAGCCGAGCACCCCGACAAGACGGTGCTGATCATCGACTCCAACCCGACGAGCGCCCCACCCCCGATACCCGCGCCCACGACCGGCCCGGAGTTCCACCCCGACGCCGTTCACCGCATCAACATCGACAACGACGGCGACGCGAAAGCCGACGTCGCGTTCACATTCACCTTCTCCGAGTTCGAGAACGGCGAACAAACCGCGACGGCGTGGTACGCCACGGGCGACCAGGCCAGGCAGCCCGAGCCCGCCGGCGAGCGGCTCACCGCTTCCCTCCCGGTCAGCTTCGACGGCGTGGCCCGGCCCGTCGAGGTCGGCAAGATCCGCCTGTTCGCCGGGCTGCGCAGCGACCCGTTCTTCGCCGACGTCGAGGGCGCCCTGCACGGATTCCAGTGGACCGGGCACGACGACTTCGCCGAGAACAACGTCGACTCTATAGCGCTAGAAGTGCCCAGCGACATGCTCGGCGGCGACCCGGCGATCGGAGTGTGGGCCTCGATCAGCCTGCGCCGCGACGGCAAGCTCGTGCAGATGGACCGCGGTGGCAACCCGACCATCAACCCGTTCATCAACCCCGACGGCGAGAAGAACCTCTACAACTCTCGCCAGCCGGTCGACGACGTCGCCAACTACCTGGGGCCATGGTCGAAGATCCTGGAGAACAGCGGCGGCTACTCGCCCGCGGAGGCCAAGGCGGCAGCGATGCAGGTGCTGCCCGACATCCTCCAGTACAACCGGTCCAAGCCCGCCACCTACCCCAACGGCCGCGTCCTCACCGACGACGTCTACAGCATGCGGTTCGCGTGGCTGACCAACGGCAAGGTGCCGCCGAGCGGGCTGAAGCCACACGACGACCTACAGGCCCAGTTCCCCTACGTCGGCGTGCCGAACCCCGAGCCATCGGACAAGCCGCACGGCAAGCTATGGCGTGCAGTGGCATCGAGAGTGTGATGCTGCCCCGTCTGCGCGCATTCTGGACGTCTCTCAGCCCTAGCGAGAGGCGCAGCCTGATGATGATGGTCGTCGTCGTGGCGGGATTGCACGCAGTCGGCTTCCTCGCCCTGGTCGCGCTCGTCGCGCCGAGCCATCAGCAGCTCGGCAAGGCGGGCGCGATCACGGTCGGCCTGGGGGTCACCGCGTACACGCTGGGATTGCGCCACGCCTTCGACGCCGATCACATCTCTGCGATCGACAACACCACCCGCAAGTTGATGGCCGAGGGTAAGCGTCCTCAGAGCGTCGGGTTCTGGTTCTCACTGGGACATTCGACGGTCGTGTTCGCGCTCACACTGCTGATCGCGATCGGTGTGCGCTCACTGGACGGGCCCGTCAAGAACGACAACTCGCCACTGCATCACACGACCAGCTACATCGGCACAGGCGTCTCGGGCGGATTCCTCTACATCATCGCCGCGATCAACATCGTGATTCTGCTCGGAATCATCAAGGTCTTTCGCGAGATGAAGCTTGGGCGCTATGACGAAGCCGAGCTCGAGCGTCAGCTCGACAGCCGCGGGCTGATGAATCGCTTCTTCGGCCGTCTCACCAAAACGGTGACGAAGCCCCACCACATGTATCCGATCGGATTGCTATTCGGGCTGGGGTTCGACACCGCGAGCGAGGTCGCGCTTCTGGTAGTTGCAGGCAGCGCCGGAGCGGCCGGTTTGCCGTGGTACGCGATCCTTTGCTTACCGATCCTGTTCGCCGCCGGGATGTCACTGATGGACTCCATCGACGGGTCGTTTATGAACTTCGCCTACGGGTGGGCGTTCAGCAAGCCGATCCGCAAGGTGTTTTACAACATCACGATCACCGGCCTCTCGGTAGCGGTCGCGCTCGTGATCGGCACGATCGAGCTGGGAGGGCTCATCGCCTCGGAGCTCAACCTGTCCGGATCCTTCTGGAACTCGTTTGAGAACGTCGACACCAACGCGCTTGGCTTTGTGATTGTCGGCATGTTCGTCGCCACCTGGGTGATCGCCCTCTCGGTCTGGCGACTCGGGCGCATCGAGCAGCGGTGGTCAGCGCAAGTGCAAGACGCCGGCCGGGCCGGTTAGGTGAAACCGAACGCGGCCGGAGCGACCGAACACCTATGCGCGCTGACATCACACCCGGCAGGGTCTTCCCCGATTTCGAGCTGAGCGATCACACCGCAACGCCGCGCAGGCTCAGCGAGCTGCAGGGTCACGACCCAATGATCGTCGTGCTCGCGCGCGGGCACTACTGCCCGAAGGATCATCAGCAGCACGGGCAGCTTGCGGCGCTTTACCCGATGATCGACGTCGCGTACACGCGAATCGTGACGATCTCGACCGATGACATCCGGACAACGCGAGAGTTCCGCGCCTCGGTCGGGGCGCAGTGGCCGTTCCTGTCAGACCCAGAGCGCAGAGTGCAAAAAGAGCTCGACGTTCGCGAGTACACAGATCCGCATCACGATCCGATGGTCCCGCACACGTTGGTGCTGAAGCCCAAGCTTGTCATCCACAGCGTCTACAACGGCTACTGGTTCTGGGGCAGGCCTTCGACAGCCGAGCTGTGGCGCGATCTTCGGGAAGCGACCCGCGAGATCCGCCCCGATTGGGACCTGGGCGCGTCGGGCCTGCGCGCTGCGTGGGAGACCGGCGACCGCTCGCGGTTCTTCCATGACGTCGATCTCGCTCCAGCCTGAGGAGACCGTTGATGCTCAGCCAGTGGGATCCTAGGGTGATCGAAGCTGCACGCACGATGAAAGGAGCGGCCATGGGTTCCGTTGACGCGTCCGGGGAAAGGATCGGTGTGGGTCTGGGTGACGCCGATACGCCGATGCCGGGCGAGCTGATCTACGAGTACACGCCCCAGGTCACGCAGACGGTGGAGTACGGCGTCTCGGCTGACGCCATGTTCGCCGGCGAGGCGCCGCCGCCCGAGGGTGCGCGCTTAGACCTCTATCTGGAAGGTCCAGTCTGCGCCGGCAAGCTCAACGGCACGGTCAGGGGAGTCGACTACGTCAACTTTCGTGCCGACGGCCGCGCTGAGCTGCACATCCACGCCGAGATCGTCACGGAGGATGGGCAGCGCGTCGCGCTCGAGGCCGGTGGCGTCGCCATCCGCCAAGATGGGTCCTCGCTGCTGGAGCTTCGAGAGCACGTGTCGCTCAGAAGCAACCATGCCGAGCTTCTGTGGGTGAACGGCCTCGAGATCTGGGCTCGCGGCGTCGTGGACGTCGCCAGCGGGCAGGTTCACCTGCGCGCCTTCTCAGTCTGACCGCCGGCGGTCTATGCCGAACCGCCGAGCGCTTCCTGAGCCGCCAGGGCTCCGTGAAGACCCCTGCGCGAGTCGATCCCGAGCTTTGTGAAGACCTTGTGCAGGTGCCACTCGACCGTACGGGGGCTCAGGAAGAGCTCTTCTCCAATCTGCGGATTTGTGCGCCCGTCGAGCGCGAGCCTCGCGATCCGTTCCTCCTGGGGGGTGAGATCATCGCGCGTGTCGTCGCGGCGCTTGCGGACCCTCTCGCCCGTCGCCAGCAGCTCGCGTCGCGCGCGATCGGCGAACCCCTCCGCGCCCATCGAGGCGAATGCCTCGTGCGCCCGGCGGAGCGGCTCGCGCGCGTCGGCTCGGCGCTTCTCGCGGCGCAGCCACTCGCCGTAGCTAAGTCGGGCCCGGGCCAGGTAGGCCACCATGCGTGTATTCCCGAGCGACTCGATCGCCTCGCGGTGAAGCTCCTCTGCTCTGTCGCCGCTCTCCACCAGCGCGCGCGACCGCGCGCCGGTGCCGATAGCCCACGCGGTTTCGCTCGCGGCTGCGCGTTCCGAGAGGCAATTGGCCGCGTCGCGCGCCGTGTCGAGGTGGCCGCTGCGTGCCGCCGCCTCGACCAGCTCGTACAGGGCCCACGACGACGACCCGATTTCGTCGGGTTCGGCAGCCTTTTGTGCCGCCTCTAGGGCCTGCTCGTAGAGCCCGAGGCCGTTGTAAAGGATCGCCTTTTCCTTCTCGACCGCGGTGATCGCGACACCCTCACCTCGGGCCCGCGCCTCGAGCAGCATTGTGTCCGACAACGCGAGAACCGTTGGCTCCTGTCCTCTCCAAGCCGCGAGACGGAGCGGTATGTAGGGCAGCGTTGGGGCCCGGACGCCGACGTCGAGACCTCGGGCCTCGGTCAGCAGGTCCGATGCCAGCGACAGGTCGCCCGCGTGAACGTGGAAACTCGCGAGGTAACCGAGCGCCCAAGGGAGCAGGACCAGGGTTCCGGTGGCGCGTGCGAGCTGGACCTGGCTCGAGGCGAGCTCAAACCACGCGTTCTCGTCCAAGAGGTCCATCGCCGCCAGGTTGAAGGCCACGCTGAGCCAGTCAAGCTGTCGGTCCTCGGCGAGGTACCCACGCAGCGCGGACGTCAGCGTGGGCGCTGCGGCGGCGTACCCGTCCGTCAGGCGGATCGCGAGACCTTGCAGCAGCCGCTGGCGCGGGGGGAGCGGCTCAGCGTCGAGCGGTGCGCTCCGCGCCGCGTGCGCGACCTCGAGCACGTCATCCCGGCTCGCGAGCTGGCCGGCGTAGATCGCCGCGATCAGCGCCTGCAGATGCGTCTCTCGTGCCAGCTCGGCGTCGAGCGGCTCGAGCCGCTTGGCGGCTCTCAAGAGCAGCGGCGGGGCGTCGGTTCCGCGTCTCAGGTCGAAGGCGATCTGCGCCCGAGTGCGCTGAAGCAGCGCCTGACCCAGCTCGTCGAGCGGGCCGGCGTCCGCGGTCGCCAACAGCGATTCTGCAGCCAAGAAGTCGGCCGCGTCGAACTTGGCTTGCGCGGCGGCCAGTGCTCGCGAAGCGCGTTCGTGTGGGTCCGCGGTGAACGTGACCGCTCGGTCCAGGAAGGCGGCTGCGGCGGCGATGCCGCCGCGGCTTTGCGCCCTGCTCGCCGATTCGAGCAGCTCCTGCGCGACGGCCTCGTCTGGGGGACTGGCGGAGTGCGCTCGATGCCAGGCCCGACGGTCGGGGTCTCTCTCAGGATCTGTTGCGGCCGCGAGGGCTCCGTGTGCGATGCGTCGGGAATCGAGCGACGCGGCGCGATACACGGCGGATCGGACCAGCGGATGTCGGAACCGCACGCGCGTGGAGATCTCGAGCACGCCCGCGTTGGCGGCCGGCTCGGCAGCATCCCTGCCGAGCCCGAGGATCTGCGCGGCGCGCCAGAGCAGTGTTGCGTCCCCGACAGCGTCGGCCGCTGCGACCAGCAGCAACTGCTGCGTTGCCTCGGGCAGCGCGCTTATACGCCGGCGGTAGTAATCCTCGATCCTCCCGGGAACATCCGTCGCGTCGGGGAGGGCGAAGCCGCCTGCGAGCTGTCGCGTGGCATCCAGACCACTTGGGAGCTCCAACAGAGCGAGTGGATTGCCGCGCGACTCGGCCACGATGCGGTCACGGACGTGCTCGTCGAGCCGACCTTGGATCGAGCTCTCGAGCAGGGCGCGCGCGTCGTCCTCGGCCAGTCCTTTCAGCCTCATCTCGGGTAGGCCTACGAGATCAGGATCGACGGTTGGCTCGCGAATCGCGAAGACCATCCCCACGGGCTCGGCCAGAAGCCGGCGAGCGACAAAGCCGAGGACCTGCCCTGACGCGCCGTCAAGCCACTGAGCGTCGTCCACGAGACATAACAGCGGGCGTTCGTCCGCCACCTCGGCCATGAGGGTGAGCGTCGCGAGCGCCAGCAGGAAACGATCGGGAGGGTCGCCCGCTGAGACGCCGAAGGCAACGCGCAGTGCAGCTTGCTGCGGTTGGGGAAGAGCGTCGAGTCGCTCCAGCATCGGGGCGCACAGCTGGTGCAGCCCTGCGAATGGAAGCTCCATCTCCGACTCGACACCGTCGATCGGAGCGATCTGAAAACCGCTCGCCTGCTGCGCGACGTATGCCAGCAGCGCTGTCTTGCCGACCCCAGCCTCGCCGCGTATGACAATGACCTCGCTCCGACCCTCACGGACGCTCGTCAGCAGCCGATCCAGCGTCTCGCGCTCGCTCGTTCGGCCCCGGAACCCAGGCACGGGCATGGCTGGCATCGACCCGCAAGCGTAGAGAAACGTCCTATGTCACTCGCGTGGCCGCCGGGTGAGACGCCGCCGACACGGCATTGCGCTCCATGGCGCCCCTGACGAAGCCGCGACGCTCAGGCAAACTGGCTTCCGCCAACAAGGTCCTTCGGACCGGCGGCGGCACCGCGAGCATCAGTCTGTGCTTCGGCTGCCCCACCGGCGGCGGCGCTGCAGACCGTGCGATCGCGCCCCAGCCGCTTGGCCTCGTACAGCGCGTGATCGGCCTGCTCGAGCAGGTCGGCGGGGGCCAGGCCGGGCGGCGTGGCGGTGGCGACTCCAGCCGAGCAGGAGAGCCTGGGGCCAACGACGGGGATGCCTGCGATCGAGCTGCGGACCCGCTCGGCGATCTCGAGCGCCGAGTCTGTGTCGGCGCCGGAGAGCAGGACGGCGAACTCCTCGCCACCGAGGCGCGCGGCGGTGTCGTGTGTGCGGATCGATCCGCGCAATACGTCGGCCACGGCGAGCAGCACCTGATCCCCGTACGTGTGACCGTGCTCGTCGTTGATCGCCTTGAAGCGATCGAGGTCGAGCATCACGATCGAGACGCTGTCGGCGACGCGTGCGGCGCGGCTGAACTCCGACGCGCACGCCTCACGGAACGCGCGCTGATTGGCCAGGCCGGTCAGCGGATCCTCGGCTGCCTGACGCCCGAGCCTCTCGACCAGCCGCGCGTTTGACAGCGCGATCGCCGCGTGGCCGGCGTAGGCCGAGAGCGCTGCGGCGTCATCGGGCAGGAACACCGTTGAGCCGTGCGCGAGCGCGACGAGCACGCCGATCAGCTCGTCGCGCAACACGAGCGGGGCCGCGCAGATCGAGCCGAAACGAACGCGCCGGTCCTGCGAAAGCACCGCGAGGATCGGGTCGCCGTCCAGATCGTCGACGATCACCGGCCCGCGCTCGCCGAGCGCGGCACGATGGGCGGTTGTCCAGGACTCCAGCGCCGCCAGTGCAGGCGCGGGAATCCCCGAGTGTCGGTTCGCGCGTGCCCTGTCGCCATCGTCGAGCAGCAGCGCGAATTGCTTGCCGCCCACGGCGGTCTGCGCCTTCGCCGTGATCTGGTCGAGCACCTCATCCAGGCGCAGGTCCGACGCCAGAGTTCCCAGCGACGACAGCAGCTGCGCCGCGGCGTCGTCCTGCTCGCGAACCCGCAGCTCGAGCACCCGCAGCCGCCGCTTCATGTAGCTGACCGCGCGCCCGCCGAGCGCCAGCTCGCCGACGACGAACAGGCCCGCCGCCGCTGGGATCAGCGCAGGCAGCACCGACCCGGCCGCGGCCAGCGCCGCGCAGGCGCCGGCGAGGCCCACGGCCGCGCGTTTGACTGCCTGAACGCCTACGGTCCAGCGCACGTCGAACTCACAACCCGGCCCGCCGCGCCCGCCGCACACGTCGTGCTTCACGCGCGCCGGCGGCAGCCCGAACAGCTGCGGCACCGTCGCCAGCAGGCCCTGGGTGTAGTCGCAGTCGTAGCGGTGGTAACCCACGCCCGCGACGTCGGCGTAGCGCAGGCGCGCGAAGTCGCTGCCGCGGTCGATCACCACAAGCTCGTGCGCCCAATTGAACTTTGCGTTGGCGCGTGCCACGTTCGCGTACACGAAGCTCGGCGTGCCCAGAGCGCGCAGCGCACGCTTGAGCCCCATCGCCACGGACAGGTCAAGTGCCGCTTCGCCGGCGTGCCGCGCCACGGCGGGATCTCCCAACACCAATTCCGCCGCGCGCCATAGTGCAATCTTCGTGTCGTAGGAGAACCAGCTGTTCTCATCGCGCAGGCTTTCCTCGGCGCCGCCGAGGCCCGCGTGCTCGAGCAGCCGCTGTACCGCGTGCCCGCCCGCTTCGCGCTCCACGTAGGTCAGGATCAGGCGCGAGGTCAGCCCCGAACACGCGTGATCGGCGCGCCACGCCGAGCTCATCTCGTCGGCCTTCGCGGAGTCGGGTTGCTCGGGTTCGGCGAGCTGAGCGGCGACCTCGGAGCTTGACGCGCCACTGCCGGTGGTCGACGTCGTCGTCGAAAGCTCAGCAGCAACAGAGATCGTGCCGAACTGCTCACCGTCGCCGAGCCAGGGTACGAGCGCGGCCAGGTCGGTCGTGGGGCGACCGAGCAGGAACCCCTGCGCGGCGTCCATGCCCAGCTCGCGCACCACCTTGAGGTCGTCTTGGCGCTCGACGCCCTCGGCGACGACGCGCGCGCGAAGATCCAGCGCGACCGACTGAAATGCGCTCGCGGCCACGCGCTGAGCGCGGTCGTGGGCGATGCCGTCGATCAGCGAGCGGTCGATCTTGATGAAGTCGGGACGCATCTCCAGCACGTGGCGCAGCGATGCGTACCCCGCGCCGGCGTCGTCTACGGCGATGCGCATACCACGCGCGCGCAGCGGCGCCAGGCGCTCGAGCAGAAGCGAGTAGTCGTCCACCACTGCGTGCTCGGTGACCTCGACGACGAGCTGCGAAAGTGGCAGGTCGTCGCGGAGGTTGGCGCGCCGGGCCAGCTCGATCAGCGCGTCCGGTGACACGTTGAGCGCGAGGAACTGCTCGCGTCCGAGCGCGGTCAGGATCTTCCAAGCCTCACGGATGACCTGACGTTCGAGCTCCAGGCGCAAGCCGAACCTCTGCGCGATGGCCAGCGTGTGGTCCGGCCGCTGAAACGGCGGTGGGAAGCGGGCGAGCGCCTCAACCCCGATACAACGCTGGCTCTGCAGGTCGATGATCGGCTGGAACGCCACGTTCAGGTCTTCTGTCTCGATCAGGTCGCTGATCGCCGCCCGCAACTCCTGCTCTTCGCGGCGTTTGCCGAGCTCGTCCGCGATGGCCTCGCCGAGCGTCGTCAAAAAGCGTGTGTCGCCGCCCTCCAGATCCGGTCGTGGAGCGCGGCTGAGGCCCCATAGCGCGCCGTAGAGCCGCCCGTCGCCAAGCCGCAGCGGGACGGCGATGAACGCGCCGCAGGCTGTTGGCAGCTGCGCCTGCAGGGCGTGCAGGCGCTCGTCCGCTTTCGCATCGCCCGCCAATTGGGGGATCTCGGCGGCGCACAGCGCGCGGCACACGTCGATCGCGCCAGTCGCTTCGTCGCTCGCTGCGATGCCGAACGCGTCGCCGTCGCCGGCGACGGCCCTGCAGACCTCGCCCGCGTCGGTCAGCTCAGAGATGAAGACTGCATCGAGCGCCAGATGCTTGCGCGCGAAGTGCGCCGTTCGCTCGAGCACGCCGGCTCCGTGCTCGCCGCTGTCCCGCGTGGCGAGCACCTCCAAACCGTTTGATCTCTGATCCAAGCTGCACGTGCCTTTCGGTCATCCGGACCTAGCCCGCATCGGCGCATGGTTGATATCGACACCTTTTTCGGCGTGCTTGACGGTTTCGCCGCGCCTCTGGGCGTGGCGCAGGACCACGCGTACCGTCGCGAAGTCCTCACCCGGCAGACCGCGCGCCGGCGCGAAGCGCGCAAACGATCCCCGTTTAGATCCCGAGGACACGAGGCCGTGTCGAAGGACGCGAGCCCTCCGGCATGGACTTGAGCGCGTTGAGCGAATGTCCCTGGAAATTGGGGGCTTGTGCCTTGCCGGCGCCCCGTGGTGGCGGTACGCTTCGCGATACAGCGGGCGGCTCTATTCGGTGCTGGGAACGCAGCGCCCAACGGGAGGGCGACGGCCTCTGGCAGAGGAGAATTTCTGCGCCGCCCGCTGGACCAACTGCGGCGCAGGCGCCGAAGCGCGGTGCCGTTTAGGAGCCGCGGAAGTTCAAGCAGCACGCGCCGTCGACCGAGCGACGCGGCGCTACTCCGACGGCACCCACAGATTGATCGCGCCCTCCTGTGCGTAGCGATCGATTTCGGCCAGTTCGTCGGAGTCGAAATCGGGCTGATCGAGCGCGCCCACGCTGTTTTCGAGCTGTTTTACGCTGCTCGCGCCCACGAGCGCCGATGTCACGCGGGGGTCGCGCAGCGCCCACGCGATCGCCATCTGCGCGAGGGTCTGTCCGCGCTTGCGCGCGATGTCGTTGAGCGCACGCACACGCGCCATGTTCTCTTCGCTGATCAGGCGTTCGGAGAAGTGGTTGCCGCGGCGCACGCGCGAGTCGTCCTGGACGCCGTGCAGATACTTGTCGGTGAGCAGGCCCTGCGCCAGCGGCGAGAACACGATCGTTCCCACGCCTTCGCGCTCGAGCAGGTCGAGCAGGCCCTGCTCGATCCAGCGGTTGAGCAGCGAGTACGACGGCTGGTGGATCAGCAGCGGCGTGCCGAGCTCGCCAAGGATCTCCACGGCCTCCTCGGTGCGCTTTGGGCCGTAGGACGAGATGCCCACGTAGCGCGCCTTGCCGGAGCGCACCGCGGTGTCGAGCGCTGTCATCGTCTCCTGCAGCGGCGTGTGGGCATCGAACCGATGCGAGTAGAAGATGTCCACGTAGTCCAGGCGCATGCGCTTGAGACTCTCGTCGAGGCTCGAGAGCAGGTACTTGCGCGAGCCGTACTCGCCGTAGGGGCCGGGCCACATGTCGTAGCCCGCCTTCGTCGTGATGATCAGCTCGTGGCGGTAGGGGCGGAAGTCTTCGTCGAAGATGCGCCCGAAGTTGCTCTCCGCGCTCCCGTACGGCGGCCCGTAGTTGTTCGCGAGGTCGAATTGAGTGATGCCGAGGTCGAACGCCCGCCGCAGCATCGCGCGGCTGTTCTGCAACGGGAAGTCGTCGCCGAAGTTCTGCCACAGCCCCAGCGAGATCGCCGGCAGCTCGATGCCGCTGCGACCGCAGCGGCGGTAGGGGATCTGCTCGTAGCGATCGGCGCTCGGCACGTACAGCGTCGGGCCGAGCTTCGCGTCATAGGGCATGCGCGCGAGTATCCCACTGAGCGGCTAAAGGCAGCCCGCGCTCGCGATCGTCGCCGCCGGGCTCGAGTCGGTCGCCGCCTACTGCGTCGGCTGCAAGCTGTTCGCGCTGCTCGTGCGCGCCGGGGTCATTCCCGAGCGCGCGTGCCTGGAGTGCGCAGACATCTCTGCGCAGCTCGGCGGCGCCAGCTAGGCCTCGGGCGAGTCGCGCCGCTCCGCGGCGGACGAGTACAGCACCGTGCTGTACACGGCCTGGCACCCCGCGTCGAGTCCGATGATCACCACCGCGCCCTGATCCTCCTTCCAAGTGACCAGGTGCTGGATACGCGACGCCTCGTCCAACGCTTGCTGGGTGATCGCGGAGCGGCCCACGATGCGGATGCCGTTTGAGAGCCCCGCGCGCGATCCGTCTGGCTGCATTTTCCGGTCCGGTTGCGGTGTGTTCTCTGGCATGTCGTCCCCCTTTGTGGCGCGATGACCAGCGTCCAGGAAGCCAGTCACGTTGACAGGCGCGGCGGCGGATCCGATGGATCGGCGCCCATCCGTCCAGGTTCGCGAGCGCACGCGGCGCGGAGGGGTAATCTGCGCGGCATGAGACGCGCCAGGCGCTCGCGCCTCTCGACGTGGGTGTTCGCGTCCGCCGTGATGCTCGCGGTCGCGACCCCGCCCGCTGTCAGCGTCGCGAGCGCCAGCCACTCGAGCAAGCGCCACCACGGCCGGCACGCGCGCCACGTCGTCGCGCGAAAACGCGTACCGCCCGTCACCGAGCCCGCGTTCAACTGCCAGGTGTTCCCGTCCAACAACCCGCTCAATGAAGAAATCGCCAACGCGCCGGTGGACCCCAACTCGGCCAACTACGTCGCGAGCATCGGGCTGAGCGCGCACCTGCACCCTGACTTCGGCACCAACCCCACGTACGGCATCCCGTACGCCGTCGTGGGACCCGAACAGCCGCAGGTGCCAATCGCGTTCACCGAATTCGGCGAAGAATCCGATCCCGGGCCCTACCCTGTGCCCCCCAGCGCGCCGATCGAGGGTGGGGGAGGCAACGGAGACCGCCACGTGCTCGTCGCCCAGGAAGGCAGCTGCACGCTTTACGAGATGTACCACGCGCACAAACGGCACGGCAAGCATGGCGGCTGGCGCGCCGGCTCAGGCGCGGTGTGGCACCTGAACTCCAACGCGCTGCGGCCCGAAGGGTGGACGTCGGCGGATGCCGCCGGGCTGCCGATCTTCCCGCTGCTCGTGCGCCACCCCGAGGTCGCCGGCGGGCACATCGAACACGCGCTGCGCGTCACCGTGCCCCAAACGCAGCGCGGTTACATCCACCCCGCCACGCACTTCGCCTCGTCCAGCACCGACCCCAACCTGCCGCCGATGGGGCTGCGGCTGCGGCTGAAGGCCAGCTATCCGCTCGCAGGGTTCAGCGGCGAAGCGCTCGTCGTGCTGGAAGCGCTCAAGCGCTACGGCCTCATCGTCGCCGACAACGGCTCGCCGTGGTTCATCACCGGCGCGCCCGACACGCGCTGGAACGACGAAACACTGAACGAGCTAAAGAGCGTTCCGGGCTCTGAATTCGAAGCCGTCGAATCGGGCTCGATCATCCACTGACGCTCGTGCGCGGCGGCGCCGCCGCCGTCAGGGAATCCCGCCACAGAGTCAGCATGATCAGCCCCCACAGCTGGCGGCTGTTGTCGCGCGTGCGCGCGACGTGCTCGTCGAGCACCGCCGCAACGGCGCCCGGGCGCAAGATGGCCTGACGCTCGACTGCGTCGGGCGAGAGCACCTCGCGTGCGAACGGCAAAAGCTCGCCGCGCAGCCACGCCGCGGCCGGGATCGAGAAGCCGCGCTTGCGCCCGTACACGATGCGCCGCGGCAGCCACTGCGCCGCGGCCGCGCGCAGCAGGCGCTTCTTCTGCAGCCCGCGCACACGCAGCGACGTGGGAAGCGAGAGCGCGAGGTCGCATACAGCGCTGTCGAGGAACGGCACTCGCGCCTCCAGGCTGTGCGCCATGCTCATGCGGTCCGTCTTCACCAGCAGGTCGTCCACCAGGTACACGCCGAGGTCCACGTCCTGCAGGCGCGCGAGCAGCGGCGCGCCGGCGGTTTCCGAGAAGCGGCGGCGCTGCGCAGCGAGCGCGTCGAAGCCGGCCGGGGCGTCCGCGTTGAGCAGGTCGCGTCGCGAGTCGGCGGAAAAGATCTCCTTGAACGCCTCGTGGCGCTCCAGCGGTGGCAGCTCGATCGCATCGAGGAAGCGCTTGGCGCGGTACTCGACGCTCACGCGCCCGTTGGAGCTGGGGATGCGATCGACGAGCGGGCGCAGCCGTCCTACCCCCGCCGGCAGCCGCTGCGCGAGCAGGTCGGCGGCGTAGGTTTCATAGCCCCCGAACAGCTCGTCGCCGCCCTCGCCCGACAGCACCACCTTCACGTGCTCGGACGCGAGGCGCGACACGAGGTAGGTGGGCAGCGCGGAGGAGTCGCCGAACGGTTCGTCAAACGCGCCCGCCATCTCGACGAGCAGCTCCGCGGCGTCGGGGCGCAGCACGAGCTCGTGGTGGTCGGTCTGCCAGCGCGCGGCCACCTCGCGCGCGTTCTCGAGCTCGTTGAACGATTGCTCCTCAAAGCCGATCGAGAACGTCGCCGGCGGGGCCGGTCCCTCCTGCGCCGCGAGCGCCGTGAGCACGGAGGAGTCGATGCCGCCCGACAAAAGCACGCCCACCGGCACATCTGACACCAGGTGCGCGCGCACCGAGTCGCGTAGGCGCTCGCGCAGCTCGCCTACGAGCTCGGCCTGGGGCTCGCGGCGCAGCTCGTCGGTCAAAGCCGGCGCCGGGCGCGCGAAGCGGGTCACGGTCACCCCGCCGTTCTCGCACACGAGAACGTGGCCGGCCTCGAGCTTGCGGGCGTCGCGGAAGATCGTCAGCGGTGCGGGGATCGAGTTCTGCGCGAGGTAGCACTGCAGCGCCTCGTCGTCGATCTCTCGCGAGAAGGCGGGGATCAGAAGCAGGCTCTTGAGCTCGGACGCGAACGCGAGCGAGTTTCCAGCGAGGCGGTAGAACAGCGGCTTGATGCCGAACGGATCGCGTGCGAGCACGAGGCGCCGCTGCGGCGCGTGCCAGATCGCGGTGGCGAACATCCCGCGCAGGCGCTCAAAGCACCTTACGCCGTGGCGGCGGTAGAGCTCGAGCACCACCTCGGTGTCGCCGCTCGTGCGAAAGCGGCTGCCGCTGGACTCGAGCTCGCGTCGTAGCTCGGCGTGGTTGTAGATCTCGCCGTTGTGCACGATCGTGACGTGGCCGTCGGCGCTCGTCATCGGTTGGTCGGCGCGCTCGATGTCGAGGATCGCCAGGCGTGTTGCGCCAAGCGCGAGCGGGCCGTCGACGTGCACGCCTTCGCTGTCTGGGCCGCGGTGGTGCAGCACGCGCGTCATCGCCTCGATCACAGCGCGCTGCGCCGGCGCGCCGTCGAAGGCCAAAACCCCGCAGATGCCGCACATGGCTAGGGGACGCGAAGCTCGCGGTGGTACGCGCGCCATACCGGGCGCGCGAGCCACGCGGCAACGGTCGTGGCGAGGATCTGCACGTACAGCGACAGCGAGCAGTCGGCGATGTACTCGAGGTCGTGGGCCATCTTTTCCTCCCAGCTGGTCTCGCGCGTCATTCGCAGCTGGGCGAGGCCGGTGAGCCCAGGGCGCACCGCCAGGCGCTGCCAGTAGGCGGGCATCTGCTCGATCAGCTCGAGGAAGAACGCGGGCCGGACCGGGCGCGGGCCCACGAGGCTCATGTCGCCACGCACCACATTCCACAGTTGGGGCAGCTCGTCGAACTTGGTGGCACGCAGCACACGGCCGACCCGCGTCACCTCGTCGGAGGTCAAACGCGTGAGCTCCACGCCGCCCACCGCGCCCAGGCGGCGCTCGGCGTCGGGGGGCATCGTGCGGATCTTCAGCATCGTGAACAACTCGCCGCAGCGGCCCACGCGGTGGCCGCGGTACAGCGCCGGTCCGCCGCTCGCTCGCACGAGCGTGCACGCGATCAGCAGGAACGGGCTGAAGACGATGAGACCCGCGGTTCCCAACACGACGTCCAGTAGCCGCAGAACGCGAACATCCGGTCGAGCGGGATATTCCCGCGAGACCTCTTCATATCTTCGTACGAGGATCTCGGGGTCATCGTCGCGTACGACCTGTGCCGGGGCCTCGGTCATGGCGCCGTTTCCAGGATCAGGTGCGCGAGCAGCGCGGGGTCGCGGCGCGTAACGCTGCCGTTGGATGGCCGCGGCACGAGTTCGATCGCGCGCGGGTCGATCAGTGGACGCAGGCGGCGCTGGCGGATGAGCTCCTCGTCGACGCCGCCCAGGCGCCCGCCGAACGTCGTGTACACGGGCGTGCCCAGCGCCACCGCCTCGCGGTTCATCGTGCCGCCGGCCGACACAACGAGGTCGGCTAGCGCGATCAGGCTCTGCGCGTCCACGGCGTGCTCGGCCACGATCAGCGACGGGTACGCGAGCGCTTTGAGCTCGTGTCGCTGGCGCTCGGTGCGCGGCAGCACCACCGCCTGCACGTCCTCGCGCGTGGCCAGTTCGCGCGTTACCTCGGGGAACAGGCGGTTGGCCTTGCGGTGATACAGCGACACGTCGGGCGGCGGGCGGAACACCACCAGCAGGCGGCTGCGGTCCACGCCGAGCTCGTCGAGCACCTTGGGGTCCGGCTCGAAGTCGGCCAGGTAGTACTCCTCCTTCAGCCCCGGGTACTGCACGAGCTTGTCGCCCTTCGCGCCGAAGCGCGCCAGGCGCGAGGGCGGGATCGAGTCGGGCGTCATCACGCGCCGCGCCAGACGGCAGCCGATGTTGTGCTGCTGGATCGCGAACTCGTAGTCGAACATGTCCACCGCGGGGATACGCGCGCGCGCCGCCGCGATCGCGAGCTCGTTGGATCCGTGCGCCACCGCGAGGTCGAAGCTGTCGCCCGCCGCCTTGCGCAGACCGCGCGTGCGTTTGACGAGGTTGAGCAGCTTGCGTGTGCGCGACGCGCCGCCGTGCGCGCCCACGCACGTGTACTCCATGCCGTGCAGCTCGAGCAGCTCGAGCGTCTGCGCGTAGTCACGGGCGGTGATCGTCACGTCGTGGCCCTGGTCGCGCAGCCAGCGGATGATGGGACGGAACACCACCGGGTGGGCCGGGGCCGTCATGTCGAACCACAGACGCATGTAGAGCGAACCACCCCCGGAAACAGCCGCCGCATTGCCTGGATCCGCCAGATCCGGTGGTCGCTGAGTCTATCCGCAGGGGTGGGCGGGTCCGCTGGGCGGCGGGGCGGGGATACTCCTCGCTCGATGCCCGAGGAGCCCACCACGCCCGAGCGGTGAGTCTGATCGCCGCGTCCTCCGGCCTGCCCAAGCGCGACCGCTGCGATGTCGTCATCGTCGGCGGCGGCCACAACGGCTTGGTGGCGGCCGCATACCTCGCGAGCGCGGGCCTCTCGTGCGTGGTGCTCGAGCGCCGCGCCGCGCTCGGCGGCGCGGTGGCGTCGGCGGCGCCGTTTGACGGCGTCGACGTTCGACTGTCGCGCTACTCGTATCTCGTCAGCCTGCTGCCGGAGCAGATCGTCGACGAGCTCGGCTTGCCGCTGCGCTTGCAGCGCCGGCGCGTAGCCTCGTACACGCCCGACCCGCGCGTGGACGGTGCTCGGGGCCTTCTGATCGACAACGACGACGCGC
>DASZFR010000019.1:0-13808 GCA_035939635.1 Solirubrobacteraceae bacterium
ACGCTGCTCGCGGTCGCCTGCGCCAGTCTCGCCGGCATCATCCAGGCCGGCGAGGAGTTCAGCGAGCGCGCGCTGACGGCCGTGCGCGAGGCGTGCACCCCGCTTCGCGAGGCCGAGGTGGACACGGTGATCCTCGGCTGCACGCACTATCCGCTCATCCGCCCGATGCTGCAGCGCATGCTTGGCCGGGCCGTGACGCTGGTCAGCTCCGGCGCGGCCGTGGCGCGCCAGGTCGAGCACGCGCTGGCCACGCGCGGGCTTGCCAACCCGCGCAGCTGCGAAGGCGAGTACCGCTTTTTGTGCACAGGCGACGCTTTCTCGTTTACGCAGCTCGGCACCCGCTTTCTGCAGATGCCGCTGGGCGAGGTCGAGCACGTGGAGCTCGCCGCCGTGGGGGCCGCGGCTTGACGCAGCGAAGCGACGGCCGCGCCCCCGGAGAGCTTCGCCCCGCGGCGATCGAGCCCGGCTTCGTGCGCCCCGCCACAGGCTCGGCGCTGATCTCGGTGGGCGAGACCCGCGTGATCTGCACCGCGTCGGCGCAGGAGGGCGTCCCGCGCTGGATGGCCGGGCGCGGCGGCGGGTGGCTGACGGCCGAGTACGGCATGCTGCCCGCCTCGACCGGCGAGCGGCGCCAGCGCGACGTGACGCGAGGCCGACCGGATGGGCGCACGGTCGAGATCCAGCGCCTGATCGGTCGCTCGCTGCGCGGGGTTGTCGACCTGGCGGCGCTGGGTGAACGAACGATGTACCTCGATTGCGACGTTCTGCAGGCAGACGGCGGCACGCGCTGCGCCTCGATCACCGGCGCATACGTGGCGCTCGCGCTGGCGTGCGCGCGGCTGCGCTCCGAGAAAAAGCTGGAGCGCACGCCGCTGACTGGCTCGGTGGCCGCGGTGTCGTGCGGAATCGTCGACGGCGCCGTGCTGCTCGACCTGGACTACTCCGAGGACTCGGTCGCGGAGGTGGACGCGAACGTGGTGATGACCGGCGACGGCGGTCTGGTGGAGGTGCAGGCGACCGCGGAGCGCACACCGCTGTCTCGCGCGCACCTGGACGAACTGCTCGCGCTTGCGGCAACCGGGATCGAGCAGCTGCGCGCGCTGCAGGAGCAGACGATCGCGCAAGCGGCCTAGCGTCGGCGAGGTGAGCGGCGTCCGGCGACTCGTGCTGGCCACGCGCAACGCGCACAAGCGCCGCGAGTTCGCCCGCCTGCTGGCAGACGGGCACGAGAACGCGGCGATCGAGCTGCTGGCGCTGCCGGATGCGCTTGAGCTTCCGCCCGAGGACGGCGACACGTTCGCCGAGAACGCGCTTGTGAAGGCGCGCGCCGCCGCGGAGGGCGGCGGGCACGTGGCGATCGCCGACGACTCCGGCATCGAAGCCGACGCGCTCGGCGGTGCGCCGGGCGTGCGCTCCGCGCGTTACGCCGGCGAGCACGCCAGCGACGGCGAGAATCTGAGCAAGCTGCTGCGCGAGGCGCCGGCGGGCAGTGGCCTGCGCTATGTGTGCGCGCTCGCCTACGTCGACGCCGAGCGACGGGTGGAGCGCACGTTTGAAGGGCGATGTTCCGGGCGCCTGGCGGACGCGCCGCGGGGCACAAACGGCTTTGGCTATGACCCTGCGTTCGTGCCCGACGAGCAGTCCGGCGAGCTGACGATGGCCGAGCTCTCCGACGAGAGCAAGGATGCGATCAGCCATCGCGGGCGCGCCGCGCGGGCGCTGCTCGAGTGGCTACAGCAGGTTGATGGCGGCTGAGATCGCGACCGCGAGCCCGAGGCCCGCGTATCCGTGGTAGCCCGCAAGAAGAAGCAGCAGCGCGGTGACGAGCGACGCCGCGACCGTGGCCAGCCAGGCGATGCGCGTCACGCTCATGGCGCGCAATTGTGGCTCATATGTCGGGTGGCTCATGTGTTAGCGTCGCTGTCAGCGGCTTTGAACCAAGGAGGCAAATGACCAAGTCCGAGCTTGTTGACCAGGTCGCCGATCGCGCGGGCCTCACAAAGCAGGACGCAACCCGCGCGGTGGACGCGGTGCTGAGCACGATCTCCGACACGCTGCGCAGGGGCAGCGAGGTGAGCGTTTCAGGCTTCGGCAAGTTTCACGTCAGCCAGCGCGGCGCGCGCTCGGGCGTGAACCCGCGCACCGGCGAGCGCATCCAGATCGCGGCCTCGCGCGTGCCGCGCTTCACCGCCGGCAGCGCGCTCAAGAGCGCCGTCAAGGGCCGCTGAGCGCCAAGGACCCAGCCGGCGACACGATCGCCGCGCGGGTGCGCGAGCGGCGGTCACAGCTGGTTCTGGGACTCGATCCCGACCCCCGCACGCTGTGGCCGCCGGCCGCGCGCGCCGACAACGGACGCCGGCAGGCCCCTGGTGGGGCGGCGTCGACGCACGCCGAGCCGCTGCAGCCGCTGGCGGGGGCGGTGGTCGCGCATTGCCGCGCGCTGATCGACGCTGCGGGGTCCTCGTGCGTGGCGGTCAAGCTGCAGCTCGCGCGCTTCGAGGGCCTCGGGGCGGACGGCTGGAGGGCCGCGACAGCCGTCGCAGCGCACGCGCGCTCGGCGGGGCTGCTGGTGATCGCCGACGGTAAGCGTGGTGACATAGACGTGAGCGCCGCGGCGTATGCGAGCGCGCTGTTCGACGGTGCGCAGACGCCCTACGGCCGAGCCGACGGGCTTGGCGCGGACCTCGTGACGGTGAACCCGCTCATGGGCCGCGACGCGCTGGCGCCGTTCATCGAGCGGGCGCGCGAGGTGGGCGGCGGCGTGCTGGTGCTCGTGCGCACGTCCAACGGAGGCGCGCGCGACGTGCTCGACCTCGAGCTGCGCCGCGGCGGTGCGCTGTGGGAGCGCCTCGCCGGCATGGTCGACGAGCTAGGCGCAGGCGGCGTGGGAGCCTCCGGGCTCAGCGATGTCGGCGCGGTGGTCGGCGCCACTGAGCCCGACCACCTCGAGCGGGCGCGCGCGCTGATGCCGCGCGCGGTGTTCTTGCTCCCCGGTGTCGGAGCGCAGGGCGGGCGCGTGGAGCAGCTCGCGCCCGCATTGGCGCCGGGTCGCGCCGGCGGGCTGATCACGGCGTCGCGCGCGATCTCAGACGCGCACCGCGGCGCCGGCGGCGACCCGTCCGAGGCGGCGCGCGCCGAGGCAGAGCGCCTACGTGAGGCGGCGTGGTCGCTGTCCGACGCGGTGTGCGGCGAGGTCCAGCGAGAGCAGGCGGCTCGGCGATGAGCACCCCGCACGTCCGCGCGAACGGCAGCGGCGCCGCGGCCAAAGACGCGGGCTCGGCCGAGAGCATCGGCGTGACGGGCAGCGCGGCCACCGTGGGCTCGGCCGGCGTGGTTGGCAGCGCGGCAACGGTTTATTCGGCCGGCGTGATCGGCAGCGCCGGCACGGTGGCTTCGGCCGGCGTGATCGGCAGCGCCGGGACGGCTGCGAGCGCCGGCGTGATCGCCAGCGCGGGCGTGCTGGCCAGCGCGGGCGTGCTGGCAAGCGCTGGCATCGTCGGCGGCCTGGCAAACGTGGGCTGCGTCAGCTGCGTCGGGTGCATCGCGTGCGTCAACTGCGCGGGTTGCGTGGGGTGTGTGGGCTGCGTGGGGCTGCGCGGCGCGGTGGGCATCGTCGGCCGTACGCGCTAGCGAACGTGGCCTAGTCGCGAGGCTTTGCCTCGGGGTAGCGCGTCAGGCCGTCGTCGGGGATGGGCTCCCACGGGGCGGCGTAGGCGACGAACGCGCGCCAGCTCGGGCGCACGCCGGGATCGGCGTCGAAGGCCGCCATGCGCACGCTCATCTGCGACGGGTCTTCGGGGTTGCGGCTGAAGAGGTGCGATCCACAGCAGCTGCAGAAGCGCTTTTCAAAGCCGCCCGCGGGGTGGCGCCAGGAGCTCAGAAGCTCCTCGCCGCCGAGCAGCCGCAGCGTTGCCCCGTCGATCCTCGCCTGAGCTGACGCGGCAGTTCCGCTGCGCCGCTGGCAGCGCGTGCAGTGGCAGTAGCCCGCCTGGCGAGCGGGCTCGCTGAGCTCGAAGCGGATCGCGCCGCACAGACAGCCGCCGCTCGTGCAGGGGTCGGGCACGACCTGATTCTCGCAGCGGCCGCGCAATTGGAGCGCTGGGAGCGGCACCTCCGGGGGCGTGCTGGCGGCTTCGCTAGCCTTCACATCGTCCCCCGGGGGCCTACGCGAGTGCGGGGCCGACGATGGGCAGTGAGTCACGATGATCATCACGGTCACGCTCAACGCGGCGATCGACAAGTCGCTCTCGGTTCCCAACTTCCGCCTCGGTCGTCGCCATCGGACCGTCGAGCAGCGCACGATGGCCGGCGGCAAGGGCGTGAATATCGCTCGTACGCTCAAGGAGCTGGGCCAGCCGGTGATCGCGACAGGCTTCGCCGGCGGCCCCACGGGCACCCACATCGTCGAGCAGCTGACCGAGGAGTCGATCCTCAACGACTTCGTGCGCATCCGCGAGGAGTCGCGCACGAACACCTCAGTGCTCGATCCCACCACGGGCGAGCAGACCGAGATCAACGAACGCGGTCCCTCCGTGTCGCGCCAGGAGATCGAGCTGTTTCACGACAAGCTGCTGTACCTGGCGCGCGGGGCCGCGATCGTCGTCTTCGCCGGGTCGTTGCCGCGCGGGGTAGAGAGCGACGTGTACGCGTCGCTGATCCGCGAGCTCAAGCGCACTGACGTGTTGACCGTGATCGACACCGACGGCGAGCCGCTTCGTCAAGCCGTACGCGCCGAGCCGGACGTCACCTCGCCGAACGTTCTCGAGGCCGAGGAGCTCGTTGGTCACGAGTTCTCCAGCGAGGTTGAGCGCTCGCTGGCGGTGCGCGAGATCGCCGCGCTTGGCCCGCGCGAGGCGATCATGACGCTGCCCGATGGCTGCTTTGCCCAGGTGCTCGTCGACGGACAGCCACGGCTCAAGCACGCGCGCGTAGAGCCCCGCGAGCCGGTCGCCAAGCGCGGCTCGGGCGATGCCTTCCTCGCCGGTTATCTCGCAGCCCGCTACGAAGGGCGCTTCCCAGACCAGTGCCTGCGCTTCGGCGTCGCGTGCGGCGCGGAGTCCACGGGCCGTTTCGGCGCAGGCCTGATCGATCCGCGCGAGGCGCGGCGCATGATGGGCGAGGTCGAGCTCTCCGACGTCGAGCTCCCCGCCGAAGTCACCTGACGCGCGACCGCGCATCTGCCTAAAGCGATCGCCCCGCGAGATTTAAGTCGCGGTTGATGCGACATTGAGCAACGCCCGCGAAGGTCTTCACTCGCACCCGCTGCAGACAACCTAGGAGAGAACACATGGCCAGGATCATCGTCACCGCAGACCCCGCCGACGGTCGCCCCCTCCGCGCCTTGGGCGACGAGGCCCCCGTCCTGCTCGATGAGCACGTCGATCCCGTGCACCTCGACACAAGCCACGCCGCCGAGCAGCTCATGCAGCGCCTCGCGTGGGCGGTGAGCGACGCGGAGGCGGCGCAGCGCGCCCAGTCCGGCGCAGCGCGCCCAGCCCGGCGCAGCGCGCTTAGTCCGGCGCAGCGCGCTTAGTCCGGCGCGCCGGCCTCGTGGCCGCTACCCGCCGGCGACGTCGCGACGTAGAAAGATCAGGTAACCGGCGACCAGTGCGGGGCCGGCGTAGAGGGCGGACACCCACGCCGAGTGGCCGATCGGGCCCCAGTTGGTCGGCGTGCGCAGCAGCCCGTGCCAGGCCTCGAACTGTTCGGTCAACAGGTAGGGCTTGGCGCCTTCGATGCCTGGGATCTGGGCGACGATGTACAGCATGATCACGAATCCGATCGTGCCCACGACCGCGGCCGCGCTGTTGCGCGTCGCGGTCGACAGCAACACGCCGATGCTGGCCACGGCGAACAGCGGGATCAGGTAGCAGGCGTTGGCCGCGAACACCAGCTCGAGGCCTTCAGACGCCGAGACCACCGTTCCCGAGTAGGTGACCACGCTTTTGAAGCCCCAAGCCGCGACGCCGGCAACGGTGGCTACCACCGCGGACAGGAACACTGCGATCAGCGCGTACGTGAACGCCGTGAGCGCCTTGGCAGCGAACACCTGGCCGCGGTCCACCGACCGCGTGAGGATGGTCTTCAGCGTGCCGTTGCCGTCCTCGGCCGCCACGACGTCGCCCGCGACCAGCGCGGCGATCACGGGGAGCATGAACGCCGAGAGGAACAGCAGCATCAGCACGGGCGTCGCCAGCCCCGACTGCGTGATCTGGCTGAAGAAGATGTTCTCGCCGTGGTCGTGGTGGTTGCGCGTGATCTGCACGACCACGAAGATCAGCGGCAGGATGACCGCAAGGCCCAGACCGAGGTAGGTGCGCTTCTGCGAGACAAGCTTGCGCAGCTCCCAGCGATACACCGTGGCTGTGGAGGCGCGTTTGAAGCGTGCTCCGGCCGGCAGCGGTGCCGGGGGGGCAGCTGCGACGCTGCTCACGACGCACCCACCATGTCGCCTGCGCGGGCGGCGCCGTCTGGCTGCAGCTGCGCGGCATCGCCGTGACCGTCCTCGGTGAGCCGGAAGAACAGGTCCTCGAGCGTCGCCAGCTGGGGCGTGAGCGCGAGGATACCCACCCCTGCGCGGCCCAACGCCAGCGAGAGCTCTGCCACCTGGGACTCTTCGGCGTCGAACGAGATGCCATGCTCGCCCAACACCGGCGAGTCGATGCCGCGCTGCTGCCGCGCGATTTGAAGCGCTCGCTCGTCAGCGGTGCTGCGCAGCCGGTAGCTCGCGCCGCCCTGGCGGCGCAGATCGGCCAGCGCGCCCTCATAGACGACCTTGCCTGAGTCGACGATCGCCACGCGATCGCATAGTTCCTGCACCTCGGGCAGCTGGTGGCTTGAGAGCAACACCGTCATGCCTTCGTGCGCGAGGCGGCGGATCAGCGTGCGCATGTCGCGCATCCCGGCCGGGTCAAGCCCGGTTGCCGGCTCGTCGAGGATCATCAGCCGCGGCGCGCGCAGCAGCGCGGCCGCGATACCAAGGCGCTGGCGCATGCCGTGCGAATAGCCGCCCACGCGGTGGCGGGCGCGCGGCGCGAGCTCGACCACCTCGAGCACCTGATCGATCCGCGACGCCGACTCGCCACCGTCGAGCCCAGCGAGCAGTTCGAGGTTCTTGCGCCCGCTCAGGTACGGGTAGAAGCGCGGGGCCTCGACGAAGCCGGCCACGCCCTGCAGTGCCCGCACGCCCTGGCGCATGGGGTCGCGCCCGAACAGTTCAACGGCGCCCTGCGTCGGGGTGATGAGGCCGAGCGCCATGCGCAACGTGGTGGTCTTGCCGGCGCCGTTGGGCCCGAGAAAGCCGTACACGTCGCCGTGGTCGACGTTGAGGTCGATGTTGTCCACGGCTACGACTTCGCCGTAGCGCTTGACCAGGCCCCTCGCGCGGACGGGCGGCGCGTCGCCTGCCACGTCAGAGGCCCCGAGCGAACGCCTGCAGCGTGCTCGGCGTGACCGAGCCCGCGAGCAGGTAGCGCACTCCGGAGCGCTCGAAGCTGAGCAGTGTGCCCAGCGGCGTGGCGAGCTGGGTGGCGCTGACCCCGTTGATCTTGACCTTGGGCAGGCTTTCGGGCAGCGCTGGCGACGATCCCTTCGTGCCCCTCGCCGAGCGGCTTTCGAGCACCGCGATCGTCCCCGGCCCGTGTCCACTGGTGGTCAGCTTCGGCTTGGATTCGCTCTCGGCTGTCCTGTGCGCGAGCGCCCTGTGCGCGCGGCTCTTGTGCGCGCGGCTGGCGGCGCCGGGCTGGGAGGTGCCGGGCTGAGAGACCGTGACTTCTTCGATCTTCACGCGGGGAGGGGGCTTGAACTCGAAGATCGAGCTGTCGACCGGTCCGTAGGAGATTTTGCTTGCGGCCAGTTCGATCACGGGCGAGGCGCTCGTCGTGGAGTACACCGCGGCGCGCAGCGGCACTCCGTGCGTGGCGTCCCACGACAGTTCCACGCCGCCGAACAGGCTGCCGCCTTCCTTCGGCGACACACGCACCGCGTAGGCCGGCTGCCCCGCGACGTCGCCGGGCTGGGCTCCAGAGACCTTTGCGTGCTCTTGCAGGTGAGCGATCGCTTCTTCGATCTTGGCCACCGAGGGCACTTCGTGCGTGTCGGAGCTCGCGGCGGCATGTGCCCGATGCTTGGCCGGGTGCGCCCTGTGCTTGCGCGCAGCCGCCGCGGCGGTCGTGTCTTCGGGCGGCTTGTAGCGGTAGAGCGTGTTGGTCGAGGCGTCGTACATCTCGAGCGTGTGGCCGTCGTAGAAGATCTGGGTGTCGCCTTTTTCGGCCTCCAGCTCCAGTCGCAAACGCCCGTCCTTGCTCGCCCACAGCCGCCCCGAGGCTCCCGACACCAGCGGGCTCGAGGAAAGCGGCCCGGCTTCGCCGCCCGAACCGGCGAGATTCGCGCCTTCGAGCAGGTTGTCGGTGAGCGTGACGTCGGCGCTCACCCCCTCCACGGGCGCCGCCGCGAGCGCTTCGTGCACCGCCACGGCGAGGTGCTCTTCTTTGGGCACGGGTCCGCCCCCGAGCGCCGAGGCCAGGGCGGTTGCGGAGATTCCGACGGCCACCACGGCCGCGCACAACAGCAGCAGGCGCGAGAGGGAGAGGCGGCGCAGGATGTTCACGAGGGCACGTCCATGGGGGCGAGCTTGGCCGGCTACAAAGCAGGTTAGCGCCCAAGCTTCGGGCTCCCTAAAGCTGGCAGAGCTCTAATGCGCGCGGGGCGGCCGACGACTCGCTGCGGCCGTCCGCCGCGGGCAGCCGATATCTTCTCGCGCGCATGATCATCATCATCGTGATCCTCTGGGTGCTGGTGGGGTTGGGCGTGTTCTTCCTCGCGATGCGCCGCGGCACCCCCCGCGCGGGAGCGCGCCGCGCCGGTGAATCCAAGGCCAGCCGCGTCGCGCTCATCGTGGGGCTCGCCGCGGTGCTGGCGTTCGGCGTGGCTGTGCCCACGATCGTGCTGGCGTTCAACGGCCAGCACAAGGCGAGCGCCGGCGTCGGGGGCGTGCACCTCACCGCGAGCGAGCAGCGCGGGCGTGACCTGTTCGCGCACGCCTGCGGGGTGTGCCACACGCTCTCGGGCGCCAAGGCGGTGGGGCGCATCGGGCCCAACTTGGACGTGCGCGTGGGCGTCGATATAGCCACCACCGCGGGCAAGCGCGCGCTGGTGCTCAACGCCGTCGAAGAAGGCCGCGCGCGCGGGCTCGGACAGATGCCCCCGCTGCTCTACCAGGGTCGAGAAGCGCAAGAGGTCGCAGAATTCGTCGCGGCCGTAGCCGGCCACTGAGCGCGTCGCGCGGCATCGGCTAGGGTCCGCGCGAGATGGCCGAGCAGCCGCTCACAGCGGAGGACGTGAAGGCGATCGTCGCCGAGCGCGAGATCCGCTTCATCCGCTTCTGGTTCACCGACATCCTCGGGCAGCTGAAGTCGTTCTCGATCAACGCCGCCGAGCTCGACGACGCGTTCGAAGCCGGCATGGGCTTCGACGGCTCCTCGATCACCGGCTTCAACGCGATCGAGGAGTCCGACATGATCGCGCTGCCCGACCCGTCGACCTTTGCCGTGCTTCCGTGGCGGCCCGAGGAAGAGGGGGTGGGGCGGATGTTCTGCGACGTGATCACTCCCGAGCGCACTCCATACGAGGGCGATCCTCGCCACGTGCTGCGCCGCGCGCTCGAGCGTGCGCGGCAGATGGGCTACGACACCTTCAACGTCGGCCCCGAGCTCGAGTACTTCTTGTTTCGCAGCTCGCGCTCCACCGAGGTGCTCGACGAGGGCGGCTACTTCGACCTCACCACGCTCGACGCCGGCTCAGACGTGCGCCGCGAAACGGTGCTCGCGCTCGAGCAGCTGGGCATCCACGTGGAGTACACCCACCACGAGGTGGGGCCCTCCCAGCACGAGATCGACATGCGTTACGCCGACGCGCTGAAGATGGCCGACGACTGCATGACCTACCGCATCACGGTCAAGGAGTACGCGATGAAGTACGGCTGGCACGCCACGTTCATGCCGAAGCCGCTGTTCGGCGAGAACGGCTCGGGCATGCACACGCACCAGTCGCTGTTCAGCAACGGCTCCAACGCCTTCTACGACGCCGACGACCAGTACTACCTCTCGCCGGTGGGCAAGGCGTTCATCGCCGGGCAGCTCAAGCACGCGCGCGAGATCAGCGCGATCTTCGCCCAGTGGGTGAACTCCTACAAGCGCCTGGTGCCGGGCTTCGAGGCACCGGTATACGTGGCCTGGTCGCGCCGCAACCGCTCGGCGCTGGTGCGGGTGCCGCTGTATCACCCGGGCAAGGAGCAGGCCACGCGCATGGAGCTGCGCTGCCCGGACCCGGCGTGCAACCCCTATCTCACGTTCGCGGTGCTGCTGCAGGCGGGGCTGGAGGGCATCGAGAAGGGCTATGAGCTGCCCGAGCCGATGGAGAAGAACCTGTACCACCTGTCGGCCGAGGAGCGCCGTCGCCTGGGCATCGAGCAGCTGCCCGAGAGCCTCGGCGAGGCGATCGAGCTGACCGCGGAGTCAGAGCTCGTGCTGCGCACGCTCGGCGAGCACATGTTCAACCGCTACGTCGAGATCAAGCGCCAGGAGGCCGACGACTACCGCACGCAGGTCACGCAGTGGGAGCTCGACCGCTATCTCGCGATCCTCTGACCGGCGCTGCACGCTAGCTGCGCGGAGGCACCTGGCAGGCGATCGGGCGCACGGGCGCCGAGTACCAGTGCAAGGCCTGCAGCACGTGTCCGAACGCAGAGGGGTGGCGCGGCGCGATCTCGTGTACGAGGCGCAGAACCGACACCGCTTGGCGCTCGTACTCGCGCTCGCCGGTGAGCTGCGCGAGGCGCAGCAGGCCCACCGCCGCGCTGGAGGACCCCGACGGCAGCGGCGCGTCCTCGAGGTCCTTGCGCCGCGCGATCAGCTGCTCGGAATCGGACGCGCTGGAGAAGAAGCCGCCCTGCTGCGGGTCTGAGAAGCGCTCGATCATCTCGCCCGCGAGCGCTTGGGCGCGGGCCAGGTAGTCCTCGTCGCAGGTGGCTTCAAACAGCGCGATCAACGCCTCGACCAGGAGCGCGTGGTCCTCCAAGTAGGCCTCGATCTTGGCCTCGCCCTGGCTGTAGGTGCGCAGTAGCCGTCCGCGTGAGTCGCGCAGGTCGCTCGCGAGAAAACGCTCGCAAGCGCGCGCGGCGTCCAGCAGCCGCGCCGCGTCGGGCGCCCCGTGCAGCGGCGGCTCGGCCTCGCGCGCGAGCTCGGTGGCGGCGTCGGCTAGCGCGCTGATCATCAGCGCGTTCCACGCGGTCAGCCGCTTGTCGTCGAGCCCGGGAGGCGTGCGCGTGGCGCGCACCTCCAACAGGCGCTCGCTGATGTGCCGGCGCGTTTCGCGGTCGGGTCGCGCGCCGCCGCGCGACGGCCAGCGCTCGCGCAGCACGTTGAGCCCCGGCTGGGGGTGGTGGGGATCTGCGAAGTTGCCGTGATCGCCGGCCGAGAGCCACTCGATCGCCACGTTCGCATCGGCTCCCAGCGTGTCCCGAAGCTGCTCCACCGTCCATACGTAGAAGCGCCCCTCCACGCCCTCGGAGTCGGCGTCTAGCGCGCAGTAGAAGCCGCCCTCCGGACCGCGCATATCCCGCAGCGCCCACTCCAGCGTGTCGAGGCACACCTCCAGCAGCCGCTCGTCGCCTGTGGCGCGCCAGCCGTGCAGGTAGGCGCGCGCGAGCAGCGCGTTGTCGTAGAGCATCTTCTCGAAGTGCGGCACCGTCCAGTGCGCGTCGACGCTGTAGCGCGCAAAGCCGCCGCCGACGTGGTCGTGAATGCCGCCGGCTGCCATCGCTCGTAGCGTGAGCGGCGCCATCTCGGCGTCGCCGCGAAGAAGCAGGAACTCGATCACCGAGGCCTGTGGGAACTTCGGCGCGCCCCCGAAGCCGCCGTCGCGCTCGTCGAAGGTGTCGCGCAGGCGCGCGACGGCCGCGTCGAGCTCGCGCGGATCGATCGGTTGCGCCGACGGCGCCAGCGCCGCGGCGCCGGACAGCCGACGTCGCAGCTGGTCGCCGTCACTGCGGATCTCGTCGCGATGCTCGGCCCAGTGCTCGGAGATCGCGTTGAGCACCTGCGCCCACGAGGGAAGGCCCGGGCGCGCGTCGGGCGGGAAGTAGGTGCCCCCGAAGAACGGCACCTGCTCGGGGGTGAGGAACACGTTCAACGGCCAGCCGCCGTGCCCGGTCATGGCCTGCACTGCCTCCATGTACAGCGCGTCGATGTCGGGCCGCTCCTCGCGGTCCACCTTCACGCACACGAAGCTGTCGTTCATGAGCGCGGCCGTGTCCGGGTTCTCGAAGGACTCGCGCTCCATCACGTGGCACCAGTGGCAGGACGAATAGCCGATCGACACCAGCAGCGGCCGGTCCTCGCGCGCAGCCCGCGCGAGCGCCTCTTCTCCCCACGGCAGCCACGCGACCGGGTTGTGCGCGTGCTGGCGCAGATACGGCGAGGTCTCGGCGGCGAGCGCGTTGGCCATCGATGCCGCCAGCCTAGTGGCTTGTGCCGGCCGCGCTCAGCGCAAGCCGAAGGGCAAGCGCTCGCGCAGCTGCGGCAGCGCCGCGGCCACGGGGACCGGCCACCGCGCTTCGTCGAACGCGCGCGTGTTCGCGCGCGCCAGTTTCACGCTCGCGAGGCTCACGTGAAAGTGCCGGCCGCCGAGCCTGCCGGTGACGTACTTGTGCAGGTTGAAGCTCACGCGGCCGTGCGAGGCGGCGGTCCCGCCGATCGCGATCGTCGCGGGCTGCAGCTGGCCCTCGCTGACGGGAAACGTGCCGCTGAGCGCCACGCCGGATACGAACGAGTAGTGCACGAGCCTCACCGACGCTTGCGTGAGCGTGGCGTATCCACCGCGTAGACCGCCGAAGCTCGAGCCGCTGGGCAGTTCTTGGTCGGCCTGCAGGGTGGCGCTGATCACCTGGCGGCTGAGGTCCACAAGCGTGTCGAGCACGGCGGTGAGCGTGCGCCCGGGGCGCCCGCGCAGCGCGGCGGGGGCCGAAAGGAAGGCAAGGCGGGTGGGGGACACGGGCGTGGGGGCGAAGAGGTCGGTGGTGCTCGTGCACGTGCTCACCGGCACGCCCGAGAAGAATGCGGAGACCGCCGCGGAAGCGCAGCCGCTGAAGTCGCTGCCGAGCACGGAGTGTCCCGTGTAGGGCACGACCTCGAGCTGTGCCCCGGGTATCTGTGCGGCGACCTGCCGTGCGAGCGCGGTCGGCGTGCGCAGATCCTGGGCGCCGGAGAGGATCAGCGTCGGCGCGTCGGGCAACGGCGCGGGAGCGGCCGGCGGCGCCGACGCGTCGGGCCAGTAGGCACAGATCGGGATCAGGTCCGCGGCCAGCGCGGTGGGTGCGTCAAACGGGTAGAACGTGCCGCTCGGCAGCGCCGCCGCCGCGGCGTCTGCTTCGGCCAGGCGCGTCGCGGCGGCGCTTTCACGCTTCCACGGAAACAACGTCTCCTCGCACGAGGTCGCGGCGAACAGCGCTTCGTCGACCGGCGGCGAGTTTTCCACGGGCACTCTGGGCACCGTGGGGATCAGCCCCAGCGACAACAGGTGCAGTCGCACCAGCGGATCCGGGTCGTCGCGCAGCGCCGAGCGCACCGCCGCGGGCAGCAGCGCTCGCAGAGCGGGGTTCAGATCGCCGGCCTGGAGGATCTCGAGCAAGTCGCTCTCGCTCACGCTCGAGCGACTGCGATGTCCGCGCCCGTCATAGGCCACGCCGTGCAGCGGGCGCGCGCGCATGCGCGCGGCGAGCCGCGCGATGTCCGCAAGCGGGTTGGCGGTGA
>DASZFR010000020.1:0-5841 GCA_035939635.1 Solirubrobacteraceae bacterium
GCCATGATGCGCACGCCGGACGGCCACAGCCGGCTCGAGATCTCGCGATTTCTCACGCCGCCTACGGTCGCCGATCACCGGAGCGCCCCCGTGAACGCTCTCGGCTACCTACGCATCATGTTCGCCGTGGACGACATCGACGATACGCTCGCCCGGCTCCGCAAGCACGGCGCGCAGCTGGTAAGCAGCGAAGTGGTCCAGTACGAAGACACGTATCGGCTCTGCTACATCCGGGGGCCCGAAGGACTTCTCATCGGGCTGGCCGAGCAGATGCCGGCGTTGCGGTAGAGCCTCCGCTCGTGCAGCAGGTCATCGCGTAGCGCCTCCAGGTTCTCATGCTGATGCTGGCCAGGGGGGTGTCCGCGCCGAACGCGGGCGTGAGGTATGGCCTAGCGAAGCGATGCTGGCGCAGCTACCAAAACGGGCATGGGCGCGGCTGGTTTCGAACCAGCGACCTCTCGCGTGTGAAGCGAGCGCTCTCCCGCTGAGCTACGCGCCCGGGGCGTCGATTCTATTGGGCCTTGGGGCCTTCGATCGCCTAGACGGCAACGCCTTCAACGTCTCGTCTGCCGACGTCTCCCACGTGCGGCGCAGCGTCTCGATGAGACTCGCCTCGCACCGATTCGTCCGCCTGCTTTGGGCCGCGCACGATGCAGCTTCGCCAAGGTAGGCCGTTAGGCGCCTGTCGTACGCGTCGCTTGTGTCATGCCCGCGCTTGGGTCGGCGAAGGACACTCAGATTCGGTCCGTGTCCCAGCTTGCCCCCGAGTGATCGTCAACGCTGGGCGCTGCGCGAAGTCACATAAACCGCGCCAGCCACTCGGGGTCGTCGCGCCGGATGCTTTCGAACACTTCCTCTGACAGACGCGACAGGCGGTCCCGGAGCTCCTGGTCCGCGGCCTGGCGAGCCTGCCAGTCTCTGCGCCGGCGCCAGTAACCCAGCAGCGGCACGCGAATCGGCGACCTGCGTTGTGGCGCGAGCGAGGCGTGATACCTGGTGAGGCGCGTGAGGCCGCGAAACCCGGCGCCGTGGTGGTAGATGACGTCGCCGTAGACGCCGAAGAAAATCGGATCGAGGTTCGTGCGGTTGGAACGCAAAACCGGGACCCAGTCGGTCTCGGCGAGCTCGAGCTTGCGCAGCAGATTGCCCCCGACGTCGCTTACGCGTCTTCCTTCGTCGTTCACCCAGCGATAGCCCTGCGACCAGTCGCCGCCGATCTGGCGCCAAAACCCGACGGTGGTGACGCAGAAGCTCGGGTGCGGTTGCAAGTCGCCGGCGTTCTCGGGGCGCCGAATCGCGACCAGCGGGGCCCGCGCCAGCCCGTCGCTTATCAGCGGCATCGGGTCGGCGATCGGAAACGCGTCGCCGTCCAGAAACATGAGCAGGTCGTCGTCGGACGCCTCGGCGAGGATCTCGATGGCTAGGTGATTGAGCTTGTCGGAGTGGCGGCCTTCCTGGTCGATCACACGGTCGAAGTGGGTCGCATAGGACGGATCGATCCCCTGCAGCGACGTCCACGTGCGATACGGAGTCGCAATGTGCTCGCGCAGGAAACGAGCCTGGATCTCGACCCAGGCGGGCGATTCGTAGTGCACTGTGGCGATATGAAGCACCTCAGCAGGCTATCCGCGCGGGGAGTTTGCGAGACCGGTGGATCTCAAAAGACGACGAGCTGCACCGCCAGCAGAGCGGCGATCGCCGCGGCGCAGAACAGGTGGTCGCGACAGATCGAGCGCGCCAGCGCGCTCTGGCCTGCGGGACCGTCGCGGCGCGCCCCGAGCCTGACCGCGCCGGGCACCGTATGGGCGCCCGCGAGCGCGATGGGAACGGCGGCGAGCGCGAGCGAGGCCCAGCGCGCCCACACGTGAGCGCCGCCTCGCGCGATCTCGACCACGATCGCTGCCAGCGTGGCGAGCATCACCGCCGCCACGAGCCGGTTCATCGGCCGCGCGGCCGTGGTCACGCGCGCGTAGTAGCCGGCGAGCGAGGCCAGCACCGGCTCGGGCAGGACCTCTGCGCGCCGCCCAATCACCTGCACGTCGAACATGAGGTCAAACCACAACACGGCCAGCAGAAAGCCGGCGCCTGCGCTCACAAACGCGTTCACGCAGTTGCCCCGTTCTTTGGCGCCACCGCGGTCACGAGCCGAGCCGCACGCCGACGTGAGGGTGCAGCCGCTCGCTGGCTTCCGAGTACGCGCTTTGCAGCGCGGCGATCGTCTGCGGCGAGAGCGTCTGGCCGAACGCGGCCGCCCCCCCGAGCTTGCGGTAGCCGGCGAGCAGCTTGTGCGCGACCTGCGCGAGCGTGAAGTGCCCGTCGTACACGCTGTCGATGTACAGCGCCACGTTTTCGCGTGCAAAGCGCGCGACCGCGGGCGTGCCTTGCTGGATCTGGCCCAGCGCCGCCCCGATCATGCGCCAGCCGCGCGATGTCAACAGCAGGTAGTTGCGATACAGCCCCGCGAGGTCCGACGCCGGACCGGTGAGGGTTCTGGCCTGTTCTTCGGAGAGCGGCGGGGGCGCCGGGAGCGCGGCCGCGGCCGCGGCCGCGTTGTGCACTTCCGCGCTCAACGTCGACGAAACTGTGCGCGGCAAGCCGTGTGCGATCAGCGGCCAGGCGCGCTTAGCGGCTGCCGTCTCGGTAGCCGCCGCTGCCTGCGTACGCGCCAGGGCGGCGCACACGGCTACCAGATCGGCGCGGCTCAGCGCGAGTGAGCGCGCGCTTGCCGCGTGTCCCGAGCCGCCACACCCGCCGGCCGCGACCGCCGCGAGGGCGAAGAGCCCCGCCGCACTCGTCGCGGCGGCGCGAAACGGCGCGGGGTGGCGAGCTCGCGTGACCGGACCTACGTGCCGAGCAGGTCGATCACGAACACCAGCGGTTCGTTGGGGGGGATTCCTGAAGTCCCTTTGGCGCCATACGCCAGCGAGGCGGGAATGATCAGTTCGCGCCGCCCGCCGACCTTCATCCCCGGGATCCCCTGCGTCCAGCCCTTGATCAGCTGGCCGGGCGCCAGCGAGAACGTCGCCGGTTCACCGCGCTTCCAGGAGGAGTCGAATTCTTTGCCGCCGTGGTAGAGCACGCCGACGTAGTTGACGGTGATCGACTGGCCCAGTTTGGCTTCCGCGCCGGTGCCCTTGATGAGGTCCTTTACGACCAGGGTGGTCGGCGGCGGCCCCGACGGCGGCGTCACCGCCGGCTTTGTCGAAAGTGGGCCGCTGGTTGGCGTTTTCGCCGACGTGGTTTCGCTGGGCGTTTTCGTGGCGCCGGTGCTCGTCGTCGATGAGGCGCGCACGAGCGCTTCGTCGGCTTTGTTCTCGTTGCCCACGGTGATCGTGCCCGAACCGCCCGATCCGCAGCCGGCGCCAAGCGCGGCCGCGCACACGGCAGCGAGCGCGGCAAGCGGCGCGCGCCGGCGAGTTGCGGTGGCGGGTGAGAAGCTCACGGCGGGGCAGCCTAGCGGAACTCCGTTAGGATCGTGCTGGACCGTGCTAGGCGGGGAGGTAGCGGTGCCCTGTACCCGCAATCCGCTCTAGCGGGGCTGAACTCCCCTCGGAGGGGTTCGCCAGCGGTTGCCCCGCCGTCGCGAGGCGTTGATGGCTCGGGTCCCGCGCGGTGCCGACTCGCGAACCAGGTCAGGTCCGGAAGGAAGCAGCCTTAAGCGATCACCGGCAGGCGTAGCGGGGGCTCCCGATCCGAAGTCCCAGACGGCGACCGGCAGCCGGTGAGCGAGTCTCGATGAGGGGTGCACGGTCCGCTCAGCAGCGCTGGAACAGGACCCACGAGCGGTTGGACGTCAAGGGGGAGAAGCCGGCCGGTACGCGCACGGCGACGTGGGGATCGTGGGGGTCAAGCACGTAGCTTTCTTCCACCTCCCGGCTCGCGGGATCGAGATACTGGCCCTTGCCGATCTGCGCCACCTGCGCGCTGACGATCCGCTCCGGCGCCGCCTTCAGGTACAGCGCAAGCAACGGGATCGGCGCGTGGTTGGGCACGCCCACCGGGCCGCAGCGCAGGCTCAGGGCGTGATCGTTCACGAGCGCCAGCAGGTCGCCCTGGATCCGCTGCTGGAGCGCGAGTTTGTCCATTTCGCTATCGCCCTTTCGGTACTGCGACGGCGCGTACCCGGCCAGTGCCACGAGCACGAGCGCGCCCGCGATCGCCCACCATCGCCGCGCCGGGTTTCCTCGCGCCAGCTGCGTCCACCCGAAGGCGCCCGCGCCGCAGAACACACACAGGATCGCGGCCGCCGGAAACGCATAGCGCGTGTTGATCGACAGCCCGGCCGACGCGAGCAGCGCGAACACCGCCACCGCGAGCACGCCCGCGAACGCGGTGCCCATGGCGCGCGTGCGCAGCCAGAGCAGCGAGAGCACACCGCCGACGGCGGCGCCGGCCAGCACGGGCGGGCGCAGGATCTCGCCGATCCGGCGGGGGATGTACTCGGGCACGTTGCCGATGCCGGTGACGCGCTGCAGCGTTTGCGCGGTGTGGCGCGTGTTCGTCAACGACCACAGCGGTTTCCCGGTGACGGCCAGGTCGCTCGCGAGCCACGCAAGCGGCGCGCTCGCCACCAATGCCGCCAGGCGCGCGTACGGCGCGAGGCTTTCGCCCGCGCGGCGCCCGCGCAGCAGATACAGCCAGTACACAGCCGAAAACGCCCACGCCTCCGGGCGCAGCAGCCCCGCGAGCGCGAGCAGCACGAGCACCGGCGCCCCGGCGCGGCGGCGTCGCGTCTCCAGCAGCAGCGCCGCGAGCACGAGCAGCAGGAAAGGCACGTCCACGTAGGCGCGCGCGCCGTAGGAGAGGATCGGCACGCGCGTGAGCAGCACGAGCGCGGCCAGCGCGCCCGCCGCGCGGCCAAACTGCGCGGCGCCCAGCCGGTATACAAGCCAGCCGCAGCCCGACAGCGCGAGGAAGCCGAGCGCGACGACCACGCGTTCTGCCGCGCGCGGCCCAAGCGGCGCGAGCACCAGGCCGATCGCCTCGAGCAGGGGGTGGGGCGTGGGCGCAATCGGCACGCCGTAGCTCGGCAGCTGCCCGCGCGAGAGCTGCCCGCCCCAGGCCAGCGCGTACAGCGTGTCGTAGTTGGCAAACCCCACGCCGGTGATCAGCCGCAGCGCGACCGCGCCGCCCATGACCGCAAGTGCCGGCGGCCCCAGGCGCCTTGCCAGCCGCTCGACCGGCGCGGGCGCGACGGCGGGCGCCGGCGCGGCGAGGGGGGGCGTGAGCGATGCGCCCATCGGCGCCCACGCTACCCGCTCGCTCACCCGGCGGGGCGGGCTCGCGGCGCGGATAGACTCAGCCGCAGGTGCCAGCGCATCAGCAAGCCGAGCAGCCGCAGTCGCTGTACCGTCGCCACCGGCCGCGCACGTTTGACCAGATCGTGGGCCAGGAGGCTGTAGTGCGCACGCTGCGCAACGCTGTGGCGCAGGGCAAGGTCCACCACGCGTATCTGTTCGTGGGCTCGCGCGGGACCGGCAAGACGTCGATGGCGAAGATCCTCGCCGCGTGCCTGAACTGCGAGCGCGGGCCCACCGTCGAGCCGTGCGCCGCGTGTGCGTCCTGCGCCTCGATCGCGGCCGCGAGCTCGCTGGATGTGATCGAGATGGACGCCGCGTCGAGCAACTCCGTGGACGACATCCGCCAGCTGCGCGAGAGCGTCGCCTACGCGCCGGTCAGCGGCCGCCGCAAGGTGTACATCCTCGACGAGGCGCACATGCTCTCTACCGCGGCGTGGAACGCGTTCCTCAAGACCCTCGAGGAGCCACCGCCGAACACCGTTTTCGTGCTCGCCACAACCGAGGCGCAGAAGGTGCCCGCAACGGTGGTGGATCGCTGCCA
>DASZFR010000021.1:0-15258 GCA_035939635.1 Solirubrobacteraceae bacterium
TAGCCGAGAGCGTTCACGGGGGCGCTCCGGTGATCGGCGACCGTAGGCGGCGTGAGAAATCGCGAGATCTCGAGCCGGCTGTGGCCGTCCGGCGTGCGCATCATGGCGATCTCGACGCGCATGGGGTGCAACCCGGTGACGCGCTCCGCCCAGTCTCCTTCAATCGTGGCTCGCCCTTCGAGCTCGAGGCCGAGCTCGGCGAAAAACGAGATAGCGGCGTCGAGGGATTCCACCACGATGCCGACGTTGTCCATCCGTTGAAGCGTCACGCGGCCCACTCTAGGCCCCGTTGGCGCTTCGACACGCCTACCGGGCGAGCCCCATGGGCAGAACGGCCTGCTCAGGTGTTGTCGTCCGGTGGCTGTTCGAGACGTCGCTATCGCGACGTCTTGCAAGTCGGCGTTTGAAACCGCAAGCGTCGCGGCTAGGCGTTCTGCGGCGTTCAGGAGCACTGTGTCGCGGCGGTTCCGTGAAGCGCTGTGCTTCAGTCCGACGTTGTGGAGCGCCGGGGTCGGCTCAGGCGCGCCATGCGGTTCGCGGGCTGGTGCCTGCCACGTGCCCGCGCCGGGCCCTCGAAAGCGTGAGGCCCGTGTGACCTAGCTCGCTCACGCGGGCTTTCGCCGAAGAGCACGGGCATTGCGTTGAAGTCCCCGGGGCCTGCGTGTGTGCCGAGCTGGCCATAGCCGTCGTGACCCCAGCAGTCTGCACCACCGGTGGAGAGCAGCGCGCAAGCATGCGTGTAGCCGGTTGTGACCGAAACCGCTCCGGACACGTCCAGCACCTCGACCGGGACGAGGCTGCCTTCGGGTTGACGTCCGTTTCCGAGTTGGTCGTATGGGTTGTGGCCCCAGCAGTACACAGATCCGCTGTGCCGCACCGCGCATGAGTATCCGCGAGGATCCACCGCGATGGCAACCCCGTCGCTGATCCCTGTCACGGGCACTGGCACGAGGGTCGTTTCCCGGGTGCCATTGCCAAGCTGGCCTTCTCTGTTCTCCCCCCAGCACTCGATCTCGCCGCTGCGCAGAACCGCGCACGCATGGCCGCCGGCCGCCGCCACGGCGACTGCGGTGCTCAGGCCGATGACGCGCACCGGCGTCGAGCTGTCTTTCGTGTTGCCGTCGCCGAGTTGCCCGAAGCTGTTCGCGCCCCAGCAGTCGACCGCCCCCGTCTTCAGCACAGCACACGTTTCGTCGTCGATGTAGCCCGCGGAGATCGCAGCGGCGTTTGTGATCCCGTGCACAGGCACCGGCAGCGAGCTGTCAGCCAGAGAACCGTCGCCCAACGCGCCGCGCACGTTGCGCCCCCAGCAGTACACCGAGCCCGTGGCGAGCAACGCGCAGGCGTGGTAACCCCCGGCGGAGATCGCCGTCGCGTTGGCGATACCGCGCACCTTGACAGGCGCGACTGAGTCCTGTGTCTTGCCGTTGCCGAGCTGGCCGTAGCCATCGTCGCCCCAGCACTCGATCCTGCCGCCATGCAGCAGCGCGCAGTTGTAGCGGATGCTTGCCTGCACCGCGGTCGCGCCGCTGACGCCCGGCACGCGCTCAGGCACGCCACTCGTCTCCTTTGGCAGGTAGCTCTGGCCCCAGCAGTCAACGGAGCGGTTCGATAGCGACGCGCAGGTGTCCCCGTCGCTCGCCGAGATGCTCGTGGCTCTGACTCCCACGATGCGCTTGACCACGACGCTCGCGCCAGCCGGGACGGCCAGCAGCAGCGCCGCGACCAGGGCCGCGAGTAGTGCCGTGGGGCACCTTAGCTGCGCCGCCGTGCGCTTGATCGGAGACAAGGCAAGCACATTGTTGCTGGGAAGGAACCCAGCGAACATATTCAAGCGCCGCTGTCGAACTGGCAGCTCCACTGTCGACGGCCGTGACGTGTGGCGTGGAGAGTGGCGCCGTGGCGCCAGATTTCACACGCGAGAGGTCGCTGGTTCCAAACCAGCCGCGCCCATCGCCCGCGCGCTTCCTTCGCGGCTCAGCGTTCTGGCCAGACCGCGAGGTCCGCTGCGCCTGCATCTGCCGAGGGCGGGCCCTGCTTCGCCGTAGCGAGCCGGCGAGCTTGTTCACGGCCGCAGACGGCGCCCAATGACGCCAGTGCTGTCTTGAGAGCACCCGACGCGCCCCTCTTGACGGACTCCGCACAATCGCGGATGAACGCCAGGGCTGCGGACGCCGGCACGGCGGCTGTCGTGTCGCCGTGCGCTGCCTCGGGCGCCGGCGCGGTCCGTGCCGGCACGCACGACACGAGGCGCGGCGGCCGGCGGACAAGCGTAGCGTTGGCGCGACGGCGGCGGACGCCGCCTTCGGCGTGGTGTACGGGGATCGCCATAGACAGCATCGTGGGCGAGCTTCGTGGCTCGCGCCAGCCACCCAAGGTGGCGATCGGTCACACCTTCACTGGAAGTCGCGCCGTGCGACCAGACCAAGCTCGAGGGCGCGGTCGGCGAGGCGCGCGCGCTTCTCGTTCTGCGGCAGGTTCGTGAGCTCGAAGTACTGAAACAGCGTTCGCAGGTGCGCCTTGACTGCGTCCACGGTCAAAACCAGCTCGTCGGCGATCTGCTGGTTGCTCGCGGGAGTCGCGAAGCTGCGGCCGGCGTGAAAAGGGCGACACAGCGCCACCAGCACCCGTCGCTGCGCGTCAGTCAAGCGCGGCAGCTGTGCTGCATCCAACGCAGCCACGGTCGATCCCAGGCGACGAGGCGAGCCGCCGTAGAACGCGATGACGGTGCGCCCGACGCGTATACGATCACCGTCGCGCAGACGCTTGCGCGCGTGCACCCGCTGGCCGTTGACGTAGGTGCCGTTGGTCGAGAGCCCGTCGTCGGTGATCGTCCATTCCCCACCTACGCACTCGAGCTCCGCGTGTAGGGCGGAGACCTCGCCATCCCACGTGATCGGCACCCCCATCCCGGCTCGCCGGCCCACCGTGTGCGTTTCGGCGGCCAGCCCGAGAACGTGCAACCGCAGCGACCCTGCGCCGTCGCGAAAAGCGAGGAACGGCTCGCCCTCCCGTTCGGCCGCGAGCACCTGCTTGAGCTCGCTCGGCGAGAGGGAATGCCGGGCGACGGGATCCGCAGCCTCGCGAAGTTGAGTCGTCACAGCCGCACCTAGAACGTGAGCGCCAACGGCGCCGTGTGGACTACCCAAGGAGCATGCCACACGCAGGCGGCCGCCGCATCCGTTGCGCAGTTTGCCCGCGGGCGGGAGTAGCGAGGGTCAACGCGTCGACGAGCGCGAGCCGAAGGTGGCGTCAGAGACTCGACGACCGACCGGTATCCAGCGCGATTCAATAGATTTCCGCTGCAACCGATCCGGCGGGCACGGGCGAGGGGAGTGCCTGAGGTGGCAGACCCATCTGAGCGAGACGGCACCACCGCGGGGACCGCGGCGCCCGGCCGCGCCCGCGTCGCGGGGCGGGTGCTGGGCTTCTACGTCGTGCTCGCCGCGATCACCGCCGCCGTCCTGGTGATTGTGATCGACAAGGGCCGGCACGAGCACGCGCTGCCGTCGATCGCGGGCGGCTATGACGCAGCCGCGCCCGTTCCCTGCCTCGGCAAGGTGCCGGCGCCGCCGCCAGGCGCGCCGCTGCCGGCCACCGCGCCGGCGACGCTGCGCCCGGCCGGACCGTCTTTCAACATCTTGCAGTCGGGCCAGTTTGTCAACATCAACAACAGCCAAGGAACGCTGTCCGGTCAGCTGCGCCTGCACCCCGGCGCCGACAGAGGCGGGCATCACCTGACGGGAACGGTCTCGTGCGTGTCAGGCGGGAGCGAGAAGATCGATGCTGTCGCCATCGCCGGGGCGAAGGGGTCGATCACGGGATCGCTCGGCGGAGTGCTGTTCTCCGCCGCGTTCAAGCGTGACCCGCCCCCGCCGGGGGCCCCAGCGCCGCGCACCCCGAGCGGCGTAGCCGGGACCTACGCTACCTCGCCGGCGTCGACATGCGCCGGCGGGACGATGACCGTCAGCGGCAGCGGCTCGAGCTATCGCCTGAGCGCCAAAGGGAAGGAGCTCGGACCGGTCTCGTACTCGAGCACAACCGGCGCGGTCTTCGGCGACATCGCCTGCGCCAAAGGCGGGCACGCGCGCATGACCGCGACGGCAAACGATCTGCAGCTTCAGAACGTGCAGGTGATTCCGCTGGACATCGCAACGGTGTCCCCGGCTTCGCTTCCTGGCAAACCCGTGCTCGTGACCCCCTCGGGCCTGCCCCCCTGGGGGGAGAAGTTCACCGCGACCAAGCAGCGCAGCGAATTCGGCAAGCTCGTCGCCGCCTTCTTCCTGGCGGTGGCGATCGTGCTCATCATCGCGCGCCTGTTTGGAATTCTGGCCGAACGCATCGGCCAGCCGCGCGTGATGGGCGAGGTGATCGCGGGAATCTGCCTCGGTCCGTCGGTGCTGGGAGCCATCTCGGCCAACTTGCAGGCGGCCATTTTTCCGACCGACATCCTGCCCGCGTTCGGCATCGCCGCCAATCTCGGGCTGATTTTTTACATGTTCCTGATCGGGATGGAGGTCGACCGCGACCAGCTCAAAGGCAAAGCCACGCAGGCCGCCCTGATCTCCAACGCCAGTGTTGCGGTGCCCCTGCTGCTGGGCTTCGCGGTCGCGCTGCCGCTGTACAAACTCGTCGGCCCGGACAAGAAGTTCGTCGCCTTTGCGCTGTTCATGGGTGTGTCGATGTCGATCACGGCGTTTCCCGTGCTCGCGCGCATCCTTGCCGAGCGGCGCATGCTCAAGAGCGGGATCGGCTCGCTGGCGATCGCCTGCGCCGCGATCGACGACGTGACCGCGTGGTTTCTGATCGCGCTCGCGACGACGATCGCCATCTCGGGCTCGCTGGGCGACGTCGCGGCGACGATTGGTGAGGCGACCGCGTTCGTGCTCGTGATGGTGGTCGTAGTGCGCCGCATCCTCGCGCGCATGGCCACCGCCTTCGACGAGCTCGGTCGCATCCCGCCGGCGTGGTTCGCGGCCGTGATCGTGGGGGTGCTCCTGTCCTCCTATCTGACCGAGACGATCAACATCGCGATCATCTTCGGCGCGTTCATCATGGGCACGGTGATGCCGCGTCACGCGCGCCTGACCGAGGAGGTGACGCGCCGCATCGAGGACTTCGTGGTCACCCTGCTGCTGCCGATGTTCTTCGTATACACCGGCCTAAGGACCAACATCGGCCTGCTCGACCGCCCGGCGCTGTGGCTGATCACCGTCGGACTGGTGCTCATCGCGATCGTCGGCAAGCTCGCCGGCGCAATGGCCGCCGCGCGTTTTGGTGGGATGGACTGGCGCGCCTCGGCGGTGATAGGCACGCTGATGAACACGCGCGGGCTGACCGAGCTGATCGTGCTCAACATCGCACTGGATGCCGGCGCCATCTCCAACGCTCTGTTCGCCGCGCTGGTGCTGATGGCGATCCTCACCACGCTCATGGCGGGACCGCTGCTGAAACTGCTAGACCCGCAGAACAAGTACGGCAGAGATGTACGGGACGACTTCGCCGCCGCGGCGCTTGAAGCGGCGCGCGAGCACCCCGAGCTTCCGGTGCCCGAACGCTCGATCCTCGTCGCGCCGCAGACCGACGACGCGCTGGAACAGCTTGTCGCGCTCGCCGAGCCGCTCGCGCGCTCGGAGCCGCCGCGTGAGCTGATCATCGCGCGGCTCGTCGCACCGCCGCGCGCGGCCGGCGCAGGCGTGCGCGGTGGCCTGCAGACGGAGAACCTGCGGCTCGAAGAGGCCTCGCACGCGATCAGCGAGCTGCGCCGGCGCCTGGCGGAGAGCGGCGTGGTCGCGCGCGGCGTCGCCCTCACGTCGAGCAAACCGGGGACCGACCTCGTGCACATCGTCGAACGCGAGCCGGTGGACCTCGTGTTGACCGAGGGCCGCCGCCGGCTGATCGGCGAGGGGCTGCCGTTCGGCGACGTCGGCACGCTCCTGGAAAAGGCACCCTGCGATGTCGCCGTGCTGATCGCGCGCGCCGGCATCGACATCGCGATCGACGCGGACCACCCCGTCGTCGTTCCGTTCGGCGGGGCAGAGCACGACTGGGCCGCGCTCGAGCTGGGCTCGTGGCTTGCTGCGAGCACGGGCGCCGAGCTCAAGTTGCTCGGCGCGGCGGGTCACAGCAACGAGGAATCGTCGGTCACGCGCCTGCTCGCCGATGCCGGGCTGCTCGTACAGCAGGCAACCGGGATCGAGACGGAGCCGCTGGTCGTCGCCGGCGGCCGCAGCGGAATCCTCGCCGCGGCGCAAGGTGCCGGTCTGTTGGTGCTCGGCCTGTCGGACCGCTGGCGGCGCGAAGGGCTAGGCCCCTTGCGGTCCGAGATCGCTCGCGCGGCCCCGGCGCCGGTGCTGTTCGTGCGCCGCGGCGTGCGCCCGGGAGTGTTTGCCCCCAGAGACAACGTGACGCAGTTCAAGTGGTCCTCCGCGGGCAGCGCGCCGAGCGTCTTCGGGCGCTCGATCTTTCCGCGCTCGGCGAGCTCCGCGGGCGCGCCGCGCTCGGCGAGCTCGGCGGGCACCGCAGTTCCGCGCGCCGAGGCGGACGACGACGCCTAGCGCGGGCTCGCCGGCACGGCTGGGCGACGCGGACGGTGACGCCTAGCGCGGGCTCGCCGGGTACGGCGCGCCGAGGCTGACGGCGACGCCTAGCGCCGGCTCGCCGGCTAAGAGGAGGGCGGCGGGCCGGTGGGTATCTGATGCACGCCCGAGAGGCTCGGAGCGCGGCGCAGCTCCTCGGGGATCTCGATGACCGCCGCCGAGAACTTGCGAGCGAGCGCCGGCGGCCCCGATCCCTCAGCCTGCGGCGTGAACACCGTCACGGGCAGCGGCTGGTAGTCCGGCGCCACTGACCAATCTGTGGAGCGGAACTCGCCGGCGTTCTCGATCCAGCTGAGCGACAGGAGCGGAAGAACCACGATCTTGGTGCTGATCGCGATGCACCACACAACCCAGTACTCGATTACGGCCTCGGCGTTGGTGAGACCGACTTCCAGGTAGTGCGCGGCGAGGTACACCAGCACGAACTCCCCCACCGCAAGCACGAACGTCAGCCACGGTGGTTGCCAGCGGATGACGAACGGGTAGAAAGCCGTGTCGAGCGCGACGCCGATCAAGAAGTAGAGCCCGATGAGCACGATCCAGCCCTCGTTCTTCGTCGCGATCGAGACGATGGCGGCAATGATCGCGGGGATTATCAGGATCGCCCATCGGGTTTGTACCCGTCCAAGAACCGTGGGGCACATCGCGCTTTGCTCCTATGCGAGCTGTGGGGTCGAACGGACGTTGCGCACTTCGCGCGCCACGTCTTTGGACATCGACAGCTGCAGACCCAGGCGAGAGAGGAAGGAGCGCTTGCGCAGGTGCTCCGCGCGCGCGCAGTCCGACACGAAGCGACGGCCGATGTACTTCAGCCCCGCGATCGTGTCGCCGTGCGGAATCACGTTGTTGGCGATCAGGCCCATGCAGCACAGCCGCGACTCGGGCCTGTCGAGGCCGGGCAGGCCGCAGTTGGTCTGCAGCTTTATGCGTCCATCCACCACCGGCACGTGGTAGTACTCGATCAACCGCCGCAGCAGCGGGATCGTGAGGACGGACTTGTTGAACCCGGTGCCCGCGACGACGCCGGTGACGTCGAGCCAGCCCGGATCCTCACCATGGCGGCTTGAGACGTGGACGCGCAGGCCGGCGCGACCGGGCTCGATCTCGTCGATGTCGCCGACGAGCGCTTCAAAGCGGCCCTCTTTGGTGCCGTCCTCGACGACCTCGTTCCAGCTGCGGCGCTCGGGACGCGTGCCCTTGAGCACCTGGCCGAGGAACTGGACGCGCTGCTCGAAGGGCATCGAGACGTATTTGTCGATGCCGATCGACTCAAAGAAGCAGCGCGGCACATTCAGGTCCTGCGTATCGGGCTGAGGGTTGCGCGTCAAAGCGAGCACCGAGCCGCCGAGTTCGAGGATGTTTGCCCACTCATTAACCGACGCGATCCCCGCGCCCAGCACGACGTAGCGTCCGTCCGGGGCGTACTCCTTCGGTTCGTATGCCTGCACGATGCGCTCGGCGAGCTCCGGATCCTTGCGCGCCTTTGCAAGCACCGGAGGGAACGACAGCGGACCGTGGCCGGGAGCGAGCATCACGTGCTTGGCGCGCCCGAGGAACTGAGCCTGCTCGTCGTAGAGCACGAAATGCGGCATCGGGTGCGTTTCGCGCTGCACCCAGCCAACGCGGCTGGGAACGCGCGACTGTTCCCACCCGGTGCGCTGCTTGACCACCTGAGCCTCGGTGAGGATCTCGCGCACGCCGGGGTTGTATTTGCGCTGGATCGAGCGGAACAGCGGCCGTGGCGACCGGTGAGACCACGCGTCGAGCTGCGCGAACGTCGGCCAGTCCGGCGCGAGAAAGTGCGACTCGGACTCAGAGCGAAGCACGGTCTGACCGAGATTGGTCGCGTACTGCTGATAGGTGCCGACCGGGTTGTCGTTCGGCCCGAAGATGGAGATCTCGTCGTTGGTGAAACCGAGGTACCGCGCCGTACCGTGTACCACGAGCGACCCGAAGCCCTCACCTACGACGGCGATCACGGAATCGCGCGGTGCTGTTGCAGTCACGGCGCGTCGAGTCTATAGAAACGGCGGTTACGCTGCTCGTTCGCGCGGGGTGCGGCGGCGTTGCACTTCACGCGCGCTGCGGATATGCTCGCGCCGTGGCAGAGGGGGCCAACGGAGCGGGCGCGATCACACTCGAGATCGTCGAAGGTCCTGGCGCTGGTCGCCAGCTGTCACTCGAGCGGCCGGTCGTGATCGGGCGCGGCGACGACGTCGACCTGACACTCGAGGACGGGCAGGTCTCGCGCCATCACGCGAAGGTGACCCCCGCCGCGGACGGCTCGGCCACGGTCGAAGATCTCGGTTCCGCAAACGGCACGTTTGTCAATCACAACGAGCTGCACGGTGTCGCGCGCCTGGATCCTGGCGACGAGTTGCTCGTAGGCGTCACCGTGCTCGAGCTGCGCAGCCGCGCCCAGGTGGCGGCCCAGCCTTCGGCGATTCGGCCCGTGCCTGCGGGGCTGGCCGCGGCGCCGCGCAAACCCGACTACGTCAACCCCGACGTGATCAAGGCAGAATCCGGACCGGCGCCCCCGAGCGCCGAGGCGGCGGACCTCCTCAGATACCTGGACGTGAGCACGCGTCGGCGCGCGCAGCTGGCCCCGGTGGCGCTGTTCGTGCTGGTCGCACTCGCGCTCATCATCTATTTCGCCGCGCGTTAGCGCCAGCGCCATCCCCCCGCAGGCCAGTCCGCGCGGGGCGGGCGAGATCGCCGCTCAGCGCGCCGCGAAGTAGATCACGAGCGCGATGGCGGTCAACAGCACGGTGCCGAACGACAGCACCACCGGGATCCACGATCGCGACGCCAGCCCGCGCGTGCGCTTGCGCGCCGGCGGGGAGAACGTTCCGACGCCGGCCGCGACGGGCGCCGGCGCGCCTTGAGGCGGCGCGGATGGGGCGACTGCCGGTGCACTGGCGGCGGCGGGCGCCACCGCGGGTGCTTCTTCGCGAGCCTGGGCGGGCGCTGTGGAGGAAACGCGAGTGGCCTGCGCAACCGGTATCTCGCGCAGCCGCGTGGCCGCACTGTCTGCGCTCGGCTCGAACTGCAGCACGGTGCTGCCGACCCGAATCTTCGCGCCGCCGGAGACCGTGGTGGGGCTGCTGATCCGCTCGCCGTCCACGAACGTACCGTTGGATGAGCCGAGGTCCTCGACCTCGACGTCCACCGCGCTCGGGCGCACAGCGACATGTCGGCGTGAGATTTCTGCGTCGTCCAGCGCGAAGTCAGCGTTCTCCCGCCCGATGACAATCTCGTCGGAGACCTCGATCAACTGACCGGCGAGCGGCCCGTTCATCACCCTCAGGTGCCCCATCCCGGCGTGGAGCCTACCGCACCAGGTACAGTCCGTGCATGGCGGCAGATCCGGTGCGTTTGGAGATCGTCGCCGGCCGCGCCGAGGGCATGTCGATCCTCGTCGCGGACGAGCTTGTGATCGGCCGGCAAGCCGACGGCGCGGGGCGTCTCGCAGACGATGACGAGATCTCTCGCTCACACGCGCGCGTCTCGCTCGACGCGAGCGGTTTCTGTGCGATCGAGGATCTGGGCTCGACCAACGGCACGTTCGTCAACGGGTTGCGCATCTCCGCGCCGCAGACGCTGTTCGACGGCGACACCATCGAGCTGGGCGGGACCACACTCGTTGTGCACGGTCTCTCGCAGGCGCCTGTCGACGACGCCGTCGCACGTGCGCAGGACGCGGCCGCGTCGCCGCCCGACCCAGACTCTTCCGCGCCTTCGCTCGCACCCGAGCCCGCGCAGTCCGACGCGCCGCAGGAGCTGCGCGCGCCGGAGCCCGACGCGACGATCATCCCGGGAGCCATCCCCGACGCCGCGCGCGACGCCGGCGCCGAGCAGGCGCCCGCCGAGCTTGGCGTCGCGTTTGCGGCGACCGAGGCTGTTGACGCCTCCGCGGGGCAGAGCGACGCGGCTCCCGCATCGATCGAGGTCGCGATCGACTTCGACTCGCGGGAGCTCACGATCGCGCTCGCGGCCGGCGAGCAACCGCTGCGCCTGGTCTACGACGGCCAGCGCTGGCGCGCGGGCTGATCGCCCGCCGAACGCTCTAGCTCGCCGCGAGCAGCGCGGTGAGAAACAGCGCGAGTATGTGAAACGACTGGTCGAGCGCCGCACCCAGCGCCGGATTGGCCTCGATGTCCGCCTTCTTGACGACGCGCGCGTATGCCGCCAGCAACGCACCGTCGTCCTGAATCAGGTGCGGCACAGCGATCAGCGCCGCGATGCCGAACACCCACGCGTGCAGGCTGTCACTCAGCCAGATCAGGGCCGGGACGTATGCGAGCGTGTAGGTGGCGATGTGGGAGAAAAGCGCGCGGCGCATCGTCGATGAGCCGGTGAGACCGCCATGCTTGTGGCGGGCTTGCCAATCCGTCTGAAGCATGTAGTCGCCCACGAGGTGGGACACGACGAACACGACGAAGATCTCGTCCCAGGGCATCGCCGCGAGCCCCTAGCTCACGTGCGGCCGCTTGCGCGCGCCAGCTCGCGCTCGCGAGACAGGGCGCGCAGCTCGATCTGTTCCTCGGCGCGGATGATGTGCACAACCGCGTTGATCAGCGCCAGATGCGTGAACGCCTGCGGGAAGTTGCCGAGCTGGCGGCCGCTAACGGCGTCGATTTGCTCGGCGTATAGCGCCAGTGGGCTCGCGTGCGAGAGCAGCTTCTCGCACAGCTGCCGCGCTCGCTGCATCTCGCCAATCTCGGCCAGCGCAGAGACGAGCCAGAACGAGCAGATCGTAAACGTGCCCTCGTCGCTGGCGAAGCCGTCGTCGGTGCCGGCCACGCGGTAGCGCAGTACCAGCCCGTCCTCGGTTAGCTCATCGGCGATCGCGAGCACGGTGGCGCGCACCCGTGGGTCGGCGTACGGAAGGAAGCGAACGAGCGGCATCAGCAGCAGCGAGGCATCGAGCGCGTCCGTTTCGTAGTGCTGCACGAACACCCCGCGGTCGTCGACGCCGTTGGCGCATATATCGGCGTGGATCTCTTCCGCCGCCGCGTGCCAGCGGTCCGCCACGGCGTTGTCTTCGCGGATGCGCGCAAGCCTCGCTCCGCGGTCCGCTGCGACCCAGCACATGAGCTTTGAGGAGGTGAAGTGCTTGGGATCGCCGCGCACCTCCCAGATGCCGCGATCGGGCTCGCGCCAACACGCAAGCGCGGACTCCACCTGCTGCTTGATGATCGGCCACAGGCGATCGGGCAGCTGATCGCGGGATTTCGTGTGCAGGTAAATCGAATCCAGCACGGCGCCCCACACGTCGTGCTGGTCTTGGTTGTAGGCGCCGTTGCCCACCCGCACCGGGCGGGCATGGTCATAGCCGCTGAGGTGGTCGAGCTGCTGCTCCTCGAGCTTGCTCTCGCCGCCGATGCCGTACATGATCTGCAGGCGGTCGGGCTGCTCTTCGGCGAGGTCGGCGATGAAGTAGAAGAAGTCGTTTGCCTCCTCGTCGAAGCCAAGCGAGTAGAGCCCCCACAGCATGAACGTCGAGTCGCGAATCCAGCTGTATCGGTAGTCCCAATTGCGTTCGCCGCCCGGCGTCTCCGGCAGCGACGTGGTTGCGGCCGCGACCATCGCCCCGGAAGGCGCGTAGGTCAGCCCCTTGAGCGTGAGCGCGCTGCGCTGCAGATAGGAGCGCCAGCGATGGTCAGGGAAGCTGCCCCGCTTCAGCCACTCCTGCCAGAAGCGACTGGTGCGCGCGAGCCACTCCTGCGCCTCCTCGTAGGACCCTGGCACCGGATGCTGCGACCAGCTGAGGACTACGAAGGCGACCTCGCCCTCGTGCAGCGTCGTTCTCGCGCGTGCGCGCGGGCCCTCGAAGCCGAGCCGCAGGTCGGTGACCAGGCGTAGCTGCAGGTTCATGCCCTCCGAGCGCGCGATCGCCTCGCTGTATCCATCACCGGCGTAGGCCCAGTCCGCCGAGAGCCCCCCGTAGTCGAAGGCGGGCTCGCAGTCGAGCTTGATCTCGGCCGACCCCTGGATGCACTCGACGAGGCGCAGCAGCACGTGATCGGCGTCGTGATCGGTGGGCGAGCGGCGATGGCTTCGCGAGCGCTCGCTCTTGTGGCGCCAAGGACCGATGCTGAGCGCGTCGCGCACGATCACCCACCCCATGCGCGTCTCCCAGCTGGTTTCGACGACCATCGTGCCGGGGACGTAGCGCCGGGCGGACGGGACGTTGACATCGGCCGGTCCGAGACGGAACGCACCCGCATCACGGTCGAGAATCGCGGCGAACACGCTCGGCGAGTCCATGCGCGGCAGGCACAGCCACTCGACGTTGCCGCTGGGGGCGATCAACGCCGTTGTCTCGCAGTCGGAGAGAAACGCGTAGTCGCCGATCGGTGGAAACGGGCCGGTGCGAATCCCGCCGTCGGCGCGTCCGGCGTGCGCGTGCTCACCGCCCCCCTTCATTGGTCCGCGATTCTCCTGAGGTGCAGGATGGGTGTCAAGCTATGCTCGGCCCGGGGAAGAGATGGCTTCTGACGCCTCTGACGCGCATTTCAGAACGCAGCGCAGCTCGATCGACATCATCGCGGCGGCGCTGGACCCGGTCTCGGTGATGCCGGTGCGCGTGAGTTCACCCGACGGCGCTGTGACGCTGATGTTCAGCGACATTGCCGATGCTCCGGTGGTGGCCGAGCGGCTGGGTGCCGACGAGTGGGCGTGCGTGCTGCGAGATCAGCGCACGCTGGCCGAGCACGTTGTTGGACACCACGACGGGGAGCTGGTCAAGGTCGAACAAGACGGCTTTCTGGCGTCGTTTGCCAGTGCGCACGCGGGGCTGCGGGCCGCGATGGAGCTGCAGCGCACATTTAGCGCTCCCGCGGACGCGCCCGCCGATCAGCCCGTCGCGGTGCGGATCGGGCTCCACTCCGGCTTTGTGCTGGGCGACCCTCACCAGCCGCTGGGGCGCAACGTGGTGCTCGCGAGCCGCATCGCCGCGCGTGCTTGTGGCGGAGAGATCCTGGTCTCCTCGACGCTCAAGCAGTACGCCGACGGCGACCCGCGCTTCGACTTTGAGGCGCACGGCGAGTATCACTTCAAAGGCGTGTTGGGCGAGCACACGGTTTACTCGCTGCGCTGGCGCTGACAGCGTCCGCGGATATTCGTCGGCGGGCGAACGGTGGCCTTCAGCCGGCCGCGTCGGCGAGCAGGCGGGCGTACCTGCCGGCGCTTGATGGCCGGGCCCCTGCGTCCTTCTCGAGCGCGCTCAGCAACGCGGTGGCGAACTGCGGCGACAGGTCGGCGCGAATCTCGCGCGGGTTGGGCGGCTGGTCTTGCAGATGCGCCCACAGGATCCGCATGCCGTGCGCGTCGGCGAAGGGAGGCCTTCCGCACACGCACTCGAACACCACGCACCCGAGCGCGTACACGTCGGTGGCCGCGCTGAGCGACTCGCCGCGGATCTGCTCGGGCGCCATGTAGTCCATCGACCCGAGCGCCTGGCCAGGGCGGGTCAGCAGCGTTCCCTGCATGTCCTTCGCCAGCCCGAAATCGGTGACGTACGCATTGCCCTGGCCGTCGAGCAGGATGTTGGCCGGCTTGACGTCACGGTGGACCATGCCCGCCGCCCACAGGGCTTCGAGCCCAGCTGCGACGTCGCCGCACACGCGCACCGTCGTCGCCACGTCGAGCGTGTCCTCTTTTCGCAGCCTCTCGTCCAGTGCCATGCCCTCGATGAACGCCTGCACCATGTAGGGCACCCCGTCCTGCTCGCCGGTGGCCAGCACCGGCACGACGTTTGGATGCTTCACAGTCTGCGCGATCCGCGCCTCGCGGCGGAAGCGGTGCCTGAACGTGTCGTCCTGCGCGAAGTCGAGCTTGACGACCTTCAACGCCACACGACCTCCGTCGGAACCCGTCGCCTCATAGACCTTGCCCATGCCGCCCTCGCCCAGCAGCCGGCTGACCGTGTAGTCGCCCACGCGCGTCTGCGCGGGGAAGTCGTCGGCGGAACTAGCGGCCATTACGTTGGGTGTCTAACCAGCGCCTGCGCTCGTGCGGGCGCGTGCGCACGGGGTGGATTTTGGGGCGAGCGATCTCTGTATGATCCCCGCCCGGTGTGTTGAGGATAAGGGGTCCAGCGCGCTCATGAACGCCAAGCGGGGTGGCCTGTGCGCGGGAGCGCTCGCGATCTTGGCCTTCAGCGCGTTGTGGCCACCCGCGGTAGGCGCAAGTGAACCGTCGCCGCCGCTCAACGACAACTACCTGTCGTCGCTGAACCTCAATCAACCGGGCACGCCGCTGAACCGCGTCAACACGCTGACCGATGTGCGCGACACGAGCGCAGCGACCGTGCAGCAGGACATCTTCAGCCCGCCACAGAGCGGCGGTCCGGCCGAGGTGACGGGTTGCGAAGGCGTGAGCGAGGGCAAGACGGTTTGGTACGACTTCTTCCCCGACGCCAACGGGCTGGTGCGCATTCGCACCTCCGCGGAATTTGGCACGGTCATGGCGGTCATGCCCTACGACCCCAAGTCGCTGCTGCCGAACATTGGCCAGCGCAAGTGCGCTGTCAACCAGGTCGCGCACACGCAAGAACTGTTTGACGAAGTCAAAGCCGGCGTCTCCTACACCATCCAGCTCGGCGGTGCCAACAACGCGGGCGGCATGCTCGAGTTCCTGTTCGACTACCTCGTCA
>DASZFR010000022.1:0-2723 GCA_035939635.1 Solirubrobacteraceae bacterium
CCGCACACGGACTCTCTACAGCGCTATTCCCCAAAGTAACCACGCGAACTACAACTCCCTCTCAGTTGCGACCCGGTCCCTCTCCCAAGGTCCCCGTCAAAACAGTTGGGTGTCGACCACGGAGCCGACCCAAACCCGACCTTATGTCTCGCCCACGTACCACTTGGGCACATGGAACGTCTGCCAATATATATAACCCCTGGCAGCTTGTCAAGTCCCTGTTCATAAAGGTCGTCTCTTCGTGAGCGTTGCCGGACCGGGCCTCCGCTGAGTCGCCGGGCGCCGGCCACCCGCGCCTGCCTATATCCTCGCCGGGTGGCCGACCTCTCGACGGCGCCCTGAAGACGAGCTGGCCGACGATGGCAACGCGCACCGCAATCGCCGAGCGATACGAGCTGCCCTGGCGCGAGCCGCGGGCGGCGCGCGCGTCCCACCATCCCTGGGCGCTGGCGCTCGCCGTCGCGCTGCCGCTCGCGGCGCTCTACCTGATCGTCTCGCCGCCCGCCGGCGACCTCGCGGCGGCCACCTACCGCAGCGACCTGTTCGCGCGCGTGGGGTTCGCCACGTGGGACACCGGCTGGTACGCGGCGCACGGCCACTGGTTGCCGGGGTACTCGCTGCTGTCGCCGGCGCTCAGCGCGTTGCTGGGGGTACGCGTGCTGCTCGTGATCTCGGGCATAGCGGCGAGCGTGCTGTTCGCCATGATCGCACGGCGCGCGTTCGATCCGCTGGCCGCGCGCATCGCCGCGGTCGTGTTCGCGCTCGGCTTCTCCGTGGAGCTGCTGTCCGGGCGCGTGCCGTACGACCTGGGCTTCGCGATCGGGCTCGCGACGGTGCTCGCGCTCATGCGCGGGGGCCTGCCGCTGGCGCTCGGGCTGGCGGCGCTCACGAGCGTGGCGAGCCCGGTGGCCGGAGCGTTCCTCGCGCTCGCGGGTCTTGCCTACGCAGCGGCCGACGCGCGCCACGGCCTCGCGCTCGTGGCGGCCGCGCTGGCGCCGATCCTCGCGCTCAACCTCGCCTTCCCGGAAGGGGGCTACGAGCCGTTTGCCGCCTCGGACTTCTGGTTGACGCTCGGCGGGGTGCTTGCTATCGCGCTGCTGTTGCCGCGCGGGCCGCTCAGCGCTCGTGGGCAGCGGGTCGTGCGGGTCGGGGCGGCACTGTACGCGCTCGCCCTGATCGGCTCGTTCGCGATCCAGACGCCCGTCGGCGGCAACGCCGCCCGCCTCGGCCCGCCGCTCGCCGCGCCGCTGCTCGCGGGGGTGCTGTGGGAGCGCCGGCGCGTCGCGCTGCTGGCGCTCGCTCCCGTGGTGCTCTACTGGCAGCTCGTCACGCCGATCCACGACGTCCGCGCGGTCGCGGGCGACCCCTCGGTCGACGCCTCCTACTACGCGCCCGTCCTCTCCGAGCTGCGCCGGCTGCGCCACGGAGCGCCGACGATCGTGGAGGTGCCGCTCACGAAAGCCCACTGGGAAGCTGCCTACCTCGCCGGCCACGACGGGGTCGCGCTCGCACGCGGCTGGGAGCGCCAGCTCGACACGCGCTACGGCGCCCTCTTCTACCGCCCGTCGCTCGGCGCGTCCGCCTACCGTGCGTGGTTGGCCGAAAACCGCGTGGTGTACGTCGCGCTGCCCGACGCGCCCCTGGACAAAGCCGGTCGCCTGGAGGGCACGCTGATAGCGCGCGGAGTGCCCTATTTGCGTGAGCTGTGGCGCTCTGAGCACTGGCGTCTCTACCGCTTCATGGGCTAGGCTTTCCCGGAATGGTCGCCCGGCTTCGCTTCCTGCAGGCGCGCGCGCTACCGCACGGATGGGGGGATGTGGTGCGCCAGCTGCTGCTCTTCGGAGCGGTCTATCTCGGCTATAACCTCGTGCGCGGCTTGGTCGAGGGCCGCGCCTCCGCCGCCTTCCAGCACGCGCGCGACCTGATCCAGATCGAGCGCACCTTGCACGTGTTCGTCGAGCCGAGCGTGCAGGCGTGGGCGTCGGGCAGCCACGCGCTGATGGACGTCTCCAGTTGGCTGTACGTGAACGCGCAGACCTCGGTCACGCTCGCGGCGCTCGTCTACCTGTACGTGCGCCACAACCGCTCGTTCTACTTCGTGCGCAACATGCTCGTGATCGCGATGGCGATCGCGCTCGTCGGCTACGCGGTCTTCCCGACGGCGCCGCCGCGCTTCCTGCCCGAGTGGGGCTTCGTCGACTCGGTGTCGGACCTCACCGGCATGCACGTGTCGCACGCGAGCGCATCGATGACCGCGCTGTTCAACCCGTACGCGGCCGTGCCCTCGATGCACGTCGCGTTCGCGCTGATGATCGGCTGGCCGCTCGCCTCCCTCTCGCGCACGCGCGTCGCCTCCGTCCTGTGGCGGCTATACCCGCTGCTGATCGCGTTCGTGATCGTCGCGACCGCCAACCACTTCATCCTCGATGCGCTGCTAGGCGCGCTCACAGCGGGCGTGTCCGCCGCCGCCGCGCGCCGGCTCGCGCGGATCGGCCCCGCGGCGTGGCGCTTCCGCGCCGCGCCCGCCGGAGCCGGGTAGGCTCCCGCCCCGCTCGATGCCACCCTCCCCACCATCGCACAGGCAACCGGCGCTGCGCCGCCGGCCGCGCGCCGGCGCGGGACGTGCACGCCGCAACGGGCGGGCCGCGCTCACCGGGGCGCAGCGCAGGGAGATCGTGCGCAACAGGCTGATCGAGTCGCGCCTGACCCCCAACGCGATCTCG
>DASZFR010000023.1:0-37678 GCA_035939635.1 Solirubrobacteraceae bacterium
CTCTCACCGGCGTGCTCTCGCAGCGCGTGCTCGGCCAGTACGACCTCGCGCTGCTGGACTCGGCATCGCCCCCACGCCTGCTGCTGCTGGCGCCCAACCTCGCGCTCACCGCACGCAACCTCGGCATCGACCGTGACGAGCTCGTGGCATGGGTGAGCATCCACGAGATCACCCACGCGGTGCAGTTCTCGACCGCGCCGTGGCTGCGCGGGCACCTTGGGGGGATGATCTCCGAGCTCATCGATGGGCTGCAGGTGAACCTCACGGGCGGCGCGCAGCGTCGCAACTCACAGCGCGGCGCGGGACGCAGCTGGGCCGAGATCCTTACCGACACGAGCGCGCTGCGCGAGCTCGTCGAGCGGGCGGGGAGGGGCGAGCTCTTGCGGTTGACGCTGGGCGAGGACCGCTGGCAGCTCGTCGAACGCATGCAGGCTGTGATGTCGCTGATCGAGGGCCACGCCGAGCACACGATGGACGCGGTCGGCGCGGACGTGCTCCCGTCGCTGCCCCGGCTGCGCGCGGCGATGACCCGCCGGCGCCAGTCGCGCGGGCTGCCATGGCGCGTGCTCGAGCGGCTGCTCGGGCTAGAGCTCAAGCTGCGCCAGTACGAGCTCGGCCGGCGCTTCTGCGACGCGGTCGTTGAGCAAGACGGCCCGCTCGCCCTCGCGCGCGCCTGGCGTGGACCCGAGAGCCTGCCCACGCCGGCCGAGCTGGACGCGCCCGCACAGTGGCTGGCGCGCACGGCGACCGCTCCTGCGCCCGCCTGAGCACGCCGCGAATAAGCGAACGCACGTTCCTGCCGTCACAAAGTAGTGCGCATTTTCCCCGAGTTTTCGGGCTGGCGCGGCGTGGTAGGATGACCGCTGTAACGATCTTGCGCGTCGGGGTTACAAACATATGTTCGCTGGGTAGATTCAGCAGAGGACAGTAAAACCCGAACATATGCCCGCCGGGGCAGGCAAGAAAAGAGGAGACGCCCGTCCATGCCAACTGCCACCGCCAAACCGAAAGCTCGCGCCGCCAAAGGCGCCAAACGAACCACTTCACGCAAAGTGAGCACTAGTCGCGTCAGCGCGAGCGCTTACAGCAAAGCGACGACGCGCGGCCGCAAAACGGCCGCGACAAAAAGCAAACGCGCCAAAGCCGCGCGCACGCGCGCCGCGAACCAGTCGCGGGCGGCCATACACCAGGCCAACGGCGCGGCGCGGCTGACCGTGGGTGACCGCTCAATCGCGCTCGGCGACTACGCAGAGCGTGCGGTTCTGATCCCCGTCGGCGCGGCGCTCACGGCCCGCGACCGCGTCGTGTCGAGCGTCAACGGCGCGATCTCGGTTTACTCCACACCCTCCAAGGCCCAGGCTCAGCTGCGCCGCTTCGAGCGCCGCGGGGCCACCGCCCGCAACCGACTGGAGCGCGAGGTTCGCAAAGCGCGTGTGCGCGTCGAGCGCCAGCTGCGCCAGCGTCGCCGCGTGCTCGAGCGCACGGTCGGCGAACTGGAAGACCGCCGCGACACCGTGGCCAAGAACGGCAGCGAGCTTGCCGGCGAACTGGCCAGCCGCGTGCAGGAGACCGTCCTCAGCCGGGTCTAAGGTTCAGCAACCCTTCGCCCGCTCCCGGACCGGAGAGGCCGAGAGCGGAGGGTCTGTCGGCCTCATATCCCGCCGGCAGTAGTAGCACCCTCTCCTCCCTCGACTCGCGGGGCGACCCCATCGCCCCGCGAGTCTTTTTTTCAGACGCCGGGGGCGCATGGGCGGACAGGCCAGGCGCGGGGGGCGCATGCGCGGACAGGCCAGGCGCCGGGGGCGCATCGGCGCACAGGCCTGCCACGGCGGCGCCGTTTGCCACAATGAGCCGGTGACCTCACAGGACGCGATCCGCAGCGCGCTCTCGAGCGTGATCGACCCGGAGCTTCGGCGCTCGATCGTCGAGCTCGACATGGTGCGATCGATCGAGGTGGGCGACAACGGCGTGGTCGACGTGACCGTCTCGCTCACCACTCCCGCCTGCCCGATCCGCGGGCACTTCCAGAGCGCGGTGTCGGCCGCGGTGGGCGCGCTGGACGGAGTCACGCACTGCAACGTGTACTTCGACGTGCTCAGCGACGCACAGAAGGCCGCGCTGCAGCAAAAGCTGGGGCGCGCAAGCCTGCCGCAGGGGTCGCTGGCGCAGGTCGACAACATCCTCTGCGTCGGCTCGGGGAAGGGCGGCGTGGGCAAGTCCACGCTGACCGCCAACCTCGCGGCGGCACTGCTCGCGCAGGGCAAGCGCGTGGGCGTGCTGGACGCCGACGTGTGGGGCTATTCGATCCCGCGCATGTACGGGCTGGGCGCGACCAGACCGGCGGTGTCGCCGGAGCGCAAGATCATCCCGCTCAGCGCGCACGGCGTGAGCGTGATGTCGATCGGGTTCTTCGTGGAGGAAGACGCCCCGGTGGTGTGGCGCGGCCCGATGCTGCACAAGGCCCTCACCCAGTTCCTGCAAGACGTCGATTGGGGCGCGCTGGACTACCTGCTCATCGACCTGCCGCCCGGCACGGGCGACGTGTCGATGACGCTCGCGCAGCTGCTGCCGCAGGCGCAGTTCTTGCTGGTGACCACGCCGCAGCCGACCGCACAGAAGGTCGCCCGCCGCGCCGCGCAGATGGCGGGAAAGTTCTCGCTGCAGATCGCCGGCGTGATCGAGAACATGTCGTCGTTTGTCTCACCCGCGGGTGAGCGCTTTGCGATCTTTGGCCAGGGAGGCGGGCGCGAGCTGGCCGAGGAGCTCGAGGTGCCGCTGCTAGGCAGCATCCCCCTGACCATGCCGCTGCGCGAGCATTCCGACCGCGGCGAGCCGCTCGTGCTCGCGCAGCCCAACGATCCCGCGTCGCTTGAGATCGAGCACATCGCGCGCGGGCTGATCGCGATGACACCGCTCACGCTGCCCACCCTGCCTTTGGTGCAGGTGGGCGGCGACGGAGCCCCCTCTTCCGGGACGGCGCAGCAGGAGCGAAAACCTGCCGGCATGTCGCTGCCCATGGCCTAGCCCGGCGCCAGTTCGCCCGGCCGGCCACCGCCACCCGGCTCGCTTGCTTGACAAGCGAGACCCACTTGAGAGGATCGTCACATGCCGGCTTCCGGACATCAGCAGACCGATACGGACCCAACCCGACAAGAGCCCGCCGACAGCGGCTCGCTCGATGGCGCGGCCGGCGCCGACTCCGCTGCGCGCGCCGACGTGATCGGCGCAGACGAGACGGCCGAGCAGGTCGCGGATTTTGGCGCGCGCCGGGCAAAGATCGAGCGCCTGCGCGCCGAAGGGGTCGACCCCTATCCGCACGTGCGCCTCCCGGATCGCACGAAGGTCGCCGACGTGCTCGCCGCGCACGACCCTTCGCAGCTCACGGCGGGCGACCACGAGGACATGCCCTACCACGTCGCCGGCCGGCTCGTGTCACGCCGCGGCCACGGCAAGACCTCGTTCCTGGACTTGCGCGACCTCTCGGGCTCGATCCAGATCGTGCTGCGCGCTGACATCCTCGGCGCCGAGGCCTACGAGCGCGTCCTGGGCTTCGACGTCGGGGACATCATCGGCGTCGAGGGAAACGTGTACGTGACCAAGCGCGGCGAGCTCGCGCTCGCGGCGCACGCGGTGACGCTGCTGACCAAGACACTGCGCCCACCGCCGGACAAGTATCACGGCCTCGCCGACACCGGCACGCGCTATCGCTACCGGGAGCTGGACCTGCTCGCCAACGACGAGACGCGCGAGCTGTTCGTCATGCGTGCGCGCATCGTCGCGGCGATCCGTCAGTGGCTGGATGAACGCGACTTCGTCGAAGTCGAAACGCCGGCGCTGCAGTCGCTGGCGGGCGGTGCCGGCTCGCGCCCGTTCACGACGCACCACAACGCACTCGACCGCGACCTGTACCTGCGCATCTCGGTCGAGCTGTTTCTCAACCGCTGCATCGTCGGAGGCCTCGAGAACGTCTACGACATGGGCAAGGTGTTTCGCAACGAGGGCATCTCGCCGAAGCACAGCCCGGAGTTCACGATCATCGAGTTCATGCTCGCCTACGCCGATCATTACGACGTGGCAACCGCGACCGAAGAGATGTTCCGCGATGTGGCGCAGCGCGTGCTCGGGCGCACCACCGTGCGGCGCAACGGCGAGGAGATCGACCTTGGCAAGCCGTGGCGGCGCACGACGATGCGCGAGGAGATGCTCAGCAAGGTCGGAATCGATTTCATGCGCGAGGACCGCGAGGCCGCCTCCGCACAGATGCGCGAGGCGCTCGAGGAATACGTGCATCCCGCGACCACCTGGGCTGAGTTGGTGCTGGCGGTCTACACGAAGCTGATCGAGCCGCACATCAACCAACCGACACACGTCTTCGACTTCCCGCTCGAGCCCTTCCCGATCACCAAGCCGCACGCCGAGTACCCGGAGCTGGCCGAGCACTTCGACGCGGTCATCGGCGGCATCGAGCTGGTCAGCGGCGACACCGAGCTAAACGATCCGGTCGACCAGTGGCAGCGCTTCGTCGACCAGCGCATGCGCCGCATCCCCGACGCAGAAGAGGTGCCGCACCCCAACGACGAGGAGTATGCGCGCGCGATCGAGTACGGCTACTCGCCGACCGCCGGCGGCGGCATGGGCGTCGACCGGCTCGTGATGATCCTCACCGAACGCGAGACGCTGCGCGAGGTCATCCCGTTCCCGATCGTGAGGGACCTGCGATGAGCTCCAAGCTCGATCTCGACCAGGGCATGATCGAGGACTGCCGCGCGGCGGCGATCCAGATCGCGGCCGTGGTGGGCGAGCAGATCGCGGCCAAAACGTCAGTGTCTGTCGAGCGCACCACCACGCGCCTGCTCGGGGTCGACGGAGCCAACGAGCTCGAAGTTCCGTTGCCGAACGTGCTCGTCGACCACCTGCGTGAGCGTGGCGAGCTGCACCGCGGTGTCGCGTACTGGCTGGGCAACGCGCTCGTGCAAGAGCCGCAGCGCGCGCCGCTGCAGATCGCGCAAGCGGTCGCCGAAGGGGCGCTCGACCTGTGCGCACTGCCTACGGCGCCGACCGAGGCGATTCGCGAGCGCGTGCTCGGCGAGTGCGAGGGGCGCCTGGACGAGATCGCCGGGCGCATGGAGTCGCGCCGCGAGTTGCGCGACGCGCTGGGCGAGAGCCCGCCGCCGCTTCGCTACGTGCTCACCGCCACAGGCAACGTGTACGAGGACGTGGTGCACGGGCTCGCGGTCGCGGAGGCCGGCGGCGACATCGTCGCTGTGATCCGCTCGACCGCGCAGAGCCTGCTCGACTACGTCCCGTACGGCCCGACGACCGAGGGCTACGGGGGCACGTTTGCCACCCAGGCCAACTTCCGCATCATGCGCGCGGCGCTCGACGACTGGTCTGCGCGCAACGGCCGTTACGTGCGCCTGTCGAGCTTCTGCTCCGGCCTGTGCATGCCCGAGATCGCCGCGATGGGTGCGATCGAGGGCTACGACAACATGGTCAACGACGCGCTCTACGGCATCCTCTACCGCGACATCAACATCGTGCGCGGCCTCATCGACCAGCGCTCGTCGCGCATGGTCAACGGCTACTTCGGCGTGGTGATCAACACCGGCGAGGACAACTACCTGCGCACCGCCGAGGCGCTCTCGGCCGCCCCGTCGGTCACCGCGTCGCAGTTCATCAACCGCCAGCTCGCGCGCGACTCCGGCGTGCCCGACGAGCAGATCGCGCTCGGCGATGCCTTCGAGATCGAGCCGTCGGTGGTCAACAGTCTCCTGTACGAGTGGGCGCAGGCGCAGCTCACCCGCGAGTTGTTCCCGGAGTGCCCCGTCAAGTACATGCCCCCCACGCGGCACATGGACGGCAACCTCTACCGCACACACGCAACCGATTCGCTGTTCAACCTCGTCACGATCGCGACCTCCCAAGGGATCCAGACGATCGGCGTGCCAACCGAGGGGATCTTCACGCCGCACGTGCACGACCGCGTGATCGGCCTGGAAAATGTCAACTACACGTTCGCCGCGGCCCGCGATCTCGGCGACGAGATCGAGTTCAAGCGCGGCGGGATCATCCAGCGGCGCGCGCAGGAGGTGCTGGCCGGCGCGCATGAGTTGCTAGCGCAGATCGCCGAGGAAGGCCTGTTCGCCGCGCTCGCGCGAGGGGTGTTCGGAGATGTCTGCCGGCGCGTGGACCAGGGCCGCGGGCTCGACGGCGTGGTGGACGTCGACGAGCACTACCTGAACCCCGTGAGCGAGCTGATGGGAAGGACCTCGAGCCTTGCTTGACGCCAATTCGCGTCCGGCGGTGGACCTCACGCAGGTCAAGCCCTACGCCGATCATCTCGGCGACGGCCTGACGCAGCTCAGCTTCACGCTGCCGGTCCCCTACGGCCTGGCGGCGCGACGCGCCGCGCAGGAGCTCGCCGCCAAGATGGGACTGGCGCACCCCGAGGTCGTGCACTACCAGCAGCTCACCGACGGCTACACGTTCTTTGTGATGTTCGGCGAGTGCACGCACACCGTCGACTATCTGTCGCTGAGCGCGGACGGCTTCGACGTCGAGTACATGACAGAGGAGGAGATCGAAGCTTTCGCGCGCGAGGAGATTCGGCGGCCGATCGTGATCGTGGGTGCGAGCACGGGCACCGACACGCACAGCGTGGGCATCGACGCGATGCTCAACCTGAAGGGCTTTCACGGCCACCACGGCCTGGAGGGCTACAAGGCCTTTCAGGCTCACAACCTCGGCAGCCAGGTGCCTAACAGCGTCTTGCTGTCCAAGGCGCTTGACCTGCGCGCCGACGCGATCCTCGTCTCGCAGACCGTCACGCAGCAGAACCTGCACATCGCCAACCTGACCGAGCTCGTCGAGATGGTCGAGGCCGAGGGCAAGCGCAAGCAGCTGATCCTCGCGTGCGGCGGGCCCCGCGTGTCAAACGAGCTCGCCAAGGAGCTCGGCTACGACGCGGGCTTCTCCAAGGGCACCTATCCGCACCACGTCGCGTCGTTCATCGTGCGCGAGCTGTCGGCGCGCATGCACGACAGCAACGGCGCCGCGGCCGTGGATGCCTAGCGCGACCGCGCCGCGTTTGGGCGAGCTGCTGGCTGACGTCCCGCGCCTGGCGCTCGTCGGCCTCGCCAAGAACACCGGCAAGACCGAAACGCTGGCGGCGATTCTCGCCGACCACGCGCGCGCTGGCCGCGCCGTGGCCGTGACCTCGATCGGGCGCGACGGCGAGCGCCGAGACGTGATCGACGAGCGCATCGCAAAGCCCCCGGTACAGCTGCAGGAGGGATGGCTCGTCGCCACGACTGGACCGCTCCTGCGCGCCGGCGGCGTCGCGTACGAACGACTGCTCGACACTCATATCCGCACGCCTCTGGGGGAAGTGGTGGTCGCCCGCATGACCCAGCCGGGCGAGATCGAAGTGGCCGGCCCGAGCGTCGCGCAGGACGTGCGCTCGGTCAGCGACGCGATGCTCTCGCTGGGCGCGCAGCAGGTGCTGATCGACGGCGCGGTCGACCGCCGTGCGGCCTCGTCGCCGGCGGTCGCGGACGGGCTGGTGATGGCCACCGGCGCGGTGCTCGGTCACGACGTCAACCAGGTCGTTGCGGCGACCGCCGATGCGGTGGAGATCGTACGTCTGGGCCAAGCGCAGGACTGCAGCGATGCGCTGGCGCTGGAGCGCGGAGTCGTGCTCGGCGCCGAGCCGGCGCAAATCGCGCAGCTGCTCGCGAGCCACCCCGACGCGGGCGCGCTGCTCGTGCGCGGCGCGCTCGGCGAGGGCTTCTTGCAGGCGCTGCTGGGAGCCACGCGGGGCAAGCGGCAGCTGCGCGTGATCGTCGAGGACCACACGAGGGTGTTCCTGTCCGAGCACGCCCCCGCCTTCTACGCGCGCCAAGGCGTCTCGATCGAGGTGCTTGCCAGCACCGAGCTGGTGGCGCTAACCGTCAACCCGGTGGCGCCGCAGTCCCACAGCCTCGATTCGCGCGCGCTGCGCGACGCGCTGCGCGCCGTCGCCGGTGACGTGCCCGTGATCGACGTGCGCGAGCCGGCGCCCGCGTAAGCCGCTACTGCGCCGCCGCGGCGGCGCCGCCGCCCTGGTTGTAGTAGTCGGCGTTGATCTGCGTGTACTTCTGCCACTCGTCGGGCAGCTGGTCCTCGGCGAAGCACGCGTCCACGGGGCAAGCCTCCACACAGGCGTCGCAGTCGATGCACTCCTCGGGATCTATGTAGAGCATCTCCACCGCGTCGTAGCCCGCCTCATCGGGGGTCGGGTGGATGCAGTCCACGGGACACACCTCGACGCATGAGTTGTCCTTGGTGCCAATGCACGGCTCGGCGATGACGTAGGCCATTAGTTCCTTGCTGTCGCTTGGGAGGGCTCCATTGGAGGGGCATATTCTACGAAGATGCTGCTGCTCACCGGAGCCACAGGCCTCGTCGGCTCGGCACTTCTGCGGCGGCTGGTGGCAGACCACAGCCAGGTGCGCTGCTTGGTGCGCGACCCACGCAGGCTTGGAGCGCAGCGGGTGCGAGTCCAGATCGCGCTCGGCGACCTCACCGACCCGCCCTCGTTTCGCAACGCTCTGCGGGGCGTGAGCACGGTCGTACACCTTGCGGCCTCGATTCGCGACCAGCCGCGAGGCTCGATCGAGGAGCTCAACGGCATCGCCACCTGGCGCATGGTCGAGGCGGCCGAGCGCTCGGGCGTGGAGCGCTTTCTGTTCTTCTCGGTGCTCGACGCTTCGACCCACCACCGCGCGCGCTTCTTCCGCGCGAAGGCACTCGCCGAGCAGGCGGTGCGAGAGGCAAGCGTGCAGTCGATCGTGTTCGCGTCCTCGATCATCTACGCCCCCGGCGATCCGTACTTGACGCTGCTCGCGCGGTTGGCGCTGCTACCCGCGATGCCGGTGTCGGGCCGCGGCCACGCGCTGTACCAGCCGATCTGGGCCGAGGACGTGGCCGACTGCGTGATCGGCGCGCTGGGCGGCGCCGGCGGCAGCACTGACGGAGCTCGCCACGCACGCTTCGAGCTGGCCGGGCCCGACACGCTCAGCTACAACGAGATCGCGCGTGCGGTAATGCGCTCGCTGGGACGGTCTCGCCCGCTGTTGCACGTGCCGACGCCCGTGGTGTCGCGCTCGCTGCGCCTGGTACAGGCCGCTTGGGGCCCGCGCGCTTTTGCGACCTGGGACGAGGCGGAGCTGATGGAGGTCGCGATGATCAGCGCGCGCGGGGTGGCTGACGCGCAGACGCTGGGCGTCTCGCCGCAGCCGATGCGCGCGGTGCTCGGGGTGGTCTGAGGCGCTGCGCCTGCCGACCGGCAGCCGGCTAGCGCGCCGGCATCACTTCGCGTACGTGGACACGCTGATGCGGCGCTTGGCGCCGAACTGGTCGGGTGCGGCGCGCGAGCAAACGCTGGCCGACGCCAAGGAGTGCTTCTCAGATCCACGCGTGCTCGACGCCGCGCTGGGCTACTACCGCGACACCTCGCCCGGAGCCGGTCTGCAAAACCTCACGACGCCCGCCCTGGTGGCCGGCGGGACGACCGACATCATTCATCGCGAAGCCTTTGAACGCTCAGGCGAGGCGTTCGACGGCGAGTGCGAGGTGATGATCGCCGAGGGCGCAGGGCACTGGCCGCACCGCGAGCAGCAATCGCAGTTCGAGCAGAGGCTGCTCGGTTTCTTGGCTCGCGCGCCCTAGCCGGCTAGCTGCGGGCGCGCCGCGTGCTCCGGAGCACGGCGCTGCGCCCATGGCTGCGCCGCTTCAAGCTGCGCGGCGAGCCCGAGCAGCGGCGCCTCGGCCGCGGGACGCCCGACGATCTGCACCCCCAGCGGCAACCCGTCCTCGCCCTCGAACAGCGGCAGCGAGATGCCGGGCTGTCCGGTCGCGTTGAAGATGGGCGTAAACGGCGTGAACAACCCCGAGCGTGTGAACGTGGACATCGGATCCGGCGCTGCGGTGTCGAGCGTCCCCAACGGCAGGGGGCGCTCCGCGAGCGCCGGCGTGAGCAGCGCGTCGTAGGGCTCGAGAAACGACACGAGCTGCCGCGCGAAGCTCTGCAGGCGCACCTGCGCGGCGAGGCACTCGACGGCGCCGAGTTTGCCGACCATCGAGAAGATCGCCCAGCTCATCGGCTCCATGTCTGAGGCGGTCGGCTCGTGCCCGCCGACCATGCCGGAATAGGCGATCGACAGCGCGATCTGGCACGAGAACACGGCGCCGAATATCTCGCTCACGCCCTCCTGACGCCACGGGGGGTCGACCTCCTCGACCTCGTGCCCGAGCGAGCGCAGGATCTCGGCGGCGTCGCCGACGGCCTTCGCGCACATCGGGTCCACCACCGCGTCCGGCAGCGGCGAGAACGCGGTGGCGACGATGCGCAGCTTGCCCGGGTCGGCCGCCGCGGCGTCAGCGAAGGGCTTGGCAGGCGGCGGTGCCCAGGTTGCGTCGCCGACCTCATAGCCGGCGAGAACGTCGAGGATCGCCGCGGTGTCGCCGACCGTACGCGTGAGCATGCCGTCGATCACAAGCGACGCGTCTCCCAGTTCCGGCGCCAGCGACACCCGCCCCCGCGCGGGCTTGAGCCCGACGAGCCCGCAACACGCGGCGGGGATGCGGATCGAGCCGCCCCCGTCGTTGCCGTGCGCGACCGGCACCATGCCGGCGGTGACCGCTGCTGCGGCGCCCCCCGACGAGCCGCCCGGCGTGCGCTCCAGGTCCCACGGGTTGCGCGTGGGGCCGAACAGGCGCGCCTCGCTGGTGGGCAAGATGCCGTACTCGGGCAGCGTGGTGGTGCCGACGATGACAAAGCCCGCATCGCGCAATCGGCGCGTGACGTTGTGGTCGTAGTCGGCTACGAAGTCCGCCATCAAGGAACAGCCGTAGGTCAGCCTCAGCCCGCGCACGGCGCGGTTGTTCTTGATCGCGACCGGCACCCCCGCGAACGGCCGCGGGTCGCCCGGCGCCACCTCGGCCGCCGCCGCCAGCGCGCCGGCGGCGTCCACCTGCACGAACGCGTTGAGGAGGGGGTTTAGCTCGGCGATGCGGTCGAGTGAGAGCTGCACGAGCTCGGGCGCGGACACCTCACCGCCGCGCACCATGGAAGCCAGCTCGGTCGCGGGGCGAAACATCAGGTCGCTGTCGGGCACGACTCCTCCTCTTGGTTGGGCGCTGACCGCTTGCGCGCGGCCACGCAAGAGCCTACCCGCGCGCGCATTCCTGCGACCATATGGCTCTGTCCACAAGACAGCAGCCCCGTCAGCAACAAGCCCAGAAAGCGAGTGCAATGAGCGAGGTCCAGTCCCCCGCCCCCGGTCCCACGAGCACACTTCCGCCGCCAGAAGAAGTGCGGTCGGGCCTCGAAGGCGTGGTGGCGTTCGCCACCGAGATCGCAGAGCCCGACAAAGAGGGCGGCGCGTTGCGCTACCGAGGCGTCGACATCGAGAATCTGGTCGGCGCGGTCCCCTATGAGCAGGTGTGGGGGCTACTCGTCGACGACCACTTCAACCCGGGTCTGCCGCCCGCCGAACCGCACATGCTCACCGTGCGCTCCGGCGATCCACGCGTCGACGTGCAGGCCGCGCTGGCGATGCTCGCGCCCGAGTGGGGCTTTGGCCAGCTGATCGACATCTCAGACGAGGAGGCGCGCGACAACCTGGCGCGCGGGTCGGTGATGGCGCTGTCGTTCGTGGCGCAGTCAGCGCGCGGCGCGGGCCAGCCGCCGGTGTCGCAGCCCGAAGTCGACAAAGGGCGCACGATTCCCGAGCGCTTTCTGATCCGCTGGCGCGGGGAGGCCAACCCCGATCACGTCAAGGCGATCGACGCGTACTGGATCTCCGCCGCCGAGCACGGCATGAACGCCTCCACGTTCACCGCGCGCGTTGTGGCCTCAACAGGCGCGGACTGTGCGGCGGCGCTGTCGGCGGCGGTTGGCGCGCTGTCCGGTCCACTGCACGGCGGCGCGCCTTCGCGCGTGCTGAGGATGCTCGACGAAGTCGAACAGGCGGGCGACGCGGCGCGCTGGGTGTCCCAAGCGCTTGACCGCGGCCAGCGCCTGATGGGGTTCGGTCACCGCATATATCGCGCCGAAGACCCCCGCGCGCGGGTGTTGCGGCGCACCTGCCGCGAACTCCATTCGCCGCGCCTGGAGGCGGCAGAAGCGCTCGAGGCGGCGGCGCTCGCCGAGCTGCAGGCGCGCAAACCCGACCGCGTGCTGGCGACCAATGTGGAGTTCTGGTCGGCGGTGGTGCTGGACATGGCCGCCGTGCCGCCGGAGCTGTTTACGCCGATGTTCACCTGCGCGCGGGTGGCGGGCTGGTCTGCGCACATCCTCGAGCAGAAGCGCGAAGGCAAGCTCATCAGGCCAACCGCGCGCTACGTGGGCCACCCGCCGCGATCGATAGAGGAGGTGCAGTAATGGCGCCCACCTTGTACGTCTGCCATGGCGACGAAGCGGGGCCGCGGGTGCACCCCTGCCGGCGCGTGCAGGAGGCTATGCACGCGTCCGGGATCGAATACGAGAAAGTGGTGGCGGCGCACGGCAGCCCGATCCCGTTCCTGCGCAAAGGCTCGCGCGAGGAGCTGCGCGCCGCAACGGGCGACACCAAACTGCCCGCGCTGAAACTCGAGGACGGAACGGTGCTCAGGCCCTCCAAGGCGATCCTCGACTGGGTCGAGCAGCAGAAGCGCTAGCGTCGCGCAGGCGGTCTCCCGCGCGTGTCAGCCGCGCCGAACTGGGCCGAGCAGCTCACCGCCATCGCCACGGCGGTGGGCGCGGTCGGGCTGCTCGGCGCGATCGTGGCCGCGGTATATGCCGGGCAGCAGGTGCGCGAGGCACGCAAGAGCCGCGAGGCACAGACGGCGGCCACGCTCTTTCGCCGCTGGAACGAGGACGGCCTCGTCGAGGCCCGGCGTCTGTTCGCGAGCTTCAAGAGCGCGCAGCAGCTGGCGGCGGCGTACACCAGGTACGTGGCCGCCGACGCCCCGGAGGCCTACGTGCTCTACCGCGAGCTTGACTTCTTCGAGCAGCTCGCGGCTCTCGAGGCGCGCGGGGCCATCGACTTCGAGCTGATCAACCTTCTCCTGGGGCGCATCGTCATCGACCGCTGGGAGACGTGGAAGCCGGCGATCGATGCCGCGCACGGGCCCGGCGCCTACCCGCTGTTCGAGGGCCTCGCCGCAAAGATGCGGACATCGTCGGCGTAGATCCGGCCACTGCGTCGGCGCTGCACGCCCGCGCAGGCTCATACGGCGCGGCATGGCCGGCGCCCGTCGCGCCGCGCGCGAGGGCAGCGGCTGAGAGCCGGCTTTGACACCGAAGCCCCAGTCCCGTCGCTACGCGGCCACGCGGGGCTCGTCGAAGTGCGTCTCGGGGTCGCGCCCCCGTACGGTGTTCCAGCTCTCCCACGTGATGCGCAGGATCAGCGCTGTGATCACCAGGCCGAGGATGGGGTCTACGATGGGCGCGCCGAGGGACACAGCGATAGCACTGAGCAGGACGCCGGCGCTGACGATCGCGTCGCTGCGCGCGTGGTGGCCGTCGGCGACCAGCGCCGCGCTGTCCAGGCGCCGGCCGCCCTGCAGTCGGATGCGTGCCGCGATCGCGTTGCCGATCACGCCGGCGACGCCGGCGAGTGCGAGCGCTGCCAGGTGCGTGGGCGCGGCGGGCTGGATGATCCGCAGTACGGCGAACACTCCGGCGCCGATCGCGCTCACCAGGATCGTGAGCACCACGGCGACTCCCGCTCGGCGCTCCGCCACCGGCGAGCGCAGCAGGAACGCAGCGCCGAGCGGAAGCGCGGTCAGGGCGTCGCCCGCGTTGTGGATCAGGTCTGCGAGCAACGCCACGCTGTCGGTGGCCGCGTAGATCGCGGCCTGAGCGGCCGCCGTGACGCCGAGGATGCACAGCGAGGCCGCCACCACCCGCAGGCCAGCGCGCGAGCGCAGGATTGACGGGTCGACCAAGCCGTGGCTGTGCCCGTGCGCAGGATCGCCCTCGCGCCGATGCGCGTGATCGTGATCGTGCAGCGCCTCTAGGTCGCAGGTGGCCGTGTGTGACACCGAAACCAGGCTAGCTGTCGCGGGCGGGTCCTCACGAGCGCGCGTTGCCGCTCAGGGCGCGCCCAAGTGCGCGAGCACGCGTTGGGCGTACCAGTCCGGCCACGGCTGCTGCGGAGGCGTGCTCGTGTAGTCCTTGTCGGCCTGGACCAGCAGCCACACGAGCTCGCTGCGCACCGGCGAGCGCCGGAGAATCTCTGGGAGCTCGGAGTGGTCGATCAGCCAGTCGGCATACCAGGACGCCCAATCAGGATCCTCGCCGTCGCTGATGCGAAAGACCACGTGGTGGGTCTCCCCCACCTCCCGCAACAGCGAAGCCAGCCGGCCCGTCCGATCCTCATCGACCATCGTGCCGCCCCCGGTCGTGCGCGCGCATCATGGCGGCGATCGTAATGGGGCGAGCGCCCCGCGTGAGCTGCGCCGAGCCCGACGCCGATCGCGGTGGGCGGCGGCCCGGGTGAGCTGCGCCCAACCCGACGCGCGAGATGCCGGCCGCACCTGTGCCGACAACGCGAAGACCCGGCATCTTTGCCGGGCCCTCGCTTTGCTCGGCGCCGGTTGCGCGTGTGCGCCGGCGCCGGCCATGCGGCCGGCGGCGCATGCCGCCGGCCGGTTTGGCCTGCTCCTTACATCATCCCGCCCATGTCGGGCATGCCGCCGCCGCCGCCACCGGCGGTTTCCTTCTCGGGCACCTCGGCGACGATCGCCTCGGTGGTGAGGATGTTCTTGGCGATCGACGCGGCGTTCTGCAGGGCAGAGCGCGTGACCATCGCCGGGTCGATGATTCCCGCCGCGACGAGATCCACGATCTCGCCGGTCTGCGCGTTGAGGCCCTGGCCCTTTTTGGCCTTGCGCACGTCGTTTACGACCACTGAGCCCTCGAGGCCTGCGTTCTCCGCGAGCTGGCGCAGCGGCTCCTCGAGCGCGCGCAGAACGATCCGTGCCCCCGTGCGCTCATCGTCGTCGACCGCGCTACCGTCGACCGAAACCGCGGAAGAGGCCGCCAGTAGGGCAACGCCGCCGCCGGGCACGATGCCCTCCTCGAGGGCAGCGCGGGTGGCCTGCAGCGCGTCCTCGACGCGGTGCTTCTTCTCCTTCATCTCGGTCTCGGTGGCAGCACCGACCTTCACTACCGCAACGCCGCCGGACAGCTTCGCGAGCCTTTCTTGCAGCTTCTCGCGGTCGAAGTCCGAGTCGGTGTTCTCGATTTCGGTTTTGATCTGGTTGATACGGCCTTTGATGGCCGCGGCGTCGCCGGCGCCGTCGACGATCGTGGTGGTGTCTTTGTCCACCACGACGCGACGAGCGCGACCGAGCTGCGACACCTGCGTGTTCTCGAGCTTGAGGCCCATCTCCTCGGTGATCAGCTCGCCCTTGGTGAGGATCGCGATGTCCTCGAGCATGCGCTTGCGACGGTCGCCGAAGCCGGGGGCCTTGACGGCCACGCCGGTGAACGTCCCGCGCAGCTTGTTGACCACCAGGGTGGCCAGCGACTCGCCCTCCACGTCCTCGGCGATGATCAACAGCGGCTTGCCGCTCTGGATCACCTGCTCGAGCACCGGCAGCACGTCGCGCACCGACCCAATCTTCTGGTTGGCGATCAGGATGTAGGGGTCCTCGAGGATCGCCTCCATGCGGTCCTGGTCGGTGACCATGTAGGGCGAGATGTAGCCCTTGTCGAACTGCATGCCCTCGGTGAACTCGAGGTCCATGCCGAACGTCTGGCCCTCCTCCACGTTGACGACGCCGTCCTTGCCGACCTTGTCGATCGCGTCGGCGATCACGTCGCCGATCGCGTCGTCGCCGGCCGAGATCGTCGCCACGCGGGCGATCTGGTCCTTGCCCGAGACCTCCTTGGACTGGCTGGCGATGTTGGCCACAACCTCGTCCACGGCCTTCTCGATGCCGCGCTTGAGGCCGAGCGGGTTCGCGCCCGCGGCCACGTTCTTGAGCCCCTGGCGCACGATCGCCTGTGCGAGCACCGTCGCGGTCGTGGTGCCGTCGCCCGCTACGTCGTTGGTCGCCGTGGCGACCTCGCGCACGAGCTGGGCGCCCTGGTTCTCGAAAACGTCCTCGATCTCGATCTCGCGAGCGATCGTCACTCCGTCGTTGGTGATGGTGGGGGCGCCGAACTTCTTGTCGAGCACGACGTAGCGTCCCTTCGGCCCGAGCGTGACCCTGACCGCATCGGCGACCGCGTCGACGCCGTTCTCCAGCGCCTTGCGCGCATCTGAGTTGTACTTAATCTCCTTGTGAGCCATTTCGTTCAAATCTCCTTATGCGACCTTGGCGAGGACGTCGGACTCGCGTAGCACGAGCAAGTCCTCGCCCGTGTCCGGGTCTTTGATCTCGCTTCCGCCGTACTTGCTGTAGAAGACGTCGTCGCCCTTCTTGACGTCGAGCGGGATGCGCTTACCGGCGTCGTCGAGCTTGCCGTCGCCGACGGCCAAGACCTTGCCTTTTTCAGGCTTCTCCTTGGCGGTGTCTGGAAGAACCAGGCCACTCGCGGTGGTCTGCTCCTCCTCGGTCGCCCGCACGATCAGGCGATCGCCCAGGGGCTTGAGCTTCATGTTGAAAACCTCCATCTAGAGAATGCGAGCCAAAATGCGGCCGGCGCCTTGAGCCTCCAGCGGCCTTGCGCTGCTGCCGCCACCACCGTTGGCACTCTCGGGGGAGAGTGCCAAGCGATCTGCCCTCAATATATAAGGGAACGGAGGTTTTTCAAGGACTCTGGCAGTCCCGCGCGCGACTGCCAGTGAACTTGCAGAGATTGGCCCCCCGCGCCGACCGCGCGGCGGGCATGCCGGCGGCTAGTTCTGGGCGCCGCCGAAGCCCTTCATGGCCTCGGTCATCGCGCTTGGGTTGTCGAGGATCTGCGAAAAGCGCACCACGGTCACGATGTCCTCCATTGAGACCGGCCGCGCGTAGATGTGTTCGAGGAAGTTGACCAGCTCCTCGTGGCGGCGGAACTCGGGGTTGTCGTGCTTGATGTCGCGCGGCGAGAGGTCTGCCACCTTCATCACCTCGACCTGGTCGATCACGGCCTCGAAGATGCGTTCGCGCGGCGAGTACTGGTAGCCGATCGTCACCAGCACCGCCTGGTTCTTGCGGTACTTGCCCGACTTGTCGCCGAGCCTGATCGTGGCGGTCTTGCGCCCCCGCTTGAGCTCGTCGGCGAAGATCGTCGAGTAGAAGTTGAGCACCTGCACGGACGGCAGGCTACCGGTCTTGAGACTCTTCCTCCAGAAACGCCAACGCACGACCCACGATCTCGCGCTCGGCGGCGTGCGTGAGCGCCCGCTCGGCCTCGAGCAGCTCCAGCCAGCGGACCTCCTCGACCTCCTCGTCGTGGTCGGCGATGTCGCCGCCGGCGTAGGCGAACAGAAAGAACGTCACCGACTTGCCGATCGTGTGACCGCCACGCGTGTACCAGTAGCGGGCCTCGCCGAGCTCGCCCAGCGGCTTCACGTTGACGCCGGTCTCCTCGCGCACCTCCCGTTCGGCCGCCTGCAGCGACGTCTCGCCGGGGTCGAAGTGGCCCTTTGGCAGCGCGAGCACGCGCTCGCCCTCGGCCGAGCGCTTGACCGGCACGATCGCGAGCACTTCGCGGCCGCGCACCACCACGCCCCCCGCCGACACCTCCCGCTCGGTCACGGGCGGGGTGGGCTCAGAAGACATACTGCTTGAGCGCTTGGGGATCGTGCACGACCAGGCGCCCGCGCCCCTGCGAGATCACGCCCGCGCGCTCGAGCACCGCCAAGAAGCGGCTTGCGGACTCGCGCGAGGAGCCCGCGAGCTGCGCGAGGTCGGCCTGCGTCGCAGTGACCAGCACGTTGCCCGCGTCGCCGCCTTCGGCCTGCTCCTGATCGACGAGCTGGCTGAGCACGACCGCGACCCTGCTCTGCACGGTCTGAAAGGACTGGCGCGACAGGCGCTCGTTGGTTTCGCGCAGGCGCCGGCCGAGCGCGATCACCAGACGGGCGGACATCTCTGCGTGCTCGCCCAGCAGCCTGCGCATGTCGGGCCCGAGCACCGCCACCACGGTTGTGGCCTCGATCGCTTCCACCGTCGCGGAGCGGCGCTCGTCCTCGAACAGCGCGAGCTCGCCGAAGATGTCGCCGGGGCCGAAGCGCGCGAGCGTAATCGTGCGCCCGTCGCGATGCGAGCGAATCGCGCGCGCGCGGCCGTCGCGCACGATGTAGCACGTGTCGCTCGCGTCGCCCTCGCGGAACACGACTTCGCCCGGGCCGAAGCTGCGGGGCACGGCAAGGCTCGCGATCCGCTCGAGATCGCGGTCCTCGAGAGTCGAGAACACCGGTACCCGCCCCAGCAGCTCGACGACCTCCTCTGAGCGCATGGAAGCCACCAAATGCAGGGATATCACAGGCGCAATCAAGCAGCGCTCCGCGTCGCGGCGGGTCGCTATCGTCAGCTTCATGGCCACCCTGCGGCGCATACGCGGAGCGGGCTGCGCGCTGTGCGGCATGCTGCTCTGCTGGGCGGCCGCGACCGCGTCGGCGAGCGCCGCGGCCGCGTCGCATAGCGCCCAGCTGCCCAGCTCGCTGCGGCTGTCGCCGGCGCTGTGGGCGACGATCGACGTGTGCAGCCCCTCAGACCAGCCCTACACGGTGGGCATCCGCGGCTCGATGCCGGCAGACGGCCAGGCGCACGACGCGATGCTGATGCGCTTTCGCCTGCAGTACATGGACCCGACGGCCAAGCGTTGGATCGACCTGGCGGGCGCGGCGTCGTCCTACATCGCCGTGGGCTCCTCGCGTACGGCGCGTCAGGCAGGCCGTAGCTTCGTGCTCTACGCGCCGCCCGCCGGCGGCTCGTACACGCTGCGCGGCGTCGTTAGCTTCCAGTGGCGACGCGGTGGCCGCGTGATCGGCGCTATCTCGCGCGCGAGCAGCGCGGGCCATCGCAGCCTGTCGGGCGCCGACCCGCCCAACTTCAGCGCGGCCGTCTGCAGCATCCGCTGACGCTCTGCGCGCTAGGAGCCGAACAGGCGCGGGTCGTTGGTGATGATGCCGTCGACCCCCATCGCGGTCAATCGCGCGATCTGCGCCGCGTCGTCGACGGTCCACACGTACAGCTCGCCGCCACCCTCCGCCACCGCGCGCACGAGCGCCCGCGTGACAACGCGCCAGTGCGCCATGATCGCGTCGAAGCGCCCTTCCAACAGCGCCTTGCGCGCGCGTCGCGGCAGCGCGGCGCGGTACCCGGTGAGCATCGCGAGCGCCGGAACAGCGGTCAGCGCGTCGGTGGTGTAGTCGCGCCGTACGCGCGGCACCGACCACCCCAGGCGCAAGTTCGGTTCGGCGGCGCGGAACAGCGAAAGCCCGTCCGGGAACATGCCGCTCACCAGCGTGCGCGGGATCAGCTCGAACTGGCGCAGTGCGTCCAGCACGCGCAGCTCGTAGCCCGGCAGCTTGACGTCCACGTCGAACTCGAGCTCGGCGAACGCCTCGCCGCAGAGGTGTTCGAGCGCCTGCTCGAGCGTCAGCGGCGAGCGGCTGTGCAGATCGCGATAGTCGTGCGCCACGAGCAACGGCCCGCTGCCGTCGGGGCGCGCGCTGAGCACGTCGAGCTCGATCATGTCCACGCCGTGGCGCAGCGCGGCGTCAAAGCTCGCCAGGGTGTTGCCCGGCTCTATGTGCGCTGCCCCCTTGTGCCCCACGCGTCGGGGCCGCACGGGCGAGGACTCGATCATCTCGGCCACAAAGATGGCAGACATCGCCCAGTGCACCGACAGCGCGCCGCAGAGCGGTCTCAGGCCGCTCGGCGTGCGCGGCGCAGCGCGGCCGTCGCCGCCTCCTCGGCGAACTGCTCGCCGGTCACACCGGTGACGAAATGGCCGCCACGGATCAGCCCGCGCGCCTCTAGCCGGCGCAGCGCCCACAGGATCTCGCGCCAGGGCAGCGCGAGGCGCTCTTTGACGTAAACCTCGCGGAAAACCACGCCCCAGCGCGCGAGCAGCTGCCAGGCCACGGTCTCGGCCAGCTCCTCGACCTCCTGCGCCGGCGCCGGCGCCGGCAGCAGGGTCCAGCGGCCCTCCACACCCTGGCGCCAGCTGCCGCGGCGCCCGCGCGAGCCCGGCCGCGGCCTCTGGCGGCGCGCGAAGCGGGTGCGCGCGTGAAGTAGCGAGCGCACCGCGTTGAAGCCGTCCGCGGTAACAAGCCCGCGAGCGACGCCGTCCCACAGACCTTCCTCGATCTCGGTCGGCAGCCGGTGCGTGGCGGCCTGCAGCTCGGAGTGGAACTGCGCGCCTGCCGAGCGCAGCGCGTCGAGCACCTCGCGGCCGCTCCCGGCCGTCGGCTCCGCGGGCACGGCGCCGCCGCGGTGCGCCTGCAACAGCCAGGGGAGATCCTGGCGCAACATGAACGTGATCGGCGTGCGCCGCGAGGGCGCCTTGCCCGAGCGGCGCGGCTCGCCGGCGGCCGGGTCGTCGGGGTCGGCAGCGGGCTCGAGCAGCGACAGGCGGCCCCACGCCACTTCGCCGGACAGGCACAGGTCGTCGAGCCACTCCGGCCGGTAGGACTCCACGCGCTGGGCGAGGATCGCCTCCCACTCGCCTGCCGGGCACTCAAAGCCTTGCAGCTGCTCGATCACGTCGGCCAGCCCGGCCCGGCCGTGCAGCTGCGCGCCGGGCGCGACGTGCAGCCACCCGGCGAGAAAGCGCTGCCACTCTTCGCGGCTCACCGCGCGCACCTCGGCGCGGCGCCGGTCGCGGGTGTAGGCGTGGATGCGTGCGAGCAGCCGCCGCGCGCACCACTGCTCGCCGCGATCTTGCTCAAAGGTTCCGCCGATCGCAAAGCCCCGCCCGCGCAGCGCCTCGAGCGCGATCCCGAGCGTCGACCTGGCGAGCCCCGTGGCGTCGGCGAGCTCCTGCACGGTCACCGGCCCGCTGTTGTCCAGGTGGCCGCGCACGAGCGCCTCGGCGGCCTGTTCTTCGTCGAGCGCCGCCACGTTCTGCGGGAGCGGGTGGTCGGGCGCAAACCGCGCCCCGCCAAAGAGCGTCTCGATGTCGCCGCGGCGCTCGGTGGCCCCCCACAGCACCGTTGCCTCGCCGTGGTGGATCTCAAAGGCGCGCCCGCTAACGCTGAGCGTGGCGAAGTGCTCGCCCCAGCCCCCATGCGGTCGCACCGCGACCAGCGACAGCAGAAGGTCGTGCAGCTCGTCGGCGTCGCGCACCTCCGGCGCGGCCTCGGCGCGAACGCGGTCGATCGCCGCGGGGTCCAAACGCCCGAGCTCGCGCGGCTCCACGGGCAGCCCGCGGCGTAGGGGCACCGCGCGCGAGCGGCGCTCGCCGATCTCGGTGTCCTCATCCAGGTAGGTAAACGGAGCGCCGTTGAGGATCTCGTGCGCCAGCACGCTCGGCTCCACCGTGTCGATGAAGTGCAGGCGCACGGTGCTCTCTTCGAAGCGGCGCACCAGCGCCTCGAGCCCCTCGATGTCCATCGCCTCGGTGAGGCAGTCGTGCATCGTCTCGCGCACAAGCACGTGGTCGGGGATCTCGACGGGCCCGGCGGGCGCGTTGTCCTGGCAAGCGGCAAGGGAGGGGAAAACGGCGGCCATAAGGTCATCGGACTCCATGCGCTGGATGTTGAACGGGTTCAGCCGCCCACCCTTGCGGCGCAGCACCGCGAGCGAGCGGTTCAGGTTCCAGCGCCAGCGGGCGGTGAACATCGGGCTTCGCAGCACCGCCTGGCAGACCGCGGCGCGCACGGTGTTCGAGCGCAGAAACGCCGGCACGTCCTCGAGCGGAAACGAGTGCTGGGGCCCGAGCGACAGCAGCACCGCGTCGTTGCTCGCCGCGGCCTGCAGCTCGAAGTCGAAGTTCAGGCAGAACTTCTTGCGCAAAGCCAGCCCCAACGCGCGGTTGACGCGCGCGCCGAACGGAGCGTGGATCACGAGCTGCATGCCGCCGCTCTCATCGAAGAAGCGCTCGAACACGATGTCCTGGTGGGTGGGCACCAGCCCGCCCAGCGCCGCCGCGCCGGCCTGCAGATAGTCGACCACCAGCGCCGCAGCCGCCTCGGGGACGCCACATTGCGCGCGCACCATCGACAGCGCGCCGTCGCGGCCGTCTGCCGCAAAGCGCGCCGCCACCGCGCTGCGCAGGCGCGAAACCTCCTCGGAGAGCTCATCGCTTCGGCCGGGCGCCTCGCCCAGCCAGAACGGGACCGTCGGGTGGCGCCCGGCCGCGTCGCGCACGCGCATAACGCCGTTGGTCACGTGCGCGATCTGCCAAGGATGGCTGCCCAGCAAGAACACGTCGCCCTGCATCGACTCGATCGCGAAGTCCTCGTTGACCGTGCCGATGAACACGTCGCCCGGTTCCATCAGCACGCGGTAGTCGCCCGTCTCGGGGATCGCGCCGCCCGATGTCAGCGCGGCCAGGCGCGCGCCGCGGCGGGCGCGCACGCGTCCGTTGACGCGGTCGCGGTGCAGGTATGCCATGCGCCGGCCCCGCCCGGTCTCGATGCCGGCGCATACCAGCTCCAGCACCTCGTCGAACTGCTCGCGCTCTAGCCCGCGATACGGCCACGCGGCCCGCGCGAGCTCGAACAGCTCGTCTTCGCGTGCCCCCTCCTCGCCACGCGCCGCGGTCTCGGCGACCAGCTGCTGCGCGAGCACGTCGAGCGGGCGCTCGGGCGGATGGAGCGCGTCGAGCAGGCCGCGCCCGACGGCGGCCAGCAACGCCGCGCACTCGACGAGCTCGTCGCGCGTGGTCGGGTAGAGGATCCCTCGTGGCACCCCCGCGCGCTGGTGGTTGGCGCGCCCCACGCGCTGCAAGAACGTGCCGATGTTGTGGGGTGAGCCGATCTGGCAGACGAGCTCCACGGGGCCGATGTCGATCCCGAGCTCCAGCGACGCGGTTGCCACGAGCGCGCGCAGCTCGCCGGCGCGCAGCCGCTCCTCGACGCGCTGGCGGCGCTCGCGCGACAGCGAGCCGTGGTGCGCCGCCACTTCGCCGTCGCCCAGGCGCTCGGCCAGTTCGTGCGCCACGCGCTCAGACAGCTTGCGCGTGTTGACGAACACCAGCGTGGTGCGGTGCTGGGCGACGTGCGCGGCGATCTGGTCCAGGATCTCGCCGAACTGCTCGGAGGGGATGGCCGCCTCCAGCTCGCCGTCGGGCAGCTCGAGCGAAAGCTCCATGTCGCGCCGGTGACCGCTGTCGACCACCGCCGGCTCCGGCGCTCCGGCGCCGACCAGCAGGCGGGCCGCGGTCTCAACGGGCTTGACCGTCGCCGACAGCCCAACCCGAACCGGCGCGCGCTCGGTCACAGTCGCGAGGCGCTGCAGCGACAGCGACAGGTGCGACCCGCGCTTGTCGCGCGACAGCGCGTGGATCTCGTCGACGATCACGGTTTGCACCGTCTGCAGCGTGGCGCGCGAGCGCTCCGCCGTCAGATAGAGGTACAGCGACTCGGGCGTGGTGACGAGCAGGTTCGGCGGCTGGCGCACCATCGATTGGCGCTCGTGTGAGGTGGAGTCGCCCGTACGCACGCCGACGGTCACCGGTGCCGCTTGCAGTCCCAGCTCGCGCGCTGTGTCGGCGATCTGCTCCAGCGGCTCCTCGAGATTGGCGTGCACGTCCACCGCGAGCGCCTTCAGCGGGCTCACGTACACCACCCGCGTCACGCCGTCGATGCGCTCGCCAGCGTCGTGCGCGCGATACAGCGCGTCGATCGCCGCGAGGAAGCCCGCGAGCGTCTTGCCCGAGCCGGTGGGGGCGCATATCAGCGTGTCGCGCCCGGCGGCGATCGACGGCCAGCCGCCGGCCTGCGCCGGGGTGGGCCCCTCCGGAAAGCGGCGGGCAAACCAGGCGGCAACTGCGGGGTGAAAGAGCTCGAGCGCGCGCCCCGCACCGGGGTCGAACTGAGCCGGATGCAAGGGACTGACTGCCACGCTCAGACCTTAGCCGCTGGCGGCGCGCGCCTTTAGCCGCCGGCGGCGCCCGCCTTTAGCCGCTGGCGGCGCCCGCGCTTAGCCGCTGGCGGCGCAGCCCTTAGCCGCTGGCGGCGCGCGCGCTGGCGCGGCGCCACGCCCGCGCCGGTGAGGCGGCGGCTCACCCCCCTAGACTCTTGGCGCAATGGACCAAGGAGTGCTGCCATCGCAGCTGCTGCGCGAGGCCGTCTCCAACGAATGGCTGCTCGCCGGGGAATGGCGCATTCCCGATCGCGCGATCCAGCCCGCCAGCGTGGACCTGCGCCTGGGCGAGCACGCGTGGGCGCTGCGCTGCAGCTTTCTGCCCGACAGCCGCTCGACGGTGGAGGAGAAGATCAGCGAGATCGCGTTTGAGCGCATCGACCTCCGCGACGGCGCCACTCTGGAGCGCGACCGCCCCTACCTCGTGCCGCTGATCGAGCGCCTCGCGCTGCCGCCCCAGCTGCGCGCCAAGGCCAACCCCAAGAGCTCGACCGGGCGCCTTGACGTGTTCACGCGCGTGCTCACCGATCGCAGCCACCGTTTCGACGAGATCGCCGCCGGCTACCACGGCGGGCTGTACCTCGAGGTGGTGCCTCGAACCTTCGCCATCCGCGTCAAGACCGGGCTGGCGCTCAATCAGGTGCGCCTGATCGACGGCGAGCCGCGCCTGGGCGACGACCAGCTGCTGGCGCTGCACGAGCGATCCCCGCTGCTGTACCTGGACTCGGATCCGATCGACAGCGCGGCGCTGTCGCTTGCCAACGGCCTGTTTTTGAGCCTTGACGTGTCCGGTCCGCCCGACAGCATCGTCGGCTACCGCGCCAAGAAGAACAGCCTGCCGATCGACCTCGCGCACGTGGGCGGACTGCGCTGGCAGGAGTTCTGGGAACCGGTGCACCCCGAGCCCGGCGGGCGCATCGTGCTCGAGCCCGAGGCGTTTTACCTGCTGCTGTCGGCCGAGGGCGTGAGCGTGCCGCCCGGCTACGCAGCGGAGATGCTCGCGTACGACCCCACCGCGGGCGAGCTGCGCACGCACTATGCGGGCTTCTTCGACCCCGGGTTCGGCTACTCGCGCGAGCGACCCTCGCGCGGGGCGCGCGCGGCGCTCGAGGTGCGCGCCCGCGACGTGTCGTTCATGGTCGAGCACCGCCAGCCGGTGTGCAAGCTCGCCTTCGAGGCGATGGCCGCCGAACCCGACGTGCTCTACGGCGAGGACGTGGGTTCCAGCTACCAGCATCAGCAAACGATGCTCAGCAAGCACTTCATGGCTTACCCAGCCGGCGTGGCCTGAGCCGCCGGCGTGCGGCGGGCGCGGGAGCGCCTGGCGTAGTCTCTGCGCCTATGCCTGCGACGCGCGCAACAGCTGCCCGCTCCCGGCCGCGGCGCGCGCGCTGGGGCGCGCCGCTGGCCGCGCTGGCGCTGGCGGGCTGCGGCAGCACCGTGGCGAGCACGAACTTCTCCGGCGAACGCAACGAAGTCGCGCAGGCGATCGCCAACCTGCAAAGCGACGTAAACGCACAGGAACAGCAGAAGGTCTGCAACAACGACCTCGCAAGCGCGGTGGTGGCGCGGCTGGACGCGGCCGCCGGCGGCTGCAAGCAGGCGCTGAAAGATCAACTGACCGAGATCGACAACTCGGAAGTGAAAGTGGACTCCGTGCAGCTCGGCTCAGGTCGCGAGGCGGGCACGGCGACCGCGCATGTGCGCACGATCTACTCGGGCAAGACGCGCGCTTCGACCGTGTCGCTGCGCAAGGAAAACGGCAAGTGGAAGCTCGCCGCGATCGAGTGAGCTCGGCCGGCGCCGATCGCGGCGCTCAGCCCAGCGAGCGCCCGTACTGGCGCTCGTAGTAGGCGCGGTACTCGCCCGAGCGGATCGGCTCCCACCACCAGGCGTTCTCGCGGTACCACCGCACCGTCGCCTCCAGCCCTTCGACGAAGCGCACGCGCGGCTCCCAGCCCAGCTCGCGCACCTTCTGCGATGACAGCGAGTAGCGCCGATCGTGTCCGGGACGGTCCGCGACGTGCTCGATCTGCGCGTCCGAGCCGCCGGTGAGCTCGAGGATGCGACGCACAACCGCGATGTTCTCCTCCTCGTCCGGCCCGCCGGCGTTGTAGACCTCGCCCGGCCGGCCGTGCTCGAGCACGTGGCCGATCGCGCGCGCGAAATCGGTGGCGTGGATCCAGTTGCGCACCTGGCGGCCGTCGCCGTAGACCGGTAGCGGGTCGCCGTGCAGCGCGTTGAGGATCATCAGCGGGATCAACTTCTCGGGGTACTGGTAGGGCCCGTAGTTGTTGGAGCCGCGGCAGATCGTCACGGGCAGTCCGTAGGTGTGGAAGTAGCCGGCTACGAGCAGATCGGCGCCCGCCTTGGTGGCCGAGTAGGGCGAGGATGGATGCAGCGCAGACTGCTCGGTGAAGGTGCCGTCCTCGATCGAGCCGTACACCTCGTCGGTGGACACCTGCAGCAGCGTCAGCGCGTGGGCGCGCGCGGCCTCGAGCAGCACGTAGGTGCCAAACGCGTGTGTGGACACGAACGCGTCGGGCTCGGCGATCGAGCGGTCGACGTGGGTCTCGGCCGCGAAGTTCACGATCGCCTCCGCCGACGCAGCGTCGACCGCCGCCGCGACCGCGGCCGGATCCTCGATCGCGCCTCGGATGAACTGAAAGCCCGGCGCGTCGGCAACGTCCTGCAGGTTCTCCTCGCGCCCGGCGTAGGTGAGCTTGTCGAGCACGGTGACCTCGTCGCCGTGCTCGCGCACGCGAATGCGCACGAAGGTCGAGCCGATGAACCCCGCGCCGCCGCACACGAGCAGCTTCATGCGCGCATCATCCCAGCCCGCGCCGCGAGGTAGCCGGCGAGCCCGTCGCGCCAGTCAGGCAGCGGCAGCAGGTCGTCGCGCTCGCTCGCCAATGCAGACCACGCGGGCCGTGGCGCCGGTCGCGCCATCTCAGCGGTGGTGGCCGGGTCCACGCGGCAGCTCACCTCGGCCTGGCGGAAGATCTCCTGCGCAAAGCCGTTCCACGACACGTGGCCGCCGCCGGCAACGTGCGCGAGGCCCGAGACGCCGCGTTCCACGAGCCCGATCAGCGCGGGGGCGAGGTGCCCGGTCCAGGTGGGGCAGCCGACCTGATCTGTGACCACCGCGACCGCGTCGCGCTCGGTCCCCAGACGCAGCATCGTCGCCACGAAGTTGTTGCCGTCGACGCCGAACAGCCAGGAGCTGCGCGCCACCACGTTGCGCGGCGAGGCGTCGAGTACGGCCTGCTCGCCGACGAGCTTGCTCTCGCCATACACCGTGCGCGGACCCGTGTGGTCTGACTCCACGTACGCCCGTGGCGCGCCGCGGCCATCGAGCGGCGCGACGCCGTCGAACACATAGTCGGTGCACACGTGCACGAGCGGGACTTCGTGTCGTGCGGCCGCCTGCGCGAGGTTGCGCGCGCCGTCGGCGTTGACCGCGAACGCCTGCTTGCGCTGGGACTCGGCGCCATCGACGTCGGTCCACGCAGCGCAGTTGATCACGCCGTCGAGCGCCGACGCCCCGCGCGTTGCGCCGTCGAGCGCGAGGGCCACCGCGGCGCGGTCGCTGATGTCGAGCTCGCCGTGCGTCAGCTCGATCAGCTCGTGCCCGCCGCGCGCGGCCGCGCGCGCCACGTCGCGGCCGAGCATCCCTGCGGCGCCCGTGACCAGCAGGCGCAAGGGCGTCACCGGAACGAGATGCCAGGCAGCCGCAAGCGCGTCACGGGATCGAGATATCGGAGTTGTCGCCGACCATGAAGCGATATGCGCGCGGCTGCTGGTCGCCGCGGCGAACGCTCACGTTGCGCCCCAGAAGCGAGGACTCCATCCGGCCGTCCAGGTTGCACACGCTGCTCCCCGCCAGCAGGATCGAGTGCTCGACCTCGGCGCCCGCGATCGTGCAGTTCTCGCCGATCGCGGTGTAGGGGCCGACATAGCAGTCGCTCAGACGAGCGCCCGCGCCGATGATCGCCGGCCCGCGCACGGTTGTGCGCTCCAGGCGTGCGCCCGCCTCGATCACCACTCGCCCGTCGGCGCGCGAGTCGATCAGCTCGCCGTCGACGCGTTCGATGAGATTGTCGAGGATCAGCCGGTTGGCCTCGAGCATGTCCTCCAGGCGTCCGGTGTCCTTCCACCAGCCGCGCACGATGTGCGGCTCGACGCGAAGCCCCGCGTCGACGAGATGCTGGATCGCGTCGGTGATCTCCAGCTCGCCGCGCCCGGACGGCTCGATGGCCCGTGCGGCGTCGTGGATCTTGCGCGTGAACATGTACACGCCCACCAGCGCCAGGTCCGTTGCCGGCTGGCTGGGCTTCTCGACCAGCGCCACCACGCGCCCGGTCTTGCCAGGCGCTGCGCCGGCCAGCTCGGCGACGCCGTAGTTCTCCGGGTCGGGCACCTGCGTGAGCAGGATCAGGGCGTCGGGCTGATGCTCGCGAAACGAGGACACGAGATCGCTGATGCCGCCTTGCAGCAGGTTGTCGCCGAGATACATCACGAACGGGCTCTCGCCGAGGAAGGACTCGGCCGTCAGCACCGCGTGGGCCAAGCCGAGCGGCTCGTCCTGGAGCACGTAGGTGATGTTCACGCCGAACCGCGAGCCGTCCCCGGCAGCGGCTTCGATCTCGGCGCCCGTCTCCGGGGCGATCACGATGCCCACGTCTCCGATGCCGGCCTCGGCCATCGCCTCGATGCCATAGAACAGCACCGGCTTGTTCGCCACCGGCACAAGCTGCTTGGCGCTCGTGTGCGTGATCGGGCGCAGGCGCGTGCCCCGGCCCCCGGAGAGGATCAGCCCCTTGAGCGCCTCCATCGCCGCGTGAGCCTAGCGGCAGCGCGCGGTATTGTCCGGGCGCGGCGCCGCGCGCAGTCCGGCCTAGTACACCCCGGCGAGCTTGCGGTGATCCCAGCTCGCGCGCCGGCGCTCGACGAACTCCAGGCCGACGCGCTTGGCGGCCTGGCGCGCGACCATCTCGGCCACGGCTGGGTCGAGCTCGCCGGGTTCGGCCTCGCCGCGCCCGGCCGCATAGCGCCTGAAGATCTCAAGCCCGAGCGCCTGCACCGCCGCCGCGTCGCGGTGCACCACCACGTCGCACTCGAGCATCACGCCGCGCAGCTGGTCGTATGTCTCGCCGGCCTCCACCTGCAGCGTGGCGCGGGCGTCGCGCTCGACGTTTCTGACCTTCTGCGAAGCCGCGTATGTCCACGACCAGATACGCGGTCGCGATCGATCGCCGAGCGGATCGCGAAGCACGTACCAGAGCGGCATCAGATGCGGCCAGCCGCGCGGGCCCGACGTGGCGCAGGTAACCGTGCGTTCCTCGCCCAGGAACGCGGCCACCTCCGCGTCGGACATGCGAATCTGCTCCCGCCTGCTCACGGCGGGTGCAACCCTACGCGCTAAGCGGCGGCGGGCGCGGCGTAGCGCTCGCGCACGCGTGCCACTGCAGCGCGCGCCGCCTCGCGCGCGTCCTGCGGCTCGAGCACGGCGGCGTCTCCGGCTTCCTTGAGGATCTCGCGCACCAGCCAGTCCAGCCCCGCGAAGCCGAGCTCGACGACGACCGCGCCGTCGGAGCACTCCTGCACCACACGGCGCGACTCGCGCGCCCAGCGCGCGCGCTCCGGCGAGATCCACACGAGCGCGCGCCGCGACGCCTCCACCTCGCCGGTGCGCAGCCAGCCGTCGACTTCGGCGGCCGGATCCACCTCCGGGCGGTGCTTGAATTTCCGCGAGGTCACGGTCGCGCGCTTGATGCGGTCCAGCCGGAAGTGGCGCATCCCGTCGCGCTCCGGATCGAACGAGGCCACGTACCAGCCCTCGCGCCCGTTGGTCAGCGCGTAGGGCTCGACCGCGCGCACCGACAGCTCATCCTCATTCTCCTTGTAGTACTCGAGCTCGACGATCCTGCGTTTGACGATCGCCGCAGAGAGGATGCGCGCGACATCCGAGTCGTCGCCACCCGCGCGCGCCACCTGCAGTCCCTGCTCCATCGGGTCCTCGCCCAGCGCCGCCACGATCTTCTCGCGGGCGGACGTGAGCGACCCCTCGGGAATGTGCTCGCCGATCAGATCGATCGCCGCCACGAGCGCCTTTGCCTCGACGGGCAAAAGCCGCGCCGGCCGATCGAAGTTGTCGGAGTAGGGCTCGGGGTCGACTTCGATCTCGCCCCGCTCCTCGTTGATCTCCGCGTAGAGCACGTAGGAGCCGCCGCCGAAGTTGACCACGTTGAGCACGTTTACGTCCTCGCGCAGCTCCTCGGCGCTGATCTGCAGCCGTCCGCAGACCTCTGCGACCGAAATCGGCCGGCCGGCACGGCCGGTCTCGATCAGGATGCTCGCGAGCGTGACCAGGCGCGCGAAGCGCTCGGGCCGAATCGCGGCTTCGGGCTGGCCGCCCGCGCCATCGTCGTCTGAGTCAGAAGCGCCCGACTGGCGCGCCGGGCGCCGGCGCGCAGGCGGCTGCGCCGCGGCGACCGCGGCCTTGCCCGCGTCGGCGGCGTCCGCGACCGCGAACGTCGGCGCGCCCTCGCTGTGGCGCTCGGCGAGCAGTTCCAGACGCCGGTCGAGCTCGTCGCTGAGCTCTGCCGGTCCCAGCAGACGGGCGTGCGCGCCGAGCCCGAGGACCCACGAGACGATTCCGCGGACGCTCGAGTAGGGCGTGAGAAACACGCGCTCGCCATCCTCTGCGGCGCCGTGGCCGTCCGGCGTCGCAGCAGACCCGTCGAGCGGCTCGCGATCGGCGTCGTCGTGCTCGCCCTCGGCCGCCTCATCGCCGGCGCGGATCTCGCCGTAGCGACCGAAATGACGTTCGATCTGCCACGCGATGCGTCCCGAGACGAGGATCTGAGCGACCCCCTGCTCGTCGCCCAGCTGCCAGTCAGCGCGGTTGGCGTAGGCACGAGGATCGAAGTCGGCCGGGCGGCGAAAGTCGTGCTCGGCCTTGGTCGCGTAGGAAACCTTGCCGCGGATGCGCGACAGGCGAAACACGCGTATCGCTTTGCGCTCGTGCGCGTAGCCCAGCAGGTAGAACTGCCCGCCCTGGTAGAGCAGGTGATAGGGGTCCACGCGCCGCGAGCCCACCTCGTCGCGCTCCATCGAGTAGTACTCGAACAGGATCGTCTTGTTTCGAAAGATCGCCGTCTCGACCTTTGCCAGGCGCGCAGAAAGCTCGTGGCCACCCGCCGAGCCGGTGATCCCGAGCGCCACGGACTGCTGCTCGGGCGCGCGCAGCGGGCTCGGGCGACCCCAGGTGATCTGCTGCAGCGCCAGGCGCAGCGGCTCCGCGTAGGCGAACTCGCCGTCCAGGAGAGAAAGCGACGTCTGCAGTGCCGCGAGCTCCTTGTCGGTGAACTCGATCGCCGGGAGGTGGAAATTCTCGGGGCGCAGCGAATAGTTCTCCTGCTCCGCCGCGCCGTCCGCCGGGCGCTCCACGGTGAGCTGGATGCGCAGCGATTCGAGCTCTGCGCGGTCGGCGTAGAAGCGACGCGCGAACGCGTCCTCGTTCATGCCGCTGTAGCCCTCGACGTCGCGCCGAATCTCAAGCGCTGTGACCGGACGACGCTCGGCCATCAGATACGAGATCAGCGACAGCTGGCGAATCAGCTTCTCGGTGTCCTTGGCCACGACCCCCAAAGATAGAGCGCTACGGGGAGGCGGTTGCGGCGGCGCGCGAGCGCGCCCCCCGCAATTTGCGCGCTTCAGGCGGCCTGGCGGTCCGCGCTCGCGGCGTCGCCGTCGCGCTCGCGCGCGCTCGCCGCCGCCACGTCGGCACCCGCGAAGAAGGCGCCGCCGCCGATAGCGCGATCGAAGGCCGACCAGCGCTGTCCCGGGGCGAGGCCTCGTTCGAGGCGGTCGAAGCTTCCCAGGCGCCCGCCAAGGTTGTCGATCATGTGCACGAGCGTCGCCTCGCGCGTGCACGGCACGACCGGGCTGCCGTGCTCGAGCGCCCCGTGGTGGGAGAGGATGACGTGCCCCAGCGCCTGCGCCAGCTCGTCGGGGAACCCCTCGATGTCTTCGATCTCGCGCCGGATGCGGAAGTAGCCGAGCGCGATCTCGCCGTGCAGGCGCCCGGCGTCCGTGAGCTCGATCGCGTGGCCCGCCTGCGCGTAGGTGTCGAGCTTGCCCACGTCGTGCAGCAGCGCCCCCGCGATCGCCAGCTCGCGGTCCACCCCGGGGAACGTGGCGCTGACCGCGCTCACTCCCTGCGCGACGCCCAGCGTGTGCTCGAGCAGCCCATGGCGGTAAGCCTGGTGATAGTGCTTGGCGGCCGGAGCGAGCTTGAAGCGCTCCCACAGCGACGAGCTCTCGCCGAAGACGCGCTGCAGCAGCTCCCCCAGGTGGGGCTCGCGAACGGTCGCGAGCAGCTCGCGCAGCTCGGCCTCCATCTGTGCGAGATCGCGCGCGGGGCCGTCGCTGAGGTGCGCGGGATCGAAGCTGCCGGCTTGCGCAGGCTCGATGCGGGCGAGATTGATCTGGGGACCAAAGCGCGGATGCACGACGTAGCGGCCGCGCACGCGAACCGGATCGCCCGCGCGGATCGGCTCCTCGGCGTCCAGCAGCTCCTCCCACACCATGCAGCTAACGCTGCCGGTGCGGTCGCCGAGTTGCAGGCGCATGTAGTCGCCGCCGTCACGCCGCTGACGGCGCTCGGCGTCGCGCACCACCAGCACCTGGTCGACCTCCATGCCGTCTGTCAGTTCGCACAAGAACACCCAAATGACGGTAGAGATGGGCGCGGACGGGACTCACGGCGCGGCGAGGGCCGTGACGCCCTTCTCGGAGGCTGGGACTTCGCCGTCGCGCTTAGGGAGTGAGCCGGTGCGGGCCGCGGTAGAGGAAGGTGACCTCGCGCACGTTGTCCTGCGCGGTGAGCTGCATCAGCAGCCGCGTGAGGCCGAAGCCGAAGCCGCCGTGGGGCGGGCAGCCGTAGCGGAAGAAGTCCAGGTAATAGGAGATCGGGCCCGGGTCCACCCCCTTCTCCAGTGCCTGCGCGGTGAGCTGTGCGTGGCGGTGCTCGCGCTGTGCCCCGGTGGTGATCTCGATCCCGCGCCACAGCAGGTCAAAGCTCTTGGTCAGCCCGGGGTTCTCGGCGTGGCGCATGTGGTAGAAGGGCCGCACCGTGGCCGGATAGTCGGTGACGAACACGAACTCGTGTCCTTCGCGCTCGAGCACGGCTGCGCACAGCGCGCGCTCGGCGGCGGGGTCGAGGTCGGGTTGCGCGTCCGCCGCCGGCTCGCTGCGCTCGCGCACCAGCTCCTTGGCGGCGGCGAGCGTGATGCGGGGGAACGGCAGCGACGGCACCGTCACGCGCGCGCCGAACGTCTGCTCGATCTGCTCACCGTGCTCGGCCGCGACCGCCGCCAGCGCGTGGGCGAGCCACGCCTCCTCGAAGGCCATCACATCCTCGTGCGAGTCGATCCAGGAGATCTCCACGTCGACGCTGGTGAACTCGGTGTCGTGGCGGGAGGTGAACGACGGGTTGGCGCGGAACACCGGGCCGACCTCGAAGACGCGGCCAAAGCCGGCCGACATCGCCATCTGCTTGTAGAACTGCGGCGACTGTGCCAGGTAGGCGGTGCGGTCGAAGTACTCCACGCGAAACAGCTCCGCGCCGGACTCGCTGGCCGAGCCCATCAGCTTGGGGCTATGCAGCTCGATGAAGCCTTCTTTGCGCCAGAAGTCGCGCATGGCCCCCTCCACCGTCGTCTGCACCTCAAAGATCAGCCGGCGGTCGGGGCGGCGCAGGTCCAGGTAGCGCCAGTCCATCCGCTTGTCCAGTGCGGAGTCAGCCGCAATCGGGAGCTCGGGCTCGGCGGGGGCGTCGACCTGGACGCCCTCGAGCCGCAGCTCGAGCCCACCCAGCTTCACGCGCTCGTCCGCCGCCACGGTCCCTGTGAGGGTGACCGCACACTCCGCGGCGAGCGCCGACACCTGCGCGTTGAGCTCGCTCGGCGGGTCGCGCTTTGGCAGCACCGCCTGCGCAAGGCCGGTTTCGTCGCGCACGATCACAAACTGCACGCTCTTCTGGTCGCGCAGCGCGTTCACCCAGCCGCGCACCTGCACCTGCTCTCCGACCTTGTCGCGCAGCCGCGCGATCGGCGTCCTCGTCACGCGGCTTCCTCGACGAGCCGCGCCTCTACGGAGAACTGCTCGCCCTCGCGCAGCTCCAGCCGCTCGATCACCGCCGCATGGCATAGATCGTCGGCGCCGAGCCGCAGCGCCGCCAGTCGTGGAGCACTGTCGTACACGACAGCTTCAGCGACCGCCGCGCGCATTTTCACCTTCGCCTCCGACTTCGCCTTGCGCACCTCGCGCAACACGTCCGCCGCCACGGCCAGCGCGACCTCCTCCGTGTCGGGGTCGCCCGCGTCGACGCTCAAATCCTCAGCGGCGGGCCAGCGCGCGGTGTGTACCGAGCCTGGCTGCCACCACGACCAAACCTCTTCGGCCACGAACGGCACAAACGGCGCGAAGAGACGCTGAAAGACAGACAACGAGCGCCGCAGCGCGCTGCTCACCGAGCCCGCGCCGGCGCCCTCGGCCTCGTAGCGGCGCGCCTTGACCAGCTCCAGGTAATAGTCGCAGTACCACCAGAAGAACGACTCGGTGCGCTCCAGCGCGCGCGCGTAGTCATAGCCCTCAAAGCTCTCTGAGGCGTCGGCCACAACGCCCGCCAGCCGGCGCAGCAGCGCGCGGTCGAGCGGGTGCGACAGCTCGCCCGACGGCCCGAGGTCGACCAGCGCAAAGCGCGACGCGTTGAGCAGCTTGACCGCAAGGCGCCGACCCACCTTCATCTGCTGGGCGTCGAAGGCGGTGTCGGTGCCTGGCCGCCCCGAGGCGGCCCAGTAGCGCACGGCGTCGGCCCCGTACTGCTCGAGCAGGTGCATCGGCGTGACCACGTTGCCTTTGGACTTCGACATCTTCTTGCGGTCGGGGTCCAGCACCCAGCCGGAGATCGCGGCGTTGCGCCACGGCAGCTCGTCGCGCTCGAGGTGGAAGCGCAGCACGGTCGTGAACAGCCACGTTCGGATGATGTCGTGGGCCTGCGGGCGCAGTTCCATCGGCAGCAGGCGCTGCTGAAGGGCTGCCTCGCCGGCCCCGGCGGACGCGATCAGCGGACTCAGTGACGACGTCGCCCACGTGTCCATCACGTCGGGGTCGCCGACGAAGCCCCCGGGCTGTCCACGCTGCTCGGGCTCGTAGCCGTCGGGAAGGTCGGTGGAGGGATCGACCGGCAGCTGCTCCTCGCGCGCGCGCAGCGGTCGCTCGTAGGCGGTCTGCCCGTCCTGGTCGATCGGGTACCACACCGGGAACGGCACGCCGAAGAAGCGCTGGCGGCTCACGTTCCAGTCGCCCGTGAGGCCGTTGACCCAATCCTCAAAGCGAGCGCGCATGTACGGCGGGTGCCAGCGAATTTCGCGCCCGCGCGCGATCAGCGCCTCGCGGTGCTCGAGCGTGCGGATGAACCACTGCCGGCTCGTGATGATCTCGACCGGGCGCTCGCCCTTCTCAAAGAACTTCACCGCGTGCGTGATCGGCGTCGGCTCGCCCACCAGCTCGCCCGTCTGCGACAGCAGCTCGACGGAGCGCCGCCGAGCCTGGTTGACGGTCAAGCCCTGAAGCTCGTCGTAGCTGGCCTGCGCGAGCTGGGGGTCGCGCGACTCCCAACCCGGCTCGCCCCAGCGCACCGGCACCAGCCTGCCGTCCGGGCCGAGCACCGGGCGCACGGGTAGGTTTAGCTCACGCCACCACACCACGTCGGTGAGGTCGCCGAACGTACAGACCATGACCAGTCCGGTGCCCTTTTCGGGCTCCACCAGGCGGTGCGTCAGTACTGGCACCGGCGACGCGAAAAGCGGCGTGAGCACCTCGCCTCCGACGAGCTCGCGGTGGCGGGCGTCGTCGGGGTGCGCGAGCAGCGCCACGCACGCGGCGAGCAGCTCGGGCCGCGTTGTGTCCACAAGCGCATCCGCGCCGTCGCGGCCGTGGAAGCGCAAGCGGTGCATCGCGCCGGGCCGCTCGCGATCCTCGAGCTCGGCCTGCGCGACAGCGGTCTGGAAGTCCACGTCCCACAGCGTCGGCGCCTCGAGCTGATAGGCCTGACCGCGCTCGAGCAGACCCAGAAACGAGCTCTGCGAGATGCGCTGCGCGAGCCTGCCGATCGTGGTGTAGGTCATCGACCAGTCCACCGACAACCCCAGCCGCCGCCACAGCTCTTCGAAGGCCTGCTCGTCGCTCTCGGTCAGCTGCAGGCACAGCTGCACGAAATTCGGGCGCGACACCGCTGCCGGCTGCTCGGCGGAAGCCGCGGCGGGCGGGCGGAAGTCAGCGTCGTACGCGATCGACGGATCGCAGCGGACGCCGAAGTGGTTTTGCACCCGGCGCTCCGTGGGCAACCCGTTGTCGTCCCAACCCATCGGGTAGAACACCGCGCGCCCGCGCATGCGCTGGTATCGCGCGATCGTGTCGGTGTGGGTGTAGGAGAACACGTGGCCCACGTGCAGCGACCCGCTGACGGTGGGCGGCGGCGTGTCGATCGCGTACAACTCCTGCGCGGGCGCGTCGCGGTCAAAGCGATACACGGCGTGGCGGTCCCACTCGCCGCACCACTTCTGCTCGAGCCCGTCGAGGCTCGGCTGCTCGGGCACGCCCGCACCCGCCGCCGCCGCATCCGCCCGCGCCGGCGCGTCCGTGTCCGCGTCCGATGCGCTCGTCGCGGGAGATCCGGCGGCTGTGGAGCTGGCGCGTGACAAGGGGTTGATCGTAGCCTCGCGGGCCCACTCGCGCGCGATAGCGGCGGGCCGTGCCGCGGCTATATGATCGGCGCGCCGCCCAGCACTTCAGCAGCCGTGGGCGGGCAGCCCGCACAAGAGAGGAGCCCGATCATGGGTGCTTCGCAGGAGGACGAGCGGTGAACGGCGCGCCGCGCACGCGCGACGTCTTGATCGCCGGCGCGGCGGTGGCCGAGCTGGACTGGCGCGGCGGCAGCTGAGGATCCGGGCCGATGGCCGTCGCACCCCGCTCGCTTGCGACGGTCCGCACCGTGGAGGACCTCGACGCCGGATGGCTGCAGGCGGCGCTGGACAGCGGGCCGGTCAGCTCGTTCGAGACCGAGCAGATCGGCACGGGACAGATGAGCTCCAGCCACCGCGTCCGCCTGCGCTTTGCCGATGGCGGCGCCCCGGCAACGGCGGTGCTGAAGGTAGCCGCCTCTGATTTCACCAGCCGCGCGACCGGGCTGGGACTCGGGATCTATGAGCGCGAGGTGCGCTTCTATCGCGAGCTCGCCCCGCGCATCGGCGGGCCGGTGCCCGCCTGCCGGGCGGCCGCCTACGACGAGGCCGAGGGCTGGTTCACGCTGCTTTTGGAGGACGCTGCGCCGGCGCGCGTGGGCGACCAGATCGCGGGCTGCGACGTCACGCAGGCCAAACTGGCGCTGGACGCGCTGGCGCGTCTGCACGCTCCCTTGTTCGAAGACGCACAGCTTTCATCCAGCGGCTGGCTGAACCGCCCGAGCCCCGTGAGCGGCGCGCTCGTGGCGGGGCTGCTTCCGGAGTTCTTGCAGCGCTACGGCGATCGCGTGACGCCGGAGCACCGCGCGCTGTGCGAGCGCTTCGTGCCGCGCGTCGACGACTGGCTGGGGCTACAGCGCTCGCCG
>DASZFR010000024.1:0-20829 GCA_035939635.1 Solirubrobacteraceae bacterium
GCCGCTGCCTTGGCGGGCGCCGCCACAGCCGTTGCGCCCCGCGTCGGTGTAGATGCCGGCAAGCAAGCCGGCCGCGTGGAGCGCGTGCGTCAGCCACGCCATGCCGTGGGGCCACTGGCGGGCGCTGACGCTGATCTGACCGGTCCCGTCGCGCGACCCCTGCCACCAGCCGACGTCCAGCCACACGTAGCGAAAGCCCTCGTTGCGCAGGCCAAGCGTGATCAGCTCGCTTGCCTGGCGCAGCACCGTCGACTCGCTGTAGGCGCCGCCGAACGCAAAGTAGGTGTCCCAGCCCATGTACGGCGTCTGCGCCAGCCCGCCATTCGGCGTCTGGACCGCGTGCGCCCGGTGGTGACGGTGCGATCCCCCGCGCGCGCGCTTGACCTGCGTCTGCGCGAGCGCCGGTGCCGCTGGCGCGGCCGCGCTCAGCAGCACGGGTAGCGCGACGGCGAGAAGCGCCGCGACATGCGCCCGGCGGCGCGCAGCGTGCGCAATGCGCGTGATCCGCGCGATCACAACGTCACGCGCTGCCTGGACAGCAGCGCTTCGATCACGCCGATCACCGTTCCGCTCACGGTCAGCTGCGCCACCAGACGCCGGTGGGCTCTGAGCAGCCGCTTGCCGGTCGAGCTCAACCCGACGGCCACCGTGCGGTGCTGCCCGCGCCCGAGACGCACGCGCGCCGCGGCGAGCGTGAGCGGTTTCCCGGCGGTCGTGCTCAGGTGGATCGCGATCCGGCAGCCCGAGGACGCGTGCGCGGAGCACAGCACCGGTACCCGCAGCGCGCCCTTGCGGTAGCGGGCGCCGCCGATCACCGTCTCACCGGCCGCGGCCACCACGCCCTGCACGGGCACCGTCACGAAGGCGCTGCGCGCGGTGGCGGTTCCACCAGCATCGCTCGCGGTCACCTGACATTGCAGGTGGTGCGACGAGTCGGCGCCCGCCACCGTGTAGGTCGAGGAGGTCGCCCGGGGGATCGGGACGAGGTCGCGCAGCCACGCAAAGGTCAGCTGCGCCGCGCCCGAGGGCGTGCCCGAGGAGCAGCTGAGACGGCTGCCCACCGCCGGCGTTCCGTGGATCGCAGGGTGCGGCTGCACGATCGCGATCAGCGAGTTGACGGCCGTGCCGAAGGTCTGGTCTGCGCTCGCGCGGACGCCGCCGAGGCTCGAGACGACGACGCGGTAGTGGTAGAGCGTGTTCGGCGCAAGACCGCCCACCTGCGCGGTCACCGCCTGTGCGCCGCCCGCGGGCACCGGCGCGCTCGAGCACGGGACGCTCTGACCGTACCGCGGGCCTTCTCCGTATTCGAACACGCACGCGCCGAGCTGGGCGTCGTTGGGGATGACTGTGGCCAGCAACGTCGCGCTGGTTTCGCCCGCCTGCAGCGGCGGGGCGGTGAAGGCTTCGGGCGCCGGCACGCGACCCTGAGCGACTCTTCCCGCGTTGTCGATCGCCAGGCACGCGCCGGCGGGCAGGCAGGAGATCCCGGTCAGCGACCCGATGCCGGTGCCCGAGAAGCCCCAGTTGGGAAGCGCCGAAGCCACGCCGTCGCTTGCCCACGCGATCCCGTTTTCGTCGCCCGCGACGCAGAGCCCGGCCGCGTCGCACGAAACCGCCTGCAGGCGCACGTTCGTCACCGGCGTCGAGCTCCACGTTGCACCCGGGCGCCCTGGGTCGCCGCTGGCGAGCGCGTTGCCAACACCGTCCACGGACACGCACGCGCCGCTGGGCACGCAAGATGCCGCGTTGAGCGCCTGTCCCGGGTCGATCCCGCGGCGGTGCCAGGCCGCGACGCCGCCCGGGGGGGATTCCGAGCCGAAGGCGTTCCCGCTCGCGTCGACCGCCACACACGAGAGCGCATTCGCGCACGAGACCGACTGCAGGTCGCCGCCCGGATCGATTTCGGCCGCGGGCCAGCCCCCGGCGAGCAGACCGACGACGCTGCCCGCTTCCTCGGCCACCGCGCACATCGAGTTTGTGGGGCACGACACGCCGGTCAGCGCTTTCGAAAGATTCGCGTCCAGCGACCACGATCCACTCGCGGGGCTCGAGCTGGCGAACGCGTGTCCGGTCGAGTCGACGGCGACACACAGCGCGGGTGATGCGCACGAAACGCCGGTGAACGCGCTGCCACCACTGGAGAAGACCACGCTCCAGCCAGGCGTCGCGGAGAGCGGGTTTGTGCTCGCGAGCACGTTGCCAGAGCCGTCGACGATGACGCAGAGCGATTCGCTCGGGCACGAGATCGCGCGCGGGTGTTCACCCGGCAGCGTCTGCTGTGACGACCAGGTCAGCTGCGAAGCGCCGAGCGCGCTGCCCGCCAGCAGCGCGCTCGTCAGCGCGACCGCGCAGGCCGCGACGCCCACGCGTGCGAGGCGTCCGGCGCGCGCCACCGCGCGACGTCCGCTTCGCCGCGGCGTCGACGAGGTGTGCGAGCCGGCGTGTTCGTGGTCGGTCATGGCCTCTCTTGCGCCGTGCAGCTTGCTCTGATGGGTCTCAACGCATCCGGCGCCCGCGCGTTGCGGTCGCGCGAGAATCCGCCTGGGCCGGGACTGGCACACCGCCGGTACGGGGCGCACTCCACGCGCGCCAGCGAGGTTAGGGCATGAACACCGAGGTGCGGCAGGCAAGCGACCCACACACATCGGTCACGGCGCCGCCGGGTTGCAGGAAGTCTGAGATCTGCTGCTGCGCCGCGGGCGTGTAGCGCGGATCCTCGTGCGGGTCGCCGTTGCCTGCGGCTTCGGGCGGCGGGGGCAGGCCTTCAAGCGGCGGCGGCTGCGTGCGACCCGCGCCGCTGTCCCAGATCTCGATGGCCGAGCCGGCGAACGGGAACGCGCTGATCGCGGGCAGCCCGAACAGCAACTGCTGGTCGCGTGCGCGGACGCCTTCCACCGCGGGCTGGTAGGCGGATGCGCCGATCGTGCGGGCCTCATACGCGGCGGCGTACATGCTGACCTGGAAATCGCCGTAGGCGACCTGCATCAGAACCTCGTGCGGCGGGGTGCGCGGCGGCGGCTGGGCGGTCATCTGGCCGGCGTAACCGTCGGGATCTGCACGCTCCCAGATCTGCTGCAGAAGATCGAGCACGAGCGGGTGCAACGAGGCATCGCGGTAGTTGCGCAGCACGAACTTGCCGAACACCGAGAAGGTGCTGCCGCGCGGGAGCATGAGGTTGAAGAAGTCGCTGCCGCCGACGTCGAGCACGGCCCGGCTGAGGTCTGGCTCCACCGCGGTCAGCACGCCGCCGAGGATCGCGCCGATCGAGTTGCCGTAGAAGTACAGGTGCGAGCCGTCGACCAGCGCGCGTCCGCCGGCCTGAAAGGCCGGGTTTGCGGCAAAGCCCTGGGGGCTGAGCATGAGCCGGCCCAGGCACAGGGCGTTGAGGATCCCCTGCTGGATGCGGTCCACCGTGACCGGCAGTTCGTTCACGTCGCGCAGCGACTGAATGAAGAACCCAAGGTCAGAGGCGTCCAGCCCCCACCAGTCGGTCGCGCAGAAGGCGATGTCGTGTTCGACCGCCAGCTGCTGCACCCACGCCGACTCGACCTCGGCGCGCGTGGCGAGAAACCCGTGCCCGTACAGAGCAAAGCGCGCTGGGCCCGCGCCGGCGGAGGTCGGTACGACGCAGTCAAATGCCGGGCTTGCGGTGCCGGCGGGGGGCTGGGTGGGCACCGCGTCGGGGTTGAGCGACGGGTAGTGAAAGCCGGCGTAGGACCCCGCTTCGCAGCTGCGCAGATAGCACGGCACAGCGAAGGTCCCTTGCACGCGTCGCAGGCCCGGCGCGATCTGGTCTTCGCTCGTGACGGTGTAACCCGGCGCCTGCCCCTCGGCGACAGCGTCGGCCAGGTCGAAGTCGCCGAGCTGTGCAAACGCGTTGTCGCGGATCGCGAGCAGCCGTGAGGTCAGGCTGGCGGTCGAGGCCACGGTGAAGTCCCACGCCTCGTACAAGCCGGCGCGCGCGATCTGTGCGCGCGCCAGCGCGGCGAAGATGCGCCCGTAGCGCGCCCGCTGCGAGCGCTCGCGCGGCAGCAGAGTGCGGCGGTCGCGCAGGCGCGCAAACCAGCCCGGGGGCGCGAGCAGCCTGCCGTTGGCGGCCCGAAGGTCGCGCAGCGCCACGACGTAGGTATGTCCGGGGAGTAGCCCGCGCGCCGGGTGGATCAGCACGACGGTGTCCTGCCGCGACGGAGCGTTTAGGTCGAGTTCTGACCAGATCAGCTGACGGCTGGCGCTGCTCTCGTCGATGAGCACTACCGGCTCGTCTGCGCCTTCGGCGGTGGCCAGTTCGCCCAGGCCGGCGGCGCCCGTGCGCGCAAGCGCTTGTACGTTGTCCAGCCCCGGCACGTGCACGATCAGCGCGCTGCCGGGGCTGAAGCCATCGGCGCGGTCGTATTCGCCCACCGCGATGCGTTCGCCGCTGCGGTTTAGCGGCATCGCCGCGAGTGGCAGGTCCACGCGCCGGCCGGTGGCTGTGGAGAGGTCTTCGCGCGTGAGGCGGTCGTCTGGAAACGGCAGCAGGCAGGGGACGCTGCTGTAGGGCTGACAGTCCGCTCCCGGCCCGGAGGCGTGCCGCTTACGCGGGTGCTTGACCGCGTGCGCGCTCGACGCCGGCGCCGACGCGAACGAGAGGGCGAGCGCGAGCGCAAAGCAGACACGCAGCGCGCTTGCGCGCACAACATGCCGCAGCACGCGCGCGGGGTGTCGGGCTGCGATGCGGATAGGCGCGTGATCGTAGGACGTGTCCCGCCGCGCGGCGCTGCTTGCGCGGGCGCCGGCGCTGCGCCGACGGCCGACCATCCTAAGCGTGCGAACCGGCTCGGCGAGTGCCGGCGCGTGCCCCTAAGCTGCGGCAGGTGGCAAACGTCAACCAGCCGCACTTCGACGACCTGCGCGAGCAGCCGGGCTTTCGCGCCCAGCGGGCGCGGCTGGGGCGCCAGACCGGCGCCGAGCGGCTGGGGCTGAGCCTGTGGGAGGTGCCCGCCGGGGAGGCGGCCTACCCCTACCACTACCACCTCGGCGAGGAGGAGCTGGTCGTGGTGCTCGAAGGAGAGCTCAGCCTGCGCACCCCCGCGGGCTGGCGCGAGGTGCGCGAGGGTGAGGTCGTGAGCTTCCTACGCGGCCAGGACGGGGCCCACCAGCTCCTCAACCGAACGCAGCGCACGGCTCGCTTCCTCGCGGCGTCAACCAACGGCGACCCGGACATCGTCGTGTATCCCGACTCCGGCAAGGTGAGTGCGTCTGAGCGCCTGCCTCAGGGAGGCGGGCTGCAGGCGATGTTCCGCGGCGCAGACACCGTCGACTACTACGACGGCGAGAGCCCTCCCGAACAACAGCGGTAGCGAGGCCGCCGGGCCGCGGTCGCCGTCATCGCCGACGCGCAATTCGGCCGCGCGGACCCAGCCCACGCGGCGCCCCGCGCCACACCCAGACGAGCACGGCGCGGGGCGCGCAGTTCGAGCTCAGGGTCGCGCCTCGAGCACGATGTTGAACGGCGTTTCGGCGGCGCGCCGGAAGCGCGTGAAACCGCCCTGAGTGACGACATCGCGCAGCCTTGCCTCGCCGGCCTGCGCGCCGAGCGCCAGCCCGACCTCCTGGTCGCGCGAGGCGGGCGTGCACACCAGCGTGGAGGCGCTGTAGTAGACGCGCCCGACCGGGTTGAGATTGTCCTCCAGCCGGTCGCCGGCAAACGGCTCGACGATCATCCACGTGCCGTCGTCGGCGAGCGTCTCGCGCACGTGTGCGGAGGCACCAACGGGGTCGCCCATGTCGTGCAGGCAGTCGAACACCGCGACGAAGTCGTAGTCGCTGCCGGGATACTCCTTGGCCTTTGCCACCTCGAAGCTCACGCGGTCATCGACGCCGGCGCGCTTTGCGCTGGCACGCGCCGTCTCGATCGAGCCGTCGTGGTAGTCAAATCCGACAAAGCGCGAGCGTGGGAAGGCCTCGGCCATGATCAGCGTCGAGGCGCCGTGCCCGCAACCGACGTCGGCGACCGTCGCTCCCGCTTCGAGCTTCTCCTGCACGCCCTCGAGCGCGGGAATCCACGCGCTGACGAGATTGGCCGAATAACCCGGGCGGAAGAAGCGCTCGGTGCCGGAGAACAGGTCGTGGTTGTGCTCGTGCCAGCCCACGCCCTCGCCGCTGCTGAAAGCAGCTGTGATCTTCGGCTCGTCCTTGATCAGCGCCGTGGCGAGCTGAAAAGCGCCCGGCACGAACGCGGGGCTTCCCTCCTGCGCGAGCGCGAGCGACTGCTCGGGCGTGAGGGAAAAGACCTGCTCCTGCGGGTCGTAGCTGACGTAGCCTCCCGCCGCCTGGCCTGACAACCACTCGCGCACGTAGCGCGGGTCGGTGTTGGTGCGCTGCGCGAGCTCCTCGGCAGTGATCGGCTCGCCGTCGGCCATCGCCCGATACAGGCCGAGGCGATCCCCGATCACGACGAGCGCCGCGTTGAGCGAGGCGCCGAGGTCGCCCACGAAACGCCCCATGAATTCTTCGAGTTTGGCTTGGTCTATCTCACGGGTGGCTGCTGACATATGACTAGAGCTCCTCCTTCTTGCAATTGCAGTGAACTGTGGGTGGAACGCGACCGTCGCCCTGCACTTGTACTACCGGGCGCGTTCATCGTGTGTGCGATGGCGCACCGGAGCTGGCTCGCGGCTACTTCTCGTCCCAGGCCTGGACGATCGTCTGGTCTGCGATCGCGCCGTCGCGCAGCTCGATGAGCGTTGCGCACAGCACGTTGGTGCCATCCGGGTAGCGGCACGCTTGCGTGAACGCGGCGCCGTTGGGGTCGAGAACGCGATGGCGAACGCTGTGGGTCATCTCGCGCCCATACGTGTCCTCGAGCCACTCCTCGATCTGTTCGCGCGTGCGCAACACCCGCGGGGAGCCGGGCGAGGACACCTTGTCGACGATCGTGACTGTTGCGCTGGGCGCGTACATCGAAAGCTGCGTCTGCGCGTCGCGACCCTCTGCGGCGCGCACGAAGCGCTCGAAATCGAATGTGGTGGGGGCTGCTGTGGTGCTCATAGGTTCCTCCTTTGTGGGTGTTTGTGCTGTGCGATACGCGCAGCGTCACAGCCACGCGTGTGGGCGGCGTCAAAGCGGCGTCAAAGCGCAGCGGCGGTACGCTTGACGGGTGCTGCGCGCGCGGCTGTTTGGGGGCCTGCACGTCGAGATCGACGGAGTAGCGATCGAGTCTCCCGCGTCCACGCGCCCGTGGGCGGTGTTCGCATACCTGGCGCTCGCGCCGATGGGCGTAACGCGCACGGAGCTCGCGACACGCTTCTGGCCAGATGTGCTCGACCACAGCGCGCGCGCGAGCCTGCGAAGCGCGCTATGGGCGCTTCGGCGCCAGCTGCCAGATCGCGTCGCGGTGGAAGGCGAGCGCGTGGCGCTGGTGGACGACGACGGCCTGTGGATCGACGCGCGCGAGTTCGAGCGACTCGCCGAGCACGCGCCGGAGCAGGCTCTCGAGCTGCATCGCGGGCCGCTGCTGGACGGCCTCGACGACGAGTGGGTGCTCGCGGCGCGCGAGCGCTTCCGCGAACGCGCGATCGACCTCATGGAGCGCCTGGCGCAGACGCGCGAGCGACACGGCGACGGCCGCGGCGCGCTCGAGCTGACGCGACGCCAGGCAGAGTGCGACCCGCTTGACGAGGAGGTTCACCGGCGCCTCATCACGCGCCTTTCAGACGGCGGCGATCGCGCGGGTGCGTTGCGCGCGTATCGCGCGCTGTCGCAGCGTATGGCGCGCGAACTCGCGGTGGCGCCGTCGGGTCGCACCCGCGAGCTGATCGAGCAGCTGCGCCGGCAGGACATCCCCGCGCTTCAGACCCGCGAACCAGAGCCCGCGCCGGGCCTGCTGGCGCTGGTCGGACGTGAGCGCGAGCTGCGCGAGCTCGAGCAGGTGTGGGGCGGCGTCAATCGCGGTCGCGGCGCGACCGCCGTTATCCGCGGCGAGGCCGGGATCGGCAAGACGCGCCTGGCCGGCGAGCTGCGCGCGCGGGTGGCCGCAGGTGGGCATTTGACCGCTTGCTGCGGCGCGCTCGACCTCGGTGGCAGCGCGCCGCTGAGCCTGTGGGCGGAGCTGGTTCGCGAGCTGCTGCCGGCGCTTGCGCCCCCGCCGCCACAGGCCTCGTGGCCGCAAGACGTTGCGCTGCTGGCCGTCGAGCTGCCCGCGCACTTCGCGCAGGCCGGCGCGCCGACGGCGTCGGTCGCGCCCGACCTGCAGCGCACGCGACTGTTTGAGGCTGTCGTGGCGCTGCTCGCGTGGGCCGCCTCACAACGGCCTGTGCTGCTTGTCCTCGAAGACATCCACAGCGCGGATGAGCCGAGCCTCGAGCTCGCCGCCTACGCAGCCCGGCGCGCCGCGGGGCTACCGATCATGATGGCGATGACGCGACGCGATCTGCCGACCAGCGCCGCGGCGGATCGCTTGGAGCACGCGCTTCGCTCGCGTGGGCTGTTGGCGTGCGAGCTGGATCTGCAGCCGCTCGCCGCCGAGCCCGTGGCGACGCTCGCACGCGAGGCCGCGCCGCTGAGCGAGCCCGACGTGGCGCGCGTGGTGGCCAATGCCGAGGGCAACGCCCTGCTGGCGGTGGAGACCGCGCGTGCGCTCGGGCGCGGCCACCGCGACGTCGCGCCGAGCCTGCGCGGCACGGCGCGGGCCGAGATCACGCCGTTGGGCGGCGACGTGCGCGCGCTGATCGAGATCGCCGCGGTGGCAGCGCGGCCGGTCGATGCGGACGAGCTCGAGCAGCTGGAATTCCAAGATGCCACCGCAGCGGCCGCGGAGGCGCTGCAGACCGGGCTGCTGCTGGCGCGCGAGGGCCGTATCGGCTTTCGCCACGCGCTGCTGCGCGACGCGGTGCGCGAGGAGATCGCAGACCCCCGTCGCCGCGCACTGCACAAGCGCTGGGCGCAGGCGCTGCTGGCAAGTGAGCGGGCCGGAGCAATCCCGCTACCCGCGGAGGTGGCGCGGCAGCTGCGTCTGGCCGGCGCCGACGCCGAGGCGGTCCCACAGCTGGCGCGCGCGGCCGCTAAGGCGCGTTCGCTTGCGGCGCTGGACCAGGCCGTGGCGTATCTGCGCGAGGCGCTGCAGATCGCGCCGCAGCGATCGGACCTGTGGCTGTTCGTTGCCGAACTCGAGGCGTGGAGCGGGCGCCGCGAGCGGGCCGAGGAGGCCTTTGAGCGCGCGATCGAGCTACTCGGCGACGGCTCCCCGTTCGAGCTGGCGCGCGCGTGGCTGGCCAAGGCGCGCGCCTACCACGGGCCGATCTGCATGCCGCGGGGCGTGCTGGAGTGCGCGGGCGCCGCACGCGCGCTGCTCGAGCAAGCGGGCGATGGCGCCGAGGCCGAGCGCCGCGAGGCGCTCGCCGCGCTGGCGTGGGCGCAGGCCGTGGCGGGCAGCGCGGACGAGGCCGAGCGGCTGCTGAGCGAGCTCGACTGCGAGGCGCCGCCAGGCGACCTGCACACCTACGACGTCGGTCATGCGCGCGCGTTTGCGCTGATGCGCCGCGGGCGCTTTCGAGACTCCTATGAGCCGGCCAGCGATGCCGGCGAGGCGATCGCGCGGGCGGGGCGCCCGGACCTCGCGTATGGCTGCTGGGCGAACGTGGCCGCCGCCGCGTCGGCGGCCGGCGACTTTGACTGCGCACTGGGCTTCATCGACCGCGGCTTTGACGCGATCGCGGGGCAGGGTCTGAAGAGCCCCGAGATCCATCTGCACTCCGCGCGGGCGTTCGTGCTGCGGCGCATGGGCCGGATGGACCAGGCGCGCGCCGCGACGGAGTGCGAGGCAAAGCTCGCGGCCGAGCTCGAGCAGCCCGAGCTCGTGGCGATGGCAAAGCACGACCGCGCGATGGTCGCGCTGGAGTCCGGCGAAGACGAGCTCGCGGCGCGGCTGCTCGGCGAGTCGCTGATAGATGGGGTGCCGATCAGCCGCCCGCTCACGCGCCTGGCGCTGGCGGAGGCGCTGATCCGCACACGCGAGCTCGACCGAGCCGCGGGCGAGCTGCGCGCCGCGGTGCTCGAGCCGGTGGCGCCGAGTGACTTCCCCGAGACGCTCGTGCCGCGCCTGGCGCGCGTGCAGGGGCTGCTCGCGCTCGCGCGCGAAGACCTGCCCGAGGGCGAGCTGCGCCTCGCGGAGTCGGTCGCCGGCTGGGAGCGCCTGCTGGCGCGCTCGTTGGACGCCGACAGCGTGACGGCGGTGCTCGCCGACCTCGGACGCCCGGTGGTGGGGCTCGTGGAGCCCGCACGCGAGCTCGCTCGGGTTCGCGCCGATCTGCAAGCGGCCGTCAAAGGAGAGCCAATTGCCGTCGTTTCATGACACGGCGATAAGCCAGGCGCCTCCCGAGGAGGTGTGGAAGCTGCTGTACGACCCCGCTCGCTTCCCCGACTGGTGGGCGGGGGTGGGCACGGTCGACGTCGGTGACGAGGGCAGTTACACGATGTTCCCCGACGGCTATCCCGACTTCCCGATGGCACAGCTGCTCGACACTCGGCGCGACAGCCAGCAGGTGGTTGTCTCGTGCCTGGTGTCCGATCTGCGCTTTGAGTGGCGCCTTGCGCCGGCCGGCGACGGCACGCGCATCAGCGTCGACGTCGACATACCCGACGGCGAGGCCCACCGCCTGCAGTCACAGCGCGAGGTGATCGCGGCGTCGCTGCGGCGCATCGCCGAGCTTGCGTGCGAGCGTGGGTAGCGCGGCCTGATCAGGGCTCGGCGAGCCCGTTGCGAATCGCGTAGCGCACGAGATCGACCCGATCGTGCAGGCCGAGCTTCTCGAGGATGTTCGCGCGGTGCCGGTCCACGGTCTTCTCGCTGATCACCAGGGCGCGCGCGATCTGCTTGTTCGTGTAGCTCTCTGCCACGAGCTTGACGATCTCGGTCTCGCGCGGCGTGAGCAGCTGGCGCGGCGGCTCCCCTTCGCGCGCACGGCGCACGGCGTCTCCGACCCCGGCGGTGTGATCGCCGGGATAGCGAAACGGCTCGCCGCGCAACGTCGCGCGGCACGCCTCGACCAGATCGCGGTCGGCGACCTTCTTGACGACGTATGCCGACGCACCCGCGCGCAGCGCCTCGTGCAGATATTGCTCGCTCTCGTGCATCGTGAGGATCAGGATCGGCAGTCGCGGCCGCCGCGCGTGCAGCTCTTTCGCCGCCTGCAGCCCGGTCATGCGCGGCATCGATATGTCGAAGATCGCCAGGTCGAGCTCATCGGCGTTGGCCAGGCGCAGCGCCTCATCGCCGTCGGCAGCCTCCGCTGTGACTTCGAGATCGGGCTCGGCATCCAGTATCAGCCGCAGCCCGCGGCGCACGAGCGCGTGATCGTCGGCGAGCAGGACGCGTGACTTCAGCGCCGTCATGCGCGCGATCCCGCCGGCAGCTCGAGCCTCACCTCGCTGCCGCGGCCGTCGGGCGCGGCGCCGATCTGCAGGCGCGCACCGACCGCGCCGGCGCGTTCGCGCATTCCTCTGATGCCGTTGCCGGCGTGGTGGGTGCCGTTGCGGACGCCGGCGCCGTAGTCGCGCACTCTGCGCACGACACCGCTGTGGTTTTTGGTGAGCGCGAGGTCAGCCGACGCCGACCGCGCGTGCCGCGCGACGTTCGTCAGCGCCTCCTGAGCGATGCGGTACGCGGCCAGTTCTGCCTCGCGCGTGAGCGCTGGCAGGTCGCCCTCGATGTGGCGATGCACGTCGATCTCGGTGCGCCGGCTGAACGTGTCGCTGAGGGACTCCAACGCACTGGCGAGACCAAGGTCGGCGAGCGTTTCAGGGCGCAGCTCGCTGGCGATGCGCCGCACGTCCTCGAGACTGGCGCGCACGGTCTCCTGGGCTTCGCCCAGCTCCGGCGCCGGGTGTGGCGCCATGCGGTGCTGCACGCGGCTCAGCTGCAGAAGCACAGCCGTGAGAGTCTGTCCAACCTCGTCGTGCAGCTCCTGCGCAACGCGCATGCGCTCTGCCTCGTGCGCGGCGAGCACGCTGCGCGCCGACTCGGCGCGCTCGCGCTCGAGGCGGTCGAGCATCTCGTTGAACGTCTGCGCGAGGTCGCCGGCCTCCGACGCCGCGGCGGCACCAGGGAAGCGCTCGCGCGGCGCGGCCGGGTCGAGCCCGCGCGCGAGCGCGGTCAACCGCTGCAGCGGCAGAACGATGCGACGCACGATCACGACGTTGACGAGCGTGACCAGACACAGCGTGACGACCAGCACCTCGTCCGCGGCAAGCTCGGAGATTCTGTTGGGAGCGAGCGCGACGAAGACGACGAGGCACGCCGCTCCCAGCACCGCGAGATTGGCCAGCACGATCCGCGCAAACAGCGGCAGGTAGCGGTGGCGCTTGGCGAGCGCAGGATGCGATGGCCCGGTGCGGAGACTCACCTGTCCATTCTTGCGCGCGCTCGCGACCCGGCCGCTGCTACGCCGGGCGTGCAGGCAGCGCCTCGAGCTTCGCGAGCATCTCGGCCCGCGTTGCGGCCAGCTCGCGCGCGCCGAGCCGCAACGTGCGCGCGATCTGCTCGTCTGAGATCCCCGCAAGCAGCATGCCGAAAACCATGCGCTCGCGATCGTTGTCGAGGCGATCGCGCAGCGTACCGGTCGTCGCGTGGTGCACGCGTGGGATCATTCTGCGCCCGCGCCAGACCGAGCGGATCGCGTGACAGACGTCGTCGCCGAGGCTGCTCTTGCTGATCAGCGCGTCGGCGCCGGCGACGGCGCAGCTCGCGGCGAGGTGGTCGTTGGCGTACGCCGAGAAGATCACCACCCGCGGCGCACGCTCCAGCGCCTTGAGCTTGCGCGCGACCCACAGTCCGTTGTGCCCGCCGAGGCAGTAGTCGACGATCGCGACGTCGGTGTGTTGGTGCTGTGCCTGCGCGAGCGCGATCTCGGCTGTCGTGGCCACGGCGGCCACGTGGAGATCCGGCTGCTCGGAGAGCAGCTGCACCAGACCCCACCTGACCGCGGGGTGATCGTCGACGACCAGCACCTCGATGCGCGTCGAGCGTGGGGCGTGATCGGCGCCGTGGGCCTCGACGGAGCGCGACCTGCGTGGCGCGGCGAGGCGGCTGTGCGCCACGGCGGCGCGCTGGGCGGTGCGCGATGACTTCATGGCCAGAGCTTGCCAGCAACCTTGAACGCCCCAAATGGGGTCTTGACCTCATTTCGCGCGTCGCGCGGCGCGAGTGACCACACCCCGGCACCCAGCGGGCGCGACCGGGCGGCGCGCCGGCGCGCGACCGGGCGCGGAGCCGCCGGGGGCGATTGGGCGGCTAGCGCGCGCGCCGCGGGCGCCTACAGCGAGCCCGCCACCGAGACGACGACCCGCGCCAGGCGCTCACCCGCGTCCTCCTGGCTGAAGTGCGCCGCGCCGTCGATCGTGACGTGCGCTTGGCCGGCCGCGCCGGGGATCAGCTTGCAGAGCACGCCGTCGCCGCCGCGCGTGATCGGATCGGAGTCACCGAAGGCGCACACGAACGGCTTCTGCCACGTTTTGAGCACCTCCCACGCGGCGCGGTTGGCGGGCGCGGCGGGATCGTCGGGCGTGATCGGCACCAGCGCGGGAAAGCGGCGCGCGCCGGCCTTGAAGGTGTCGTCGGGAAACGGCGCGTCGTAGGCAGCGATCTCCTGCTCTGTCAGCTCGCGTTTGGTGCCGCCGTTGACGATGCGCCCGATGTCAAACGCCGGCGCGTTCTGCGAGAAGTCCCGCCACGCGCGAAAGGCGTCGCCGGGATCCTGGTCGCCGGTCGGCAGCATCGTGTTCGACGCCACCACGGCGGCAAAGCGCTCTGGGTGCTCGGCCACGAGGCGCAACCCGAGCAGCCCGCCCCAGTCCTGGCAGAACAGCACCACGTCGTTTAGATCGAGGCGATGCACGACGAGGTCGGTGAGCCATTCGACGTGGCGCTGGTAGGTGTAGTCCTCCTGCGATTCGGGCTTGTCCGAGCGGCCGAAGCCGACGAGGTCGGGGGCGACGACGCGCAGCCCCGCGTCCAGCAGCGGGCCGATCATGCTGCGGTACAGAAACGACCACGACGGCTCGCCGTGCAGCAGCAGCGCCGGGCGCGCGTCGCGCGGTCCCTCGTCGATGTAGGCCATTTGCAGCCCGGCGGCGCCGTCGGTTTTGACCTCGGCGTAGTGCGGCTGCCAGGCAAAGCCGGGCAGGTCGGCGAAGCGCTCTTCGGGCGTGCGCAGCACGTTCATGGCAAAGGCTCCTGTCGGTCGACTTGCGTGGCTGTCAGTTCTCGCTCCGCGGCGCGGACGCCCTGCGCGGCGTCGCCGTGCTTGGCTGGCACGTGGCTCATCGCGTGCTCGGCAAGCGCGGTGATCGTGAGGCTCGGGTTCACGCCCGGGTTGGCGGGCACCGCGGCTCCGTCGCAGACCATGAGGTTGTGATATCCGAACACGCGCTGGCGTGCGTCGACCACGCCGCGCTGCGCGTCGGGCGCGATCACGGCGCCGCCGAGGATATGCGCGGTCGAGGGAATGTTGAACATCGCCTCGAGCAGCGCGCTCTGCGCGATCCCGCCGGTACGCCGCGCAAACCATTCTGCGGCGCGGTTGGCGATCGGGATGAACGTGGGGTTGGGGTGTTCGCGGTCCTGTTCGGTCTGCAGCCACAGCGATCCGAATGGCCCTTTGCGAGGGCGCAGCGCGATCGCGTTGTCGAGCGTCTGCATGACGAGGATGATGATCGTGCGCCGCGACCAGTGGCGCGCGAACAGCACCTTGGCAAGGCGCGCGGGGTGTCGCAAAATCTGTGCGAGCAGCTTCAGCGGGCGCGTGAAACGCGTGCCGTCGCCGGTGAGCAGCGTGTAGAAGATGCGCATCGAGTCGCCGTCGTCGCCGTAGGTGACCGTCTCGATGTGCGTGTGCTCGTCGGGGTATATCGAGGAGCTGATCGCCACGCGCTTGATGAGATCGTCGGCGTAGTTCTCGGGCACGGTGACCGTGAGGATCGACTCGGAGTTGGTGCGCACGAGGTCGCCGAGGCGCGCGGAGACGCGCGGCAGCGAGCCGCCCAGGCGGCAGCGCTGCAGAAGGCCGTTGGTGCCGAGCGCCCCCGCTGCGAGCACGACGCCCCGAGCGCGCTGCACGCGGCGGCGCTTTCGCAGCCACGCGCCCGAGCGCACGCTTTCGACCTCGTAGCCGCCCGCGCCATCGGGCGCGCCGAGCGGGCGGATGTCGACGACGGTGCGTTCCGGTTGCACCCGCGCGCCGAGCTTCTCGGCGAAATAGAGGTAGTTCTTCACGAGCGTGTTCTTTGCGCCGTGTACGCAGCCGAGCATGCAGCGCCCGCAACGCACACAGCCGCTGCGCGCGGGCCCGTCGCCGTCGAAGAACGGGTCGGGCACCTGCGCGCCGGGCTCGCCGAAGTAGATGCCCACCGGCGTGCGCCTGTAACTGTCGGCCACGCCGAGCTCGGCCCCGAGCTCGGCCAGCAGTTGGTCGGCGGGGTCTGAGTGGGGGTTTTCGACCACGCCGAGCATCCGTTGCGCCTCGGCGAAGTGGGGCGCGAGCTCGCCCTGCCAGTCGCCAAGGCCGTTCCACTGCGGGTGCTCGAAGAAGGCCTTGCCGGGCACGTACAGAGTGCACGCGTAGCCGAGGCTGCCGCCGCCGACCCCGCAGCCGGAGGCCACCGTGACGTCCTTGAAGTTGGTCATGCGAAAGATGCCCTTCATGCCCAGGCGCGGGTTCCAGAAGTAGCGGCGCAGGTCGGCGGTGGACTTGGGGAACTCGTTGTCTGCGAAACGCCGGCCGCACTCGAGCACGCCCACCGAGTAGCCCTTCTGCGCGAGTCGCAGCGCCGACACGCTGCCGCCGAAGCCCGACCCGACGACCAACCAATCGAAGTCGAACTGCTCAGTCATGGCGCCTCACTGTTGCGGCAGTCCGTGCACGGTGGCGATCAGCTCGGCACGCTCCAGCCCTGCCTCGCGAAAGCGGTGCACGGCCTGGTAAGCGGTGTCTGACACCATCTCAAAGAAGGCGTCGATCGACGGGTATTCGACCACGATGACCGAGTCCCACCACGCGTGCGCGTCGTCTCCGACCACCATCTGGCGCTGTTCGCCGATGTACAGCACGCGCGCTTTGGCGCGCTCCAGGTGCGGCTGAACCTCGCCGGCGTAGCGCTCGTAGCTGCGCGCGCCGTCGGGACGCTTGAACGCGAGCAGGTTGATCATCACGATCGGAACGTCTTTGGGCAGCTGCGACAACGCCGCCGCCTGCTCGGCGGTCGGCGTTACGGCGCCGCTCACGCGGCCGCCGCGACCTTTGCCCCGAGGCGCACAGGCAGGCTCTTGAGCTGGTTGACGAACAGCGCCTCGGCCGCGACCGGAACGCCGTCGAGCTCGATGTCGGGGTAGCGCGCCAGCGTCTCCTCGATCATCGTGCGAAGCTCCAGGCGCGCCAGCGCGGTGCCCAGGCAGAAGTGACGACCACCGGCCCCAAAGGCTTGGTGCTCGGCGTCGCGGTGGATGTCGAAGCGGTCAGGGTCCGCAAAGCGCGTCTCGTCGCGGTTTGAGGACACGTACCACATCACCACCTTGTCGCCCTTTTTGATCTTCTGCCCGTGCAGCTCGGTGTCGGTGGTGGCGGTGCGGCGGAAGTGCGCAAAGGCGGGGAACATGCGCAGCGCCTCCTCCACGGCGCCCGGCACGAGGCTGGGGTCCTCGACGAGCTCGCGCTTCTGCGCGGGGTCTTGCATCAGCGCGCGCATACCCGAGCAGTAGGTGGCCTTGGTCGAGTCGTTGCCGGCGAGGATGAGCAAAAAGAAGCCCATCACGATCTCGAGCTCGGAGAGCTTCTCGCCTTCGACTTCGGCGTGCACGAGCACGCTCGTGAGGTCGTCGGTTGGGTGCTCGGTGCGCTCGGCGATCATCGCGCGAACGCGCTCGAACAGCTCGGGGAGGTCTTTCTCGAGCACGCCGTCGATGCCTTCAGGAGCCAGCTCCGGGTCGTCGGGCGCCATCGACGCGTTGCAGATCCGCGCCCAGATCGCGTCGTCCTCGGGGGGGGTGCCCATGAAGCTGTGGATGACCCTCGAGACCACGGGCTGGGCGACGTCGGTGACCAGGTCGCACGTCTCGCGGCCATCGAGGCGGCCGAGCACATCGACGACGATCTCGCGAATGCGCTCCTCGTGGTCGGCGATGCGCTTGGGCGTGAAGCCGCGCTGGAACAGCGCCTTGACCTTGTCGTGCTTGGGCGGGTCCATGCCGATGAACATGTTCCGCACGAACTCCAACGGGAAGATCTCGGCGAACACCGTGACGCCGCCGAGATATGACGAATAGGTCTCGAAGTCGCGGCTTACCGCGTGCACGTCGTCGGCTGTGGTCACCGACCAGAATCCGGCCTCGTCGGGGTACTCCTCGATGCGCTCGCTGAAGTGCACGGGGCACTTCGAGCGCAGCTCCTTGAAGACCTCATACGGCGGTCCGTCGTGCCACAGCTCGTTGTCGGCCAGCTCGATGCTCGTGATGTCCTGCCCTGTGGTCGCCACGCCTTATCCCCTCTCGTTGCGCTGTCGCCGCTCGGCCGTGCACTGTCGCCGCCCGGCCCGCGGACCGCCTGGCAGCACCCTCGCAGATCGCGCTACAGAAGTCAAGATGTTTCTATTTAGACAAATATCGTCAGGTGTTGCATACCGAAAGGCATTTGCTAATGTCCGCCCATGCCCAACGCTGCCCGCCGCAGCCCTGCATCATCGCGCGCGCGCGGGAACGTCGTGCCGCTGTTTCGCAAGCCCACCCCGCAGGATGCGTTCGACCTTGCGCGCGCCACGTTCGTGGCCAACGAACGCGTCGACATGCAGGCGCTCACCGCGCGGCTGGGCGTGGCGCGCACCACGCTCCACCGCTGGGTGGGCACCCGCGAGAGCCTGCTCGACCGCATCTTGGGCGACCTCGCGGGCGAGTTTTGGGATCTCGCCCGTGCCGAGGCCGAGGGCGAGGGCGAGGAGTTGGTCCTCGACGCCGTGCGGCGAATCCTCGGGGCGACGGCGCGATACGAGCCCGCGCGCGGATTTGTGCAGCGCGAGCCCGTGCTCGCGATGCGCCTGCTGGCGGGCGAGGAATTCAGCGTGCGCGGCCGCTCGTTGCAATGCCTCAGCGCACTCGTCGCCGAAGCCCTTCCCGGCGAGGCCGGCCGCCTCGGCGGCTTCGCCGAGGCCCTGGTGCACGTGGGCTCGGCGCTTGAGTGGTCGGCGATCATGGCGGGCGACGAGCCTTCGCCGGAGCGCCTCGTCGAGGTCGCTCGAGCGCTGCTGCTCGCGGCGCGCAGCGGAGCGCTGCAGGCCGACAGCCCAGTGGATCTTCGCGCGCGCCGCGCGCGCGGCTGATCGTCGATCGTGCAACAACAGCTGACGTTCATCAAGCGCGGAGAGGTGCAATGGCGCGAGGCGCCGCTGCCGGCGCTGCAGAACGCCGGCGAGGTGCTCGTGCGGCCGATCGCGGTGGCCACGTGCGACCTCGATGCCGCGATCGTGCGCGGGCAGGCTCCGTTCGTCGGCCCGTTTGCGATGGGACACGAATTCGTGGCCGAGGTCACCGACGTCGGCGACGCGGTGGCGGGCGTTCGGCCGGGCGAGCGCTACGCGGTCCCATTTCAGATCTGCTGCGGGTCATGCGCGAACTGCCGTGCGGGCCTGACCGACTCCTGTCTGAGCGCGGCGCCGCTAGCGATGTACGGTCTCGGCCCGGTGGGTGGCGACTGGGGCGGCGCGTTCAGCGACCTGGTGCGCGTGCCGTTCCCCGACTTCATGCTCGTGCCGATCCCCGAGGGCGTGAACCCGTTGACGGTCGCGAGCGTCAGCGACAACATCCCCGACGCCTGGCGCGCGGTGGCGCCGCCGTTGGCCGGGCGTCCGGGCGCGGACGTGCTGATCGTGGGCGGCGAGGGAGCGGTGAGCATCAGCCTGTACGCGTGCCAGATCGCGCGCGTGCTCGGCGCCGCGCGGGTCGACTATGTCGATCACGATGCCGCGCACCTGCAGCTCGCCGCCGCGCTGGGCGCAAATCCGATCGAGGCCGACGGGCCCGAGCAGGACGGCCCGTACAGCGCGCGCTTCCCGCGCCGTCTGGGGCCGTATCCGATCACGGTGGACGCAAGCGCACACCCCGACGGCCTCGCGCTCGCGGTCCGCTCCACGGCACCGGGCGGCACCTGCACGGCGGTGGGGATCTTCTATGAGCAATACACGCGCATGCCGTTGCTCGAGATGTACTCCACCGGCGTCACCTTCCACCACGGCCGCGTTCCAGCACGGGCGGCGATGCCGGCGATTCTGCAGCTGATCGCCGACGGCGGTCTGGACCCGACGCCGGTGACAACTCGCACGGCGACGTGGAGCGACGCGGCCGAGGCGCTCGCCGAGGCGCCGGTGAAGCTCGTAGTCACGCGCGACTAGCGAGCGCGCGCAACGCAGTGCGGCCCTCCGTGCCGCTATGACCGTGGAGCTGCCGGCGCGGCCAGGTATTCCTCGTCGCTGACGTGGTCTCCCCACGCGACCACGCTGCCCGACTCATCGGCCTCCTGGATCGCGACGTGCGTCATGAAGCGCGCGGGTGCGGCTCCGTGCCAGTGCTCCTCGCCGGGCTCGAAGTAGACGCGGTCGCCGGGTGCAATCGCCTCGACCGCGCCCTCGCGGCGCTGACAGCGCCCGATGCCCTCGGTCACGAAGATCGTCTGCCCGTACGGATGGGTATGCCACGCCGTGCGGGCGCCGGGCGTGAAGTGGACGCTCGCGGCGGCGACGCGCGAGGGCCCCGACGGCGCGGCGATCAGGTCCAGAAAGACCGCTCCGCTGAACCACTCGGCGGGGCCGGCGCTGGTGTCCAGCGAGTTTCGCGTGATCTGCATGATGTGCTCCTCCTTCGCGCGTGGGCGGTGCGGCGGCCAGGCCGCCGCGGGTCAATGCTCGCGCAGCGCGCGCCGAGGGGATCGGCCGCGCCTCGTCGCGCTGTGCTTCAGCAGGAGCCCTTGCCGACCGCGACGACGCGGCTGAGCGGCAATTCGCGCGAAGAGCTCCCCACGTCGACCGTGGCGCAGCCCGTCGCGGGCCTCCACCCTTCAACCGCTTCTGACCAGTAGTCAAACGAACGCGGCGCCAGCGGGATCGTCACGCGCCGGCTCTTGCCGGGCGCGAGCTCGAGCTTGGCGTACCCCGCCAGCTGGCGCGGGGGCATCCGCGCTTGCGTCTGCGAGGACAGCGCGAGATACACCTCGGGCACCGCCCAGCCCTTGCGCTTGCCGGTGTTCTTGACGGTGACGGAGACTGCGGCGGGGGGCGCGCCCTTGCCGGCGCCGCGGCGCACGCCGAGCTTGCTGAAGCGGAACGTCGTGTAGGAGAGGCCGAAGCCGAACGGGAAGGCCGGTTCTATCCCCTGGTTGTCATACCAGCGGTAGCCGACCAGAACTCCCTCTCTGTAGTACTCCTGGTAGTAGGGGCAGGGCACCGACGTGTCGACTTCGCAGTTTTCGACCGGATTGACCGTGCCCGGATACTGCGCCATCCCGCCGGGGGCGGTGGGCAGATCGGCTTCGCTTGAGGGGAACGTCGCCGGCAGCCGCCCGCCCGGGTCTGAGTCGCCGAACAGCACGTGCGCGATCGCGGTGCCGCCGTCCTCGCCCGGATACCAGGCCTCGAGCAGCGCGTTGACGGATTCACGCCACGGCGTCAGCACCGGCGCGCCCGTCTCGAGCACGACCACGGTGTTCGGCTGGGCGGCCGCGACGCTCGAGATCAGTTCGTCCTGGTTGCCGAAATCCGCCTGCGTGCTTTCCGGATTGGGCGGAAGCGCCTGGCTGTTGCTGCATTCGGGGGTCAAGG